>NZ_JBFRGR010000006.1:0-335132 GCF_052115445.1 Paenibacillus sp. 2RAB27
AGTATGTAAGACCCCTTGTAGACGACGAGGTTGATAGGTTCGAGGTGGAAGTGCGGCAACGTATGCAGCTGACGAATACTAATCGGTCGAGGGCTTAACCAAAATTCCTAAGTAAAGTACTTTACGTTGAGTTTCGTATCTAGTTTTCAAGGAATAAATCCTTGAAAGATTCATTGTTTCTATTCCCTGATAGCTCAGTTGGTAGAGCACTCGACTGTTAATCGAGTTGTCACAGGTTCGAGTCCTGTTCGGGGAGCCATATGGAGAGGTGTCCGAGCTGGCCGAAGGAGCACGATTGGAAATCGTGTAGGCGTCACAAGCGTCTCGAGGGTTCGAATCCCTCTCTCTCCGCCACAATCTTTCTAGTAAGGCCCGTTGGTCAAGTGGTTAAGACACCTCCCTTTCACGGAGGTAACAGGGGTTCGAGTCCCCTACGGGTCACCATCTTTACTTCCCATGGAGGCTTAGCTCAGCTGGGAGAGC
Source organism: Paenibacillus sp. 2RAB27 (assembly GCF_052115445.1). Taxonomy (NCBI): domain Bacteria; kingdom Bacillati; phylum Bacillota; class Bacilli; order Caryophanales; family Paenibacillaceae; genus Paenibacillus; species Paenibacillus sp. 2RAB27. Next base: position 484 of record NZ_JBFRGR010000006.1, read on the forward strand.
ATCTGCCTTACAAGCAGAGGGTCGGCGGTTCGATCCCGTCAGCCTCCATCACTTTTCCTTATGAAAGACTTGATTTAATAGGAAACGTGACATATACTTAATGACGCGGGGTGGAGCAGCCCGGTAGCTCGTCGGGCTCATAACCCGAAGGCCGCAGGTTCAAATCCTGCCCCCGCAACCAAATAATACATGTGGAGCTGTGGTGTAGTGGCCTAACATGCCTGCCTGTCACGCAGGAGACCGCGGGTTCGAATCCCGTCAGCTCCGCCATTATTATTACACAATTTAGTTAGGCTTTGTAGCTCAGTCGGTAGAGCAGAGGACTGAAAATCCTCGTGTCGGCGGTTCGATTCCGTCCAAAGCCACCATTTAAATTAAATAAGCCGTTGTAGCTCAACTGGTAGAGCAACTGACTTGTAATCAGTAGGTTGGGGGTTCAAGTCCTCTCGACGGCACCATTGCTTTGTGGAGGCTTAGTGAAGTGGCTAAACACGGCAGACTGTAAATCTGCTCTCTTCGAGTTCGGTGGTTCGAATCCATCAGCCTCCATTTTCCTTTTTGTAGGGGCATAGTTTAAGGGTAGAACAAAGGTCTCCAAAACCTTTGGTGTGGGTTCAATTCCTGCTGCCCCTGCCAAAAATGCAAGAAACTTAATATTGTGGCGGTCGTGGCGAAGGGGTTAACGCACCGGTTTGTGGATCCGGCATTCGCGGGTTCAAGTCCCGTCGTCCGCCCATTATTACCAAAGCAACATAATGGGGATTAGCCAAGCGGTAAGGCAACGGACTTTGACTCCGTCATGCCAAGGTTCAAATCCTTGATCCCCAGTTTTATATGCGGAAGTGGCTCAGCGGTAGAGCATCGCCTTGCCAAGGCGAGGGTCGCGGGTTCGATCCCCGTCTTCCGCTCCATTATTACTAAGGCGCCATAGCCAAGTGGTAAGGCAGAGCTCTGCAAAAGCTTTACCCCCAGTTCGAATCTGGGTGGCGCCTCCACAAATTTATAAGCCGGAGTGGCGGAATCGGCAGACGCACAGGACTTAAAATCCTGCGGTAGGTGACTACCGTACCAGTTCAAGTCTGGTCTTCGGCACCATTGTTTTTACAAGTTTATGCCGGCATGGCGGAATGGCAGACGCGCTCGACTCAAAATCGAGTCCGAAAGGGTGGAGGTTCGAGTCCTCTTGCCGGTATAACGAACAAAGAAAGTCTATGAAATCATTTGATTTCATGGGCTTTTTTTTTGTTCACTTTCGTTACGGAAGAGGGATCAATGCACTTCGTACACATGGTATCTAAAATGCTATGTATATGTGTTTTACAGATAGTAAAATAGGAAGGGAACGCTTACAATGGAAGTTCATTCCCAAATATGACATATGAGGCGGGGACCCTTTGAATATTGTGAATTCGGTAAGGTTTAAGATTTTTATTGGGTTTGTGTTGGTGGTAGCTCCCTTGGTCTTGTTCTTGATCTTTAATAATGTGTACTCCATGAATGTGGTGAGGGATCAAATTTCTCAAAACTATAATAAGCTCCTGCATCAGTACGTGGAGGATACGGATAATACACTCAAAGAATTTGATAATTATTTGTTTCATCTCTATAGTGATCCTGATGTGATTAACATGAACTTGTACTCGTTGGAATCGGATGATTATGTGCTAGCAAAGCAGCGCTTGTTCAACAAGTTAACCCGACAGTTGGATATATACAATTTGGTCAATACGTTTTTCGTCTTTTCGAATACGACGGGGGATTTACTTGTATCTACAAGGGAAAATACGTATTACTATGACCGTGTTCAGACGGTGAAACAATTCATCGTTGAAAATTCGAAGAGCCGTCCGAATGACAGCTCAAATGGCAACTGGCTTATTATGAAGGCAGCGAACGGTGACCACTATTTGATGAAAATTAATAAGGATTTGGGCGCAGGGCTGTCAGGCGGCATTTTAATTAAAATGAGCAGCATGGTTGAGCCACTAAGTAAGTGGGACACAGGCGAGGGTGGAGGAACTACTGTGGTGTCTCCAGACGGGATTACGTTAGCAAACAACTTTTTCCCGTTACAAAGGTATCAGAATATCAGCGATCAAATTGCACCCAAAAGCTCTGGCTTTCAAATTGTCAAAGATAAGGAGCTTGATCAGCAGTTTTTGATTGTGCGTGAAGCATCCTCGCATGCAGATTTGGAATTTGAACTCATCATTGCCGAGAAAAATATGCTGCAGAATTTGCCATATTTGCAGCTGTTGATTTACTTTTTACCATTAGGCGGAGCGTTTGTGCTTGGGATTTATTTGTTGTATGTGCAGCGCATCTTATTCAAGCCGTTGATGCAATTAATACGAGGTATGAGGAAGATTGCCCAAGGGGAATTGTCAATCAGGTTGCATGAAGGCAGCTCGACAGAATTTGCCTTTCTGATAGCTACATTTAACAACATGGTGGATCAGATTGAGAATCTGAAGATTTCGGTCTATGAGGAGAAGATCCGCGTACAGCAGGCGGAATTTAAGCATTTGCAGGTACAAATTAATCCACACTTCTATATGAACAGTTTAAATATCATTTATAACCTCGCGGCGTTAAAAGATACGAAATCCGTTCAGAAGATGTCACTGCATCTGGCAGATTATTTCCGTTTTATTATGCGTACGAATCGGACAACGATGACATTGAAGGATGAGATCGATCATATTCGCAATTATTTGGAGATTCAAGTCATGAGATATCCGGACAATTTGACGTTTGACCTCCAATTACCAGAGACATACAGTCAGTACGCTATTCCTCCACTTATTGTACAGCCATTTGTAGAGAATGCTGTGATCCATGGGTTTACGAAGCAGTACGGTACGTATGTTATTCAAGTGAAAGCAGAGCAAGATCCAGAAGCGCCTGAGGAGTTTTTTCTCTTGTCGATTAGTGACAACGGGAATGGATTTCAACCAGAAATGCTGCAGCAATTAAATTCAGCTCAGTATTTGGACCAATCGGGCGATGATCACCTGGGAATTTGGAATGTACGGCATCGGTTACAAATGAATTATGGGAACAGAGTTACGCTGAGATTTCTGAATAAGCCGGAGAGAGGGGCCTTGGTTCAAATTAGGCTGCCGCTTCACACCCCCATTGTGGAAGGGACGGAAAAGGATGTTTAACTTATTGGTTGTGGACGACGAGAAGATCGCGGTAAAAGGAATAACAGTGGGGATCGATTGGGAGGCGTTTCCGATGGGTCAAATTTTTGAAGCTTTAGATGTGAATGAAGCGAAGCAAGTGCTATCTCAGAATCGAATTGACATCATGATTTCGGATATCGAAATGCCAGGTGCCAATGGCTTGCAACTGCAGGAGTGGGTACGTACGCATTCACCGCAAACGGAGACGATTTTCTTAACGGGTCATGCGAATTTCGAATATGCGCAGCAGGCTGTTCGGTTAGGGAGTTTTGATTACGTCTTAAAGCCAGTAGATCACGATCGGCTGCAAGATATTGTGAAGCTCGCCATTGAGAAGATTAAAGAAGATCAGGAGCAGTTAGATTTTCATGAAACGTATAAGACGTATTATAGTCACTGGGTCAATGAGCTGCCGTCGTTGGTTGAGAAGTTTTGGCAGGAGTTGTTTAGCGGGAAAATACCTGCGAATGAGGAGCGGTTGACTCGTAATTTCCAGATGTATGAAATCCCCTTGGACATGACGAGCAGGATTTTACCTATCCTGATAAGTGTGGAGCACTGGAAGGAAGACCTGAATGCAAGAGATGAAGAGATTATGGAGTACGCGATTCGGAAAGCGGCTGCTGAAATTATTGTTATGGAGCAGGCTGGCTGCGTGATTCAGGAGAATGGTTCATCTTTGGTTCTTCTGTATGTAGCTGAAAGAAGCGAGCTATCTCTATCTGACATCAAAGCGAAGTGTGAGGCTTATATTAGTGCTTGTCACCGTTATTTCCAGTGCAGCTTGTCCTGCTATGTAGGCGAGGAAACGCCTTTACTCAAGCTAACGGCGAAGGTGGCGGATCTTTTTCAAAATGAGCGGAACAATGTGACGAAAAGTAACTGCGTGCTTTTGCACAATGAAACAGATCAGCCGCTCATGAACAAGCCGCAGGCGCCAACCTTTTCCGACTGGATCGTGCTGCTTGAGTCTGGGAAGAAGGCGGAGCTGGTAGCTCGCATACAGGAGAATATTGATCGTCTACAGAAGAATGATGACGTGGGCTCCGAAACGGTTGAGGCTTTCTATTATGGCTTGTTGCATGTGGTGTATCATGTTTTGCACAAAAAAGGATTAGCTGTACATGATATGCTGCCTCATCAAGAGTTACAGGACTATAGCAGTGCGACGCGTTCATTAAATCAACTGAGGAATTGGGCGGTTCGAGTCGCTACAGTAAGTTGTGACTACATGAATAGCCATCTGAAAGGCGTCTCAGCGGTTACTGCGAAGGTATGCCAGTACATTGACGAACATAGCGAGGAAGAGCTTAGTAGAGAGGAATTGGCGGCTTCTGTGTTTCTCAATCCAGCCTATTTATCACGTTTATTTAAGAAAGAAACGGGGCTTTCCATCTCGGAGTACAGTCTGAAGGTTCGGATGGAGAAAGCGATGAAGCTGCTTGCGGAAACCAACGATAAGATCAGCTACGTAGCGGAGCAAACGGGGTATTCACACTTTTCCTTTTTCGCGAAAATGTTTAAGAAGTATTCAGGACTTTCCCCACAAGAGTATCGAAAGAACTTTCAGGGTTGATGAGGATCTGAAGCATGGGATCAGGGGTACAAAACAACTTCAGATGGAATGGAAAGCTACCCAAGAATGGGTAGCTTTTTGTGCTTTCAGGAAGAGATGGCAACGTTTAGACGAATGTCACAGAAGTGCTTATTCGGTCACTAGGCAGATAGAGATTTATTTCCAAACAATTTACAATGAACCTATAAGAGAGAGGATGTAAGCGGATTGCATGGAAAGGGGAGCAAATTAAACGATGAACGATACGTCAAATACGGCAGCGCAGGCAGCCTCTATACGTACTACGAAACGAACTAGGGTTCAATCAAACTTTCTATGGACGGTTCGCAAATACTGGATCTTCTATGTGATGATGGCACCAGCAGCATTGTTGCTCATCATTAACAACTACATTCCAATGGCGGGCGTTCTGATTGCTTTTAAAAATGTGAATTACACAAAAGGGATTCTAGGAAGTCCATGGGTGGGCTTCGATAATTTCAAGTATTTGTTTTCTAGTGAGGTTGCGTGGGTCATTACTCGAAATACGATCTCGTATAATCTGGTTTTCATCGTATTGAATTTGGTAATCGCCGTTGCAATGGCTATTATGTTTAATGAGATGCGCAGCAAATTTCTTTCGAAGTTTCATCAAAGCACGATGTTTCTGCCCTTCTTTCTCTCTATGGTGTGTGTAGCCTATCTGGTATACGCTTTCTTAGGCGCCGAGCATGGTTTCGTGAATACCGTGCTCCTACCTAAATTAGGTATCGAACCGATTGACTGGTATACAGAGCCGAAATATTGGACGGTCATTCTACCGATTGTGAACACATGGAAAAATCTTGGATACTATACGGTCATCTATATGGCAGCCATTATTGGGATTGATCATGAGTATTATGAAGCGGCATTGATCGATGGAGCGAATAAATGGCAGCAAGTCAAACGGATCACGATTCCGCTGATTATGCCGGTCATGATTACAATGACACTGCTTCAAGTAGGTAGAATTTTCTATGCGGACTTCGGCCTCTTCTTCCAAGTAACCAAAAATGCAGGGGCTTTATTTCCGACCACACAAGTTATTGATACGTATGTGTATCAAACGTTCCTGACGATGGGGGATATCGGAATGTCATCGGCAGCAGGCTTGTACCAAGCCGTTGTTGGCTTCCTACTTGTTCTAATTACGAACTTATTTGTAAGAAAAGTAAGCAAAGAGAACGCACTATTTTAAGAAGGAGTGGCTGTCATGAGTGAAGCAATTTCATTACGTAAACAACGGATAGCCAGGAAACGAGGACCCAATGAATTAACGCCTACAGCGAATTTGTTGGTTAACGTGTTCTTCTGGATTTATACCGCAGCTTGTATAATGCCTCTGGTGTTGGTTATCATCGTATCCTTTTCGGATGAAAAGGGAGTTCTCATACATGGCTACAATTTCATACCTGAAGCTTGGAGTTTGGAAGCCTATAAGTTCATGTTTAAGGATTGGCATCAAATCTTGCGCTCCTTCGGAATCTCAGTCTTCCTAGCAACGGTAGGAACAGCAATTAGTTTAGTGATGATGTCACTTTATGCGTATCCCATTTCCCGAAGTGATTTTCCACATCGAAGTTTCTTCTCCTTCTTCATGTTTTTCACGATGTTATTCAATGGTGGGCTCGTTCCATGGTATCTTGTTTATACCCAGATGCTGGATTTGAAAAATACGATCGCAGCACTTATGCTGCCCTTGTTAGTCTCCGCTTTCTTCGTCCTATTGCTTCGGACATTCTTTGCGAATTCGATTCCGATGCCTTTAATCGAAGCAGCGAAGATTGATGGAGCCGGTGAGGTTCGGATTTTCAGCCAAATCATTATTCCACTCTCCTTACCGGTATTGGCTTCCGTCGGTCTGTTTCAGGTGCTGAACTATTGGAATGACTGGTTTCTGAGTCTGGTGTTCATTTCTGGCAGCAAAAACATCAATCTACAGTTCATGATGTACAAAACAATGCTGGATATTCAGTTCTTAACTTCGAATGTGCAGGCGAGTCAAGGTTTATCGCAGGCAGGGGGCATGCTACAACTACCAACGGAAACAGTCCGTATGGCGATGGCCGTACTCGGAATAGGACCGATCGTGTTCGCGTATCCATTCTTCCAGAAGTATTTTAAGAAAGGCCTAACGGTTGGTGCAATAAAAGGATAGTTAAACACGGCTTGTACCAGTGTAGACTGGTTTAGCATATAAGAAGAATTGAGATAAAGGGAGGCAATCCATCAATGAAAGCTTTGAAAAAAAGCACTCTTGCACTTCTTACCCTAACGTTTTCGTTATCACTCACCTTGGCGGGCTGTTCGAAGAGCACACCAGAGCCTGCAGCAAGTGCTACAGCAGCACCAGCAACAAGTACAGCGCCTGCTGCGACGAAAGCAGCTACAACGGATTTGAAGCCTTATGAAGTGAAACTAGTCTACCCTGGTACACCACAACCGGATCAAGCTAAAGTCGAAGACGCAATGAACAAGGTTTTGAAAGAAAAAATCAATGCAACGATCAAATTAATGCCAATCGACTGGGGTCAATGGGATAACAAAACGAACTTAATGATCGCTTCCCGTGAAGAGTTCGATATCCTTTTCACAGCACAATGGAATGGTCACGCTGTCAATGTGGGTAAAGGTGCGTTGATGCCGCTGAATGATTTGATTGGGCAATATGGCAAGGGGATTACGGATTCCTTGGATCCAGCGTTCTTGCAAGGTGCTAAAATCAACGGTAAAAACTATGGTGTTCCAACGAATAAAGAACTCGCAGCTTCAGGTGGGGTTGTGTATCGCGCCGATATCGCGAAAGAGTTAGGCATTGATATGACCGCTGTGAAAACGATGGCAGACTTGGCTAATGTACTGAAAACAGTCAAAGAGAAAAAGCCAGAAATGACAGCTTTCTTCCTTCGCGATGGGGATAACTTGAATGCGCACTATTTGGCACAGTATGACTATCTGGGTGATAGCACAATTCCAGGTGTGATTATGAAAGATGGCACAGATACAAAAGTGATTCCGAAATGGGATCAACCGCGTTATAAGGAAATTTTGAAATTAACACGTGATTTTATGCAAAAAGGATATATCAATAAGGATGCGGCTACGACACAATTGTCGGGTCAAGATGCATTGAAGTCCGGTAATGTGTTCATGATTACTTCTTCTTTGAAACCAGGTAAAGATAGTGAGCTTGCGAATGCAACGAACTTGGTAGGCAAGCTTGGTCAAATCGAGCTGACACCACGTACCATTTCCACTGGCGACACAGCGGGTTCCATGTTGGGTATTTCCGTAACTTCCAAGGATCCAGCTCGTACGATGATGGTGATTAATCTCTTGCACACAGATAAACAATTGAACAATTTGATCAACTTCGGTATCGAAGGTACGCACTACACGAAAGTGTCGGACAACATTATTAAAGCAACAGATGCAGGCAAAAATTATGCTCCAGGTGCTGCATGGCAGTTCGGTAACCAATTCTTGAACTACCTATACGATAATGAAGATCCACAGAAATGGGATAAATTCAAAGAGTTCAATAAATCGGGCAAAAAATCACCAGGTCTAGGCTTTACGTTCGACTCCGAGCCAGTTAAAACACAAGTGGCTGCAGCAGTTAACGTAGGTAAAGAATTCGATGCAGCGATGGATACGGGTTCTGTGGATATGGATGCTTCCTTGCCGAAATATCAAGATAAAATGAAAGCAGCAGGCATTGATAAAATCATTGCTGAAAAGCAAAAGCAATTGGATGCTTTCTTAGCAGCTTCTAAGAAGTAATAAATTCTATGTATAAGGGGCCGAGGTTCATATGAACCTTGGCTCCTTTTGTTTGCAGACATCTATGGCTAATTACCAAACAAAAGTCATTAATACGATAACTAACAATACGTACAATACAAGAACAACTGCAGCGGACGACGTACCACCATAACCTGCACAAGAACCAGCACCTACAGCAACACCCATTTATGTCACCCCCCATCTCTAGGAATGCTCTTCCGCAGAAGCGAATGAGAGACAATACTATCCTATGGAGAGATTTCACGATTTGCTTGGGTGTTTCGCCTAAATCTATAGGGTTAATCACGACTTTTGGGCTAGCGCCTGTTTTTGGAAAAAGATAGCGAGAAGTTGAACAAGTGACAGTAGCCTTCCATATGGTAGAAAAAGAACGTAATGCCATTGCGGAGGTGTAAGGGCTATCGATTACTTGGATATGTTAGCGAAGCTCGGGATAGGAAACGCACATCCCGGGGGATTTGGAGAAACCATTGAGCAACTGAAGAAATATCCGATCGACAAAGGGAAAAAGGTGTTGGAAGTTGGCTGCGGAACAGGTAGAACGGCCTGTTATTTGGCAGAGCAGGGCTGTGATGTCACCGCCATCGATATACGTCCGGAGATGATCAACAAAGCCAAGATCAGAGCGGAGAAGCAGGGGACTCAGGTGAAATTCCTGATTGGAGATGTTTGTCAGCTGCCATTCGATGCTAATTCTTTCGATGTCGTGATGGTGGAATCTGTTACGAACTTCGCAGACGCCCAGAAAGCTGTATCGGAGTACTATCGGGTATTGAAACCAGAAGGAAAGCTATATGACCGAGAAGTGATTAAAGTAAAAGATATGACAACAGCCATTCATAGGGCGCTATGCAGCTTCTATGGGGTGAGTAAGATCTATAAGCTGGAAGAGTGGCAAGAGTTGCTGGAGAGCAATAAATTCAGTAACGTCACTTCGACAGGCATCCATCCATTCCCCTTAATGATGTTCGAAGATCAGGTTCAGCATCCAGATCCTGTTCATTTATCTGATCGACAATCCTTCATGGATCCCCGTGTATGGCAGATCACCGCTCGGTATGATGAGCTGGTCAGCAAGTATCATCCTTATATGGGGTATACCCTAATGATTGGCTCCAAGGACTAAGGATACACTAAGAAGCAGGATAATGAATCCTTCATGGCGAAGCATATGAGAAAGATTATCATTGGAGGCTGCTTCTTTTGAATGTAGACGTTATTACAGAACGAATTTCGAACCGTAAAGCCAAGGAAGTTTATGAGCTGATTACACGGCATACGACGGTTTCGAAAATAGATTTATTAGATCAAAGCGGTATGACGGTCTCGACGTTAACGCGACTGCTAGAGGAGTTAACGAGTCAGGGACTCATCTTGGAATCCGGCTTTGGTGCATCTACGGGCGGGCGTAGGCCGATTTTGTATGAGAAGAATCCGGCCTATGCTTATATATTTGGTTTGGAAATCTCGAGAACCTTGTCCAAGCTGGTACTTGTAGATCTAGGGATGAACAAGCTGGAAACGAAGAGCTGGGCGATGACAGAAGTTATGACTCCAGGCGTGCTGCTTCCCCTTATTGTCAAAGAAGCGAAGCGCATGATAGCTCACCATGGCATCGAAACTTCGCAGGTGTTGGGTATAGGAATTGGAGCAGTGGGACCGGTAGACCGAGTATCCGGAGTTATTCTGGAGCCCTCTTATTTCCCGGCGAGTGGATGGAGACATGTGGACATATGCAGGTGGTTGAGTGAAGAACTGCAAGTTCCTGCATTGCTGGACAATGGCGCGAACACAGCGATTCTGGCGGAATCCTGGCACCAACGGACCCGGAGCTTTAAGCATCTGCTTTATATTCACGCTGGTGTAGGCTTACGTTCTTCTATGGTATCAGAAGGCAAGGTTATCTATGGGGCGGTAGATATGGAAGGCTCTGTGGGGCAAATGATTATTCAAACCGATGGTGTTGCCCATCGTAACCAATCTGGCAATTATGGCGCTTTGGAATCTTACGCTTCGCTGTATGCGATAGAGAAGGCTGCAAAATCTGCCTTGAAACAAGGGAAATCTACCGTTTTAGTACATATGGTTGAGGATCCAGAGCAGGTTACTTACCAGCATATTATGGAGGCGCTCAAAAAAAATGATCCCCTAGCCGTGGAGATCGTGACGGAGGCTGCGACCTATTTCGGGATCGGCCTGGCGAATTTATTAAATATTTTGCACCCGGAGAAAGTGATCATCGGGGGGCCATTGATAACAGGCGGGGAATTGTTCTTCCAGACAGCAACGCAGGTTGCGATTCGTAAGACGTATTATTACCCCGCCTATCAGGTTGTTTTCAGCAAAGGACAGCTTGGTGATGAAGCATTAGCCATTGGAGCTGCTGTAATGGTTATGAATCAACTGGTTAAAGCTTAGTTTCTTTTAGGAAGGCGAGCGGTAGTCCATTGATTTAAGCGAAGCTTCCTTCAGAAAGGCAAGAACTAGTTCATTGAAGGCTTCCGGTTTCTCCATGGGTGTTAAGTGGGAAGCAGAAGGAATGACGTGAAAGTTAGCGCCTGGAATCTGATCAGCCATAGACTTCATAACATCCGGCGGCGCGATTGCATCCTGTTCGCCAGCGATGACGAGGGTTGGCACAGAGATGGTAGGCAGGAGGCCAACCGAGTCCGCGCGGAAGGCCATCGCGATGCTGGCGTGGACAAGACCTTCGGCTGACATGCTGTCCATGATCACTTTGAGTGAATCGATCAGCTGCGGCTGCTCTTGAACTGTGGCTTCTGTCACAAGTTTAGGCAGCATGGCATCTCGAGCGGCCGCGGCTCCCTTGTCATACAGAGAGACAGCCATGTTCATGCGATTTTTCCGTCCTTCTTGGCCATCTAGCTCGGGACGTGTATTGGCTAGAATCAATGCTGAGAAGCGTTCAGGTGCTAGACGAAGTAGAGCAAAAGCGACATAGCCGCCCATGGAGAAGCCTCCAAGGGTGGCTTTTTCTATCCGTAATTCATCCATAAGAGCGAGAATATCTTGCGCATACTGTGTGAGAGACATTGGCGTAACTGGCAAATCGGATTGACCCATGCCACGGAAATCAGGTGCAAGTACGCGGTAGTTTGCGGACAATGCCTCGATTTGTGATTGCCACATCCGATGATCCAAGGGAAAGCCGTGAAGGAGGATAACAGGAGCTCCTTGACCTTGATCTTGAACGAACAATTCGGTACCATTTACGTGTTTTTTCATTGTTTTTCACCCTCCATTGACATATTTTTGACCACATAAGAAAGATCGCGTTTTCGAATCCCGAAAACTGCTTTATTATTGGCGATAAAACCTACCTCAAAACGCGGTCGCTCATCTTCGAACGGCCTCGAAATGAGGTTTTCTCAGAAAAATAGCGAAAAAGTTATGTCTTCATACTTTCATTATGGTTAACTCATACTTACTTAACATTTCATTGCTATTCTCTGATTATACCTTTAGTACTTCACCAAGAACAGGCAAAATGAAACATTTATATTTACGAAATGGGGTTTATTGCTATGACTAAAAAACCATGGTCCACTCAAGAACTGGACAAACTAATTCGACTTTCCTCGGAGTGTCCGCCAGTTGTCATTGCTAGAGAATTATCACGTCCTGTTACATCGGTCCGCAAAAAAATGCGTGAAATGGGTGTCAGTTATGTATCGGGTGAGCAATGGAAAAAAAGTCAAATTCAGTACCTCATTTCGGATGAAGGCACTTCCTACAAAAACAAGCATAAGTTAACGCAAGAATCAAATGAAGATGGATTTGAATCACCTGTGCTAGATGAGTTCTGGACAACCCTTGTGAAAATGGCTCGTGTAGCTAAAAAGAGGGGGAAACGGGTCGATGTCCTGTCGTTTATCGATACATACCGCAAGATTCGTATTGGCGGCTAAATTCAACTATACATACTCATGAAGGTGAAATGCGCTGCGACGCGATTTGACCTTTTTCTTTTGCTTGAAAGGCATGATATTCAACCTATTTGTAAGATATCTGTAAGCTTTGAGCTCCCTGTTATGAGGTATACTTAAAATCAGTATTGGACGTCATTCCGTCATTAGGGGAGATTATAAGGATGAATTCACTCATTCTCGTTGTTGATGATGAGACTAATATAACCGATGTATGCTCCGTATATTTGAAGCGGGAAGGCTATCAAGTAATGACAGCAGAAAGCGGGGATGAGGCTCTTCGACTATGGAGACAGCATAATCCGGAGCTAATCGTGCTTGATCTCATGATGCCTGGCACGACTGGTTGGCAGGTATGCGAAGAAATTCGCAACGAGCAGGACGTGCCCATTATTATGCTAACGGCGAGAGGGGACGAAATGGATCGCTTGATGGGGTTAACAATGGGAGCAGACGATTACATGACGAAACCCTTCTCGCCTCGTGAGCTGGTGCTGCGCGTGAAGGCTATCTTACGTAGGCAACAGCGCAATCAGCTGGTGTTGCCAGAGATGGCGGAGGTGACGCCATCGCATATTATGAGATTTCCAGGACTGGAGCTCAATGTCCTACACCGCACTGTGCGTGTCAATGAGAAGGAAATCGAATTGACCGTGAAAGAGTTTGAGTTGCTGCATTTATTTGTCAGGCATCCAGAACAAGTCTTTTCACGAAATCAACTGCTTAATAAAGTTTGGGATGTGGATTATTATGGCGACACCACAACGGTCACTGTACACATTCGCAGGCTAAGGGAGAAAATAGAAGCGAACCCGTCTCAACCACGATTTATTAAGACGGTATGGGGAATCGGCTATAAATTTGAGGGTAGGGAGCCATCATGAAGCTTCGGTTATATCTGCTTATCGCAAGCGGCGTAAGTACAGGGATGATCCTGCTCAGCTTATTTATATGCTATAGATACATGCTGTTGAATTGGAAAGATGTTGTGCTCTTATCAACCGTAACGGTGGGGGCGGCTGGCGTTTCCATGCTCATTCATTTTGTCATGACGAGACCCTTGGAAAAAGCGATTAAAGCCATTACACAGGAAACCACGCATATTGCGGAGGGGGATTTCAAAGGTAAAGTACCGCTAATTGGTCCTTTAGAATACCAGCGGCTAGCGGCGCAATTTAATCAGATGACGGCCAAATTAAATGAAAGTTTCGGTAAAATTCGATCGGCAGAAGCTTCTCGCAAAGAGCTAGTAGCTCACGTTTCACATGATTTGCGAACCCCGATGGCCTCTATTCAAGCCTTTGTTGAAGCTTTGCAGGATGATGTGATTGCAGATAAGCCGACTTTCGAGCGGTATTTGCAAACGATTCGACTGGAAACAGGAAGATTGGATGCGCTAATTCAAGAACTGTTTAAGTTATCACAGCTAGATGCAGGTGGTACGGAGTTCACGCCTGAGCTGTACCATGTAGATCATTTTCTTGTGGATGGGTTGCAAAGCTTAGCTTTTCAACTAGAGGAAAAAGAATTGCAGGTTGAAGTCGATCTGCCTGAGCGATTACCGCCAGTTGCCATCATGCCGCAGGAAATGAAGCGAGTGCTTGCCAATATTTTGGATAATGCGATAAGGCATTCGCCTGTTGGCGGAACGATAGATATTCGGGCGGAGCATGTAACAGGGCAGTTCGTAAAACTTTCTATCACAGATCAAGGACAAGGTATTGTGGAAGAAGATAAAGAACGAATCTTCGATCGGTTCTATCGCTCTGATCCATCTCGAACAAGATCAAGCGGAGGAGCTGGGCTCGGTTTGGCTATTGCAAAATCGATTGTAGAGCTGCATGGCGGCACAATTGGCGTTGAGAGAAATAAAGCGACAGGCGGGGGCGGGAGTCAGTTCTGGTTCACGCTGCCGGTCCATCAAGCATAGCGGTATGTTCGAAGAAGTCTGGCATGTAACAAGATGCTAGGCTTCTTTTTGTTATGCTTCTGTAAGGGATTTGTAAGGTTATCGTTAGAGCTTGGTAAGCATGACACTGTAAATTAGGTGATGTGAAGCGAACATAACAATTGAAATGAGAGGAATGAATGCGATGAATCCGAAAATGAATGTGAGATTGTCTTGGAGAAAAGCACTGATTGTGGGGGTAGCTGCTTGCACGCTGGCACTTCCAACATTCGCGAGTGCCGAGGAAATGATGGCAAAGTCTTATGATTATACAGGTATCCAAACGATGATGAAGGACGGCACGGAATTAGTCCCGTTGCGCCAAATTGCGGAATCATTAGGGTTCAAAGTGACATGGCAAGATGATACACATATGATTGTTTTGGCGAAAATGGGTGATATGGGTATGAAGGAAGATAAGATGATGGATGATAAAGGGAAAATGGAAGACAAGAGCATGATGGATGATAAAGGAATGATGGAAGACAAGAATATGATGATGGGACACACATTCAGTATTCAGATTGATAGTACAATGATCACCGCGGATGGTAAGGAAGGCATGCTGATGTACACTCCGATGCTGATTGGCAGTATGACGTATGTTCCGAAGTCGTTTGTTGAAATGTACTTATTGAAATAAATGGATGGATGGAGTCTGCCTACTGGGCAGGCTCTTTTGAACTTATGAAGGTAAAAAGTAGGCCTAGCAGCTAATTGTAAGCCTTTTTTAATATTTATACGTTATGATAGATGTATTAGGATGAACGCATAAAGGATGTGGCGAAGGTGGAGTCAAAAAGAGGCTGGCTCAAGCAGTCGTTTGGAAAGCGATTAAACGCCATTCATAGCTGGAATGCTTGGATTTTGGTGTTGTTGACGGTGACAGGAATTGTGCTCAGTATTGGCGCAATTCGAGGGGATCTTGGCGCATTTCGTGTGACACTGAAGCAGCTTCACATTTACTTAGGAGTAGCCTCTGTGCTGCTCATGGTTCTGTACGCGCCAATGATCCGCAAGCATTGGCGCCAGATTCGCGCGCGCCGCAACCAACGCGCGAATTTGGTGTTCGTGCTCGCGCTCCTGATCGGCTGGGCCGCATCAGGCGTGATCTTGTGGCAGTTCCGGCACATGCCACCAGGCTTGAACAACGCGGCACTCCTCGTGCATGATGTGCTCACCTGGGTCGGAGTGCCGTATGCCGTGTACCACGCCATCTCGCGCAGCCGATGGCTCAAGCGCCAACAGCGGCTCGAGCAAGCCGCTGCTAGCAGGCCGCCTGCCGCCGCGAGCGTCGCAGCGGCAGACATAGCCCCGGTGGCGTCCGAAGACGCCACTGCAGGGCGCACAGCAGCGCAGGCGGTTATCGCCGCGCTGAAGGAATCACCGATCACACGCGCCTCCTTCCTGCGACTCGTCGCAGGGGTGCTGCTCGTGATCGCGGTCGGCCCCGCCTTTTATCGCTGGATAAAAGGCGCCTTCGATACCGGCGGGTCGTCGACCGCCGAATATGTGGCCAATGACGGCAACCGCATGTTGCCGCCGCCAGCGCCATTGCCCGACTCCGCCGCTGTTGTAGGCGGAGGGGCCAAAGGGAATTTCCGCATCTACACGGTGACGGAAATACCATCGTTCTCCTCAGACACCTGGAAATTCGCGATTTCAGGTCTCGTGGATAAACCCAATGCGTGGAACTGGGAACAGTTCCTACAGATGAAACGCACGGTTCAAGTAAGTGACTTTCACTGTGTGACAGGATGGTCCGTGTACAAATGTACATGGGAAGGCATTCCACTGAAACAGCTGTTAGCGGCGGCTGGTGTTCAAGCATCGGCAAAATTTGTGAAATTTTATTCAGGCGATAAAGTATATACAGATGCACTGTCCTTGAGTCAGGCAAACGGAGATGATATCATGGTCGCCGTCTTGATGGACGGTAAGCCGATTCCACAGCAACTAGGTGGACCAGTGCGACTGATTGTGCCTCAGATGTACGCCTATAAATCAGTGAAATGGCTGCAAGGTATCGAGTTAATCGAGAAAGAGCACATGGGGTATTGGGAAGTACGGGGCTACGATAACGATGCTTGGGTAGGCAAATCAAACGCCTAATATAAGTTCAGTGCTGTTGAAGTGGGCACTGACTTTTTGCGAAAATTTTGATATAGTAAGGGCAAAGAATCCTGTGCGGAATGAGGGGCATTTGCCATGCAAATTACATCTATCAATGTGGGGTTACCCCAGCATATAACATATCAAGGAAAAGAGCTGACCACGGGGATTTATAAAACGCCGGTCAGCTCCTCTTTGTTTGTATCCAAGGTACAAATTGACGGGGATGGGCAGGCCGATCTAACGGTTCATGGCGGTGTTGATAAAGCCATCTGCGTGTATCCTGAAGAGCACTATGCGTACTGGGAAGACTTTAGGGGCCATACATTGGACGCTGCTACGTTTGGTGAAAATCTGACGATTCGCGGCTTGCAGGAGCATGAGGTTTGTATTGGTGATCAATTTGCCATTGACGAGGTTATCGTGCAGGTCTCACAGCCTAGGCAGCCTTGTCATAAGCTAGCAAAGCGTATGGATTGGCCAGAAGCAACGCTGTACGTTCAGGAAACAGGATATACAGGTTATTATTTTCGCGTACTGAAAGTGGGTTACATTGCACCGGACTCCAAGATGAAACTCATCGCTAGAGATGAAGCGGGTGTGACGGTTGCCTTCGCCAATCAGATCAAGTATCACGATAAGTTCAATATCGATGCGATCAAAAGAGTGCTTTCTGTAGATAGCCTTTCGGCTAGCTGGAAGCAGTCGTTTAGGAAAAGATTGGCGGAGCTCGAGGCATGATGACAGGTGTTATACTTGCAGGGGGCTTGAATCGCCGCATGGGTGGGAAGCACAAAGCACTTCTGCCTGTGCAAGGCGAAGCTATTCTCTTAAGACAACTGAAAGAAATGTCGCGTGGATGCGAGCAAATTATTGTGGTGACCAATGACATTGAAACCCTTAAGCCGTTGCTGGTTAAGGTTAAGGATATTGGGGTGCAGTGTGTGAGTGACCATTATATCCAAAAGGGGCCGTTAAGCGGCATCCACGCTGCCATGAAAGTCGCAAGCGGGTCTCATGTATGGGTTGTTGGGTGCGACATGCCTTTTATTTCTGTAGATGCAGCTAAGATGATGGCAGAATTGTGCCGAGATTCGAATGTGGATGCAGTTATTCCTGAGATAGAGGGACGTCTGCATCCCCTGCATGGGATCTATGCAAGAGAAGTTGGGCCTGAAACCGAGCTGCTGCTTGGGCAACAAAACTACCGCTTGATGGGGCTGCTTGAGCATTTGGATTGGCAGTCTGTGGATGAGGATTATTTGGTTCAACGTGGTCTTCGAACTGATTTCGTAACCAATATTAATACGCCAGAAGAATATGAGTATATGTTAGATAATCTACCGCGATAATTCATTTTTCTAGTTAAAATGCTTGATAATCTAGGAATTTGTTAGAAAATATGCCATAATGAACAGAGAGAGAAGGTGAACTCCGATGCCAAAGCAGCTATTGGATCGTTTTGGACGGATGCATGATTACCTGCGCATCTCAGTGACAGATCGTTGTAATTTGCGTTGTGTATATTGTATGCCGGAAGATGGAATGGAATTTGAACCGGATGAGAAGCTGTTAACTTTTGATGAAATAACCGAGATTGTCCGAGTACTAGCTGGACTTGGTGTTCGCAAATTGCGATTAACTGGGGGAGAGCCGTTGGTTCGTAAAAACCTAGAGCAGCTGATCGGCATGTTATCACAGATTCCCGGTATTGAAGATATAGCATTGACTACGAATGGGATTTACTTTGCGTCACGGGCTGAGAAGCTCCGTGCAGCAGGGCTAACTCGTGTAAATATCAGTTTGGATTCCTTAAGGGCAGATCGGTTCTCATTAATCACCCGCGGTGGTGATATTCGTCGCGTGCTTGCCTCCATTGAAGAAGCATATCGTGTAGGGATTACGCCGATTAAGCTGAATGTGGTGCTGATGAAAGGCATTAATGATGACGAGATTGCTGATTTCTTACAAATGACAATTGATCGACCGATTCAAGTTCGTTTTATTGAATATATGCCTATCGGTCATCAAGATGAGGATTGGAAAAAGCGTTATTTATCTCTTACAACGGTTCTCGATCGCTGCAAGGAAATGGGTTGGGAAGCAACAGCTTCGAACGCGGTTTATGGCAACGGCCCAGCACAGAATTATCGCATTGAAGGTGCGTTAGGCTCATTCGGTCTCATTCATCCGATTAGCGATCACTTCTGTGAAACCTGCAACAGGCTGCGGCTGACGGCAGATGGCAATATCAAACCTTGCTTATACTGGTCGGACGAATTTAATGTGCGAAAATATATAGGGGATGATGCTGCGGTGGAAGATTTGTTCTTCCGAGCGCTGGATATTAAGCCACAAAATCACGAGATGGCACAGGCTTTGATGAATGAAGAGCAGTCGCATACACCAACTATTCGTCGAATGTCTCAAATCGGCGGTTAGCTAACGGGCACAGGGAGGCATGGGAAGCAAGTGAGCAGCGAAATGAAGCTTAGGTTTGGCCGTAAAGTGATCTCTGTGGATGAAGCACGAGCATCACTTTACGAATATGTTAAACCCATAGAAACGGAAACTGTTTCGCTTCCGGCGTCTTTTGGCAGAATGTTAGCAAAAGATATTTATGCGGATCATGCTGTACCACATTTTCGCAGATCAGGTGTGGATGGGTATGCAGTACGTTCCCAGGATATCGCAGCGGCGACTCCAGACAATCCGATTGTGTTACATGTGATTGAACGAATACCAAGCGGTACTGTACCTAACTGCACGGTTCAAGCAGGAATGGCTGCTCGCATCATGACGGGGGCGCCTGTTCCAGATGGTGCTGATACGGTTGTGATGTTGGAGATGACAGATTCCTTGCAGGATGAGGTACTTTCATCATTGGGTGCCAAGGTGAAGATTAAGAAAAATGTGCAAGCAGCAAGTAATATTACGGCGATCGCTGGTGAAGTTAGTCTTGGGGAGTTAGTGATCCCACAGGGGACTCGGATTGGTCCAGGAGAAGCCGCGATATTAGCGACCTTCGGGTTCTCCATGGTTGAGGTGTACCGAAGGCCAAGAGTGGCTATTTTCTCAACTGGTTCTGAGCTCTTACAAGTCGAACAGGAGATGCAGCCAGGGAAAATACGTAACAGTAACAGTTACATGTTAGCGGCTCAAGTGGAAGCAAACGGGGGAGCAGCCCTCATCATGCCAGCGCTCTCGGACGATCCAGGGCAGGTAGAAGGCGCACTTGAAGCTGTACTGCCTGAGGTCGATCTTATTCTGACTTCTGGTGGTGTCTCTGTTGGCGATTACGATGTACTTGTCGATGTATTCGGTCGATTCGATGGGAAGCTATTGTTTAATAAAGTAGCGATGCGACCAGGCACTCCAACGAGTGCCGCGTTATGGAAAGGCAAGCTGCTCATTGCGCTGTCAGGTAACCCTGGCGCCTCGTTCGTAGGCTTCGAGCTATTGGCTAAGCCGATTATTAAAGTGATGTTAGGGTGTCTGCGTCCGGAAGCGGAAGTGTTAACAGCTTTTTTGGATGTTCCCTACGATAAACCGTCTGTTTATCCGCGTTATATACGAGGGACGACACGAGTGGACGCAGGGTGCTTATGGGTAAGACCCTCTGGCATTGATAAATCGAGCATTATGGTATCGATCAAAGATGCGGATTGCTTAATTTGGCTGCCAGCCGGGGGGCAGGGCTATCAACGTGGTGATGGCGTGAAGGTGTATACAACACGATAATTTAAATGAACTTGTTCCTATTTAGATGTGAAAATCTTGGAAGCAAAATGTTAGGCAGAACATCAATCACCAATATCATCGCAAGTTTGACGCTAACAAGTAACCGTCTGTCAGGAGGGGAAGCTGTGGCGTCTTTTTTGTAGGCAAGGATTTATTTGTTTGGGTTAGGTTGCGAGTTGAGCTAGGGTGGATGGAGTGAAGCAGAAGGTGGAGTAGAGTTTTTTTGTTGAGTTAGAAAAGGGAGATGATCGGAGGGGGAGTTTCGTAATTCTCCTGTGCGCCAAATAATTAGATGGATTTACTGATGTTAATTATTGGTGTTTTTTGAACGAATGCAGAATTGATGGAAAACCTGCAGTTAATTTTGACCATTATACCCGATGTGAATAAAAAAGGCAGTTATAACTACATGTTTTACAGTTAAATTGAGTTTTTGAGGAAATTCCTCAAATATAGATGTACATTTTCCAGTTAATCAAATTTGCAAATTACGATCCGATCAAACTCTACACACTCCACTAACAGAAAGTTTTCTAAATGGAGTTAAAGTCGGCTGCAGAGGGAGAGAGGGGGAGCCTGAATGAAGGAAACGCATCTCATGAGTGTTGGGCTCGACATCGGAACCTGTACAACGAAGCTTGTTGTAAGTCGGCTTACATTGGCGGAACGCGGTTCATCATACACCATTTCACGAGATGAAATCACGGAGAGAAAGCTTCTGTATGAGAGTCCGATTCATCGGACGCCATTGATTGATCCTATCACGTTAGATGCAGCTCAGCTCACGGAATTTCTAGAAGCGGAGCTTGCGACTGCAGGTGTAGAGCTTGCTGATATTGGCAGCGGAGCCGTCATCATGACGGGCGAAACCGCGACGAAAACGAACGCTGAAGCCCTTTTACATAGACTCGCGGAACAAGCAGGCGCTTTCGTTGTGGCAACGGCGGGAAGTGATTTGGAAGCCATCATGGCCGGTAAAGGTTCAGGAGCAGCTTGGCGTTCGCAAACGCTTCAGAACACGGTAGCGAACATGGACATAGGGGGCGGCACAGCGAATATTGCCTGGTTTCGGAACGGAATACCGATTGCAACGGTAACCTTTCATATGGGGGGAAGCGTCATTCGATTGCAAGCTGATGGAACGGTGACTTATGTGTCCTCAGCCATTCAGCGTTGGCTGGATGAGCAAGGCATGTTAATGGTGCCAGGTCAAATCGTCGACATCCCTGAGCTGCGAGAGCTGACATGTCGCATGGCACGGGCTGTCGGGCAGTTTGTAGCTGGCAGTCCAGATAAGGCAGGGAACGAGCTTCTGCTTCTAGGCCAGCGTCCCAACCAGCTCCCGCAAGCAGATGAATGGACACTGTCTGGCGGTATTGCAGAGCTGCTGTCACGTCCAGCAATTATGGAGCTAGCGGAGGTCACAACCTATGACGATATCGGTCCCCTACTTGCACAAGCTATTCAGGAGATGTGGACGGAGCTTGGCTTTCCGTTGGTGAAGGCAGGGCACATGCAGCGGGCAACGGTCATAGGAGCGGGTTTGCAGAGCGTGGAGCTCAGTGGCTCGACCATTCATGTCGACGCTGGTACGCTGCCCATACGTAATGTACCGATTGTGAAGCTCCACATACAGCAGGAACCGGTTAGGCTAGCTACTGCTTTAAAAGATCTTTTTCAACAAGCAAGTCAACTCTACGGAACATCGAATCAGACACCATTTGGGATTGCACTTACGACAGAGCAGGAGCAGTCCTATACCTATAAACACTTGCAAGTGCTTGCGAGCCAACTAATCCCTCCGTTGACTTCCCATTTTACACATCAACACACGATAGTCATTCTGTGCGATCAAGATATGGCCAAAGCACTGGGCCAGTTACTCTCACTCGGATGCCAAGGGAGCCCTCGCATTGTCTGCCTCGATGGCATTTCGTTGAATTTCGGTGATTATATCGATCTTGGCGAACTAATTGGGAATCGAACGATTCCAATAATCGTAAAAACACTGCTTTTTCCAAATGAGATTTCTGAGGTGCGTCTATGAAATTGAAAACATCGATGAAGGGCCATGTCTACGAGTTTGGGAGTTTGAATGAAGTGTTCGGTAAGGCAAATGAAGAGCGCTCTGGTGATGACTTGGCAGGTGTCAGTGCCTCAGATCTCAAGGAAAGGATTGCAGCAAAGACCGTACTTGCAGATCTCCTCCTCACTGAGATTCGAAATCATTCGCTGCTGCCTGMTGAAGAAGATGAGGTATCGCGGTTGATTGAGGAAAGTATAGATGAAACTGTCTATGCTTCTATTAGCCAATGGTCAGTTGCGGAGCTGCGAGAATATATCCTGCGAACGGAAACAACGGGAGATGAGTTGCTTCGAATTTCGAAGGGACTCACGAGCGAGATGATTGCAGCTGTTGCCAAAATCATGTCGAACCTGGATCTCATTCAAGCAGCTTCGCGTATTGAAGTGCGGACAAGGTGTAATACGGAGATCGGGCATCGAGGTACATTGAGCAGCCGAGCACAGCCCAATCATCCGACCGATTCCTTGGAAGGGATGAAAGCTTCGCTATACGAGGCACTGAGCTATGGGATTGGGGATGCGGTTATTGGGATCAATCCCGTAACGGACCATCCACAGACGACCAAAGCGCTGCTAGAAGCGGCGAAGGAAGTCATGGAGACGTGGCGTATCCCGACGCAGAACTGTGTCTTAGCTCATGTGACGACACAGATGGAAGCGATCAAGCAGGGGGCCAGGGCTGATCTTATATTCCAGAGCTTGGCCGGTACGGAGAAAGGCAATCGCGCGTTTGGCATTCATAAGGCGCTTCTGGATGAAGCGGATGCCTTGATTCATAGAATGGGCAGTGCGGCGGGGCCGAATCGGTGGTATTTTGAAACGGGGCAGGGTTCGGAGCTATCTTCGGAAGCGCATCATGGCATAGACCAAGTGACGTTGGAAGCGAGATGCTACGGATTAGCTAGAATCTACAAGCCTTTTTTGGTTAATACGGTGGTAGGTTTTATCGGTCCAGAGTATTTGTACAATAGCAAGCAAGTTATACGTGCAGGCCTTGAGGATCATTTTATGGGCAAAATGCATGGTCTCCCGATGGGGGTTGATGTGTGCTATACCAATCATATGAATGCTGATCAAAATGATATGGATTCCTTAGCGGTCATGCTGGCTTCTGCTCATGTGAACTTCCTGATTGGCGTACCTATGGCGGATGACTGCATGCTCAATTACCAATCACTCAGCTACCACGATATTGCGACTTTACGCGAGTTGTTTGGGCGCGCGCCAGCACCAGAATTTCGAGATTGGCTGCAAGACATAGGCCTATGGTTGAACGGTACGCTAAGTCCGCTAGCAGGTGATTCTAGGCTATTCTGGCGAGGAGGTGGAAAGCGTGGATGAATTCGCTCGGATGAAAGCACTAACTCCGGCACGCATTGGCGTTTCTAGATCAGGTACACGTCCATTAACGAGTGAGTTACTGACTTTTCGATGGGATCATGCTAGCAGCGTGGATGCTGTGCACAATGAGGTGAGTTCTGCTCTCTTAGCAGAAATGAGGTGGCTCATCGTCGATTCTTGTGCAGAAACGAAGAATATGTATTTGAAGCGTCCTCATCTAGGGAGAGTATTGAAGCCCGAAAGCAAACAGGAGCTATTAGCGAAATGTCAGCTTAGGCCACAAGTGCAAATCGTAGTATCCGATGGGTTAAGTGCAAATAGCATCGAAGCGAATATGCGTGACCTGTATCCTGCCTTGCTGGATTCCTTGCGATTGCGAGGCTTAACAGCGGGAACGACAATCTATGTGAATCGCGGACGGGTAGGCTGTATGGATGCCATCGGAGATTTGTTAAATCCGGAATGTCTTGTGCTGCTTATCGGTGAGAGACCCGGTCTTGTGACTGCTGAGTCGTTAAGTGCGTACATGTGTTATAAGCCAAGAACGGGGGGAACGGATTCGGATCGGATGGTTATTTCGAACATTCATCGCGGTGGAACACCTGCCATGGAAGCGGGGGCGTATATTGGGGGAATGCTGGAAGAAATCTTGAAGCAGCGAACGAGTGGCATCGAATTCAAATGAAAAAGCCCGGCTGCTGAAGCCTCGTAATGAGAAGCTTCAGCAGCTGGGTTTATTTTCGCAGGCGGAAGATGGTCCTAGTAGAAAGTAGCAAGAATGATGACCAACAGTACATAAAGTACAAGAACTAAACCTGCGGAACTTCCGTATCCTGGCGTTCCACAACCAACTGCAGCTGACATAGTATCCCCTCCGGTTTTGAATGTGGGTTAAACACTATATAACATATGTGGGTGGGAACCCTGTTGATTGGACATATGCCCTTATTGAGTGGAACATTCAACTACAAAAAGAGCTGCCCTTGTATGACTCTTAGGGCAGCTCTCTCCATGCATTTAATTGGGAATTTGATACACTTTAATCTTCTGGAAGCCAAAGCTTTGTAATGATTTCCTTGAGCCTGGAATAAAGATGTCCATGCGATTTCCTTTAATGGATCCGCCCGTATCTGTTGCGTAGACGTACATGCCGCCTTTAGGAAGCCCGCTAAACGAATAGCCTTCAATATAAAGCTTCGTGCCAAGTGGAATGACGGAAGGATCAACAGCAACTGTGCCAATTGCTAGTGGGTTGCCCATGTAATCAATGGCTCCATACCCGCCATTTTCAGAAGGATCTGCCGAATAAGCTGTAGATTCGAATACTTGATAATCAGGTGCATGTTGCTCTCCATCTTTACTTAAGATAGCTAGATTACTGCTTGCATCCCACTGTACAGGTACGCCTGCGGTTGTGGAAAGGAAGCGAAGAGGTACATATACACGTCCATTTTGATACTGAGAAGCTCCGTCTAAGATGACCGTTGCATCATCAACGTTAGCTTCTTTTTGCCCTGAAACCAAGGTAATCGTATGATTGTCGTTATTTAGTGTTACCTTAATCTGATTGCCATCTTTCTGCCAGTTGACCGTATATCCGAGCTTCTCCGTTACAAATCGAAGCGGGACTTGGGTGGTGTGGTTGCCATCCAGAAATGGCTGTGCATCAGGAAAATGGATCAGTTCATCATTGACTTGCACTTTCACGGCCATTTCAGCTGCTTGAGCTGTAAATGGGGAAAGAAAGCCTCCAGCCAATACTGCTAGTGAGGCAGCTAGGCTAGTTAACCCTTTGGTAAGCTTATTCAATTGGTAATCCTCCTTCTTGAGCCTTCGAGGTTAGTTGACGGGTTCGGGAAGAAGGTTCTCCCTAGTCTGCTCCAAGCTGAAGCAAATATTCACCCCAAGTATTTCGTCCCCCGTACCAGTGCCTGCATATATGCACTAGACTCGGCTTCAAATATTTTAGCATCACTGGCATGCTTGGGCAACGACCAAAATATGGTTATGCCCATTTATACTAGACTTAGGTCTAGGTTCAAAAACAGTCGATAGTCGGTTTTAGAACCTCAGAAATTGAGCTACCATAAGAGTATGATGATGGATGAGGGGCGATTGTACATGAATAATAATAAGAATCGGGAAATGGATCCTACTAATATATTTGACCGTATTGGCAAAATGGCTGAAACCGTCTGGCACGAGACGATCGGCAAAACGAATCCAGCCACTTCTGACGACGGTAGCCAGATCGCACAGCTTGAGGAACGCTATGAGGAAGCGCTGCAAGCAACGATTGCCTTGCGCAGTAACATCGCGCGAGCGGAAGAGATGGCGAAGCTGCGCGGTGAGCAGGCCGAGCTTGCGATGCGCGCTGGCGAAGAAGATCTAGCGCGGCTTGCCCTGCAAGAGAAGCTGAACGAGGAAGCCGCGAGCGAGCACTACCGCGCGCAGTACGCGAGCAGCCAGGACTTGTGCCTGGCGCTCGCAGAGGAACTGCGCGGGCTGCGTGCGGGACACGCAGCCGAGGATGAGCAGCCGCGCGGCGGGCTGCACGGCAAAGAGGCTCGCGACACATGGCGCGAGCTGGAGGTCACCGGCCGCGAGCTCGGCCGGGAGGCGTTGCAGGGGCTACGCGTAGCGGGCCGCCTGTCGAAGGAGACGCTGAAGGAAGCCGGTGGCAACCTTCAACACGAACTGCGCGCGCTGCGCAGCAAGCTGCAGCATGAGTGGCAGCAGGAGCAGCGTTCTCGCGGTGAGCGAGACCCGCACGACAGCAAATAGTCATGGACGGTGACCTCCACGAAAGCAAAGCCTTGATCTATAAGGATTTGCATCTTGGAGGTCGTCCATTCTTATGGTATGCTAGGAATCGTATGAACGAAAGAGAAATGGCAGCCAGAGGAGGTGCATCGATGGGAGAGGAAACGAAAAATAACCGCAGCCGGAATACAGCGCTTTTGCTGATTGGAGCCGGTATTTTTTTGCTTCTGGAACATACCATAGGCTTTTTTCCCGTTATGGCCGTAATCCTTATTTTGCTGGGCATTCATCGTGTTCGTTCACGCAAAGAGCGCAAGGGCTATGTGCTGATGGGGATTGGTGCCGTCATATTATTCGGTGATCATCTTACCATTGTCATTTCGGTTGTGTTGATTTCATTAGGTTTATTTTTCATTCGATCCAAGCAGATTCATAAAGATGATACGTATACCCAAAAGCAGAAGATTGTTGATAGCCTTCGCCTAGGCCGAGAACCATGGATTCAACGGAATTCCTCGACGTGGTACTTGGTGGGAGAAACGTATATGGATCTTTCCATGGCAATTCTCGAGCAAAAAGAAACGACAGTTATCCTACAAGGTGTTGTAGGAGATATTGATATAAAGGTGCCTGACGATATCGGCGTTTCCGTCACAGCTTCCGTCATGCTGGGTCAGCTTCAAATCGCGGAAGAAAAAGAGTCAGGTGTGATGAACAAAGTCGTTTGGCAATCGCAGAATTATGGGCATTGTGACCATCGGGTGAAACTCATACTTTCTTTCATCGTAGGAGATATAAAGGTCAAAGTATTGTAACTTTCTTTAAATAGTAGAAAATATAGTCTCATATATACATGGGCTATATTTTAGATAAACGAGACCGTTTTTAGAGGACGGTGTAGTCGTTTATTTCAAGGGGGTACTTCACCAAGTGGACGGCTACAAACGACGATTAACGAACATGATCTGGCGCAGCATGGGGGAAGCCATCCTATTTAGCTTCGCCGTTTTCGGAGCTATGCTGTATTTTCTGAATTCAAGTCATTTGATTGAGCCCTTTACCAGTTGGCAGCAGGGAGTCAAGTTCTCGTTCATGGCTTTGTTGATTCTGGGTGTAATTGGGGCGGTATTCGGTTACTGGAACAGTTCTAAGGTGACACGCAGACTTGAGCCCATGATGGAGACGATGATTTTATTAGAAAAAGGGACATTTGCCCGAGAAGGCTTTCAAAACGGGGATGACGATGAGATTGGACGCTTAGGCGAACAACTCAGCCGTATTATGAAGCGATGGGAAGAGCAAGTGACCTCCCTTCAACGGCTGTCGAATAGCAATGCTGAGCTTACCGAGAAAGCCAAGCTTTCCGCGGTTATTGAAGAGCGTCAGCGCTTGGCGCGTGAGCTGCATGATGCGGTAAGTCAGCAATTGTTTGCTATATCCATGACAGCTACGGCTGTTGGACGGACACTGGATAAAGATTTTGAGAAAGCGAAGCGGCAGATTCATCTGATTGAAGAGATGGCTTCCGTCGCTCAATCCGAAATGAGAGCCTTGTTGCTGCATCTGAGACCGATCCATCTCGAAGGAAAACGACTGTCGGAGGGACTCGTTGAGCTCTTGAAGGAGCTAGCGGCCAAGGTTCCAATGGCGATCAGCTGGGATATGGATGAGGAAATCCGCTTGAACAAAGGGATCGAGGATCATTTATTCCGAATTGTGCAAGAGGCGCTTTCGAATGCCCTGCGTCACTCTAAGGCGAATAAGCTGGAAGTGAAGCTGCTGCATCGTTCTGACGGTATCCGGTTAGTGATCCGCGATGACGGTGTTGGTTTTGAGCTGGATGCGAAGAAGCTGACTTCTTATGGCATCGTGTCCATGAAGGAACGCGTGAACGAAATCGGCGGTTCAGTGGATATTATTACAGCACCAGACCGAGGAACACGTATTGAAATTCGAGTACCAATCTTAGCAACCGATCCTCAATTGATCGAAAATTAACATCGTACATAGAGAGGAAGAAGCGAATGGACGACACCTTAATCAAAGTATTACTAGTCGATGATCATGAAATGGTCAGAATTGGACTTGCAGCTGTTCTAGGGACGGAAGATGGGATTGAGGTCGTTGGCGAAGCGAGCAATGGCCACGATGGCATTCGTTTAGCTCAGGAATATCGTCCGGATGTGGTGCTGATGGACCTAGTTATGGAAGGTATGGACGGCATCGAAACGACAAGGAAATTATTGCAACTCTATCCAGATTGTAAAGTCATTGTATTGACTAGCTTCTTAGATGATGAGAAAATGTATCCAGTTATTGAAGCGGGTGCCTTCAGTTATTTGTTGAAAACCTCGCGTGCCTCCGAAATCGCGCAAGCGATTAGAGCCGCGGCCAAAGGACAATCGATTCTGGAGTCGCAGGTGGCTTCGAAAATCATGAATCGCTTCCGTCAACCAAAGCCCGTTGCGGAGCCGCATGAGGAGCTGACGGACCGCGAGATGGAAGTGCTTCGCTTGATCGCGAAGGGCAAATCGAATCAAGAGTTAGCTGATGATTTATTCATCGGCGTGAAGACAGTGAAATTCCACGTCACCAACGTTCTATCCAAGCTAGGCGTAGAAGATCGCACGCAAGCGGCGATTTATGCCTTTAAGCACGGACTGGCGGAATAAGGCAAGGGAGCGATAAATTTGAATGTAGTCAAACAGATTTGGAGCTGGTTTGGTTCCATTGTAATTTCCTTTGTATTAGTCGTCTTTCTAGGTGTTTTTGTGTTTCAATCTACGAGAGTTAGCGGCCATTCGATGGATCCGACATTGCATGATAGTCAGCGCGTGTATGTTTCGAAGCTTTCGCATACGTTTCACTACGAGCCTAATTATGAAGACATTGTCATTATCGACTCTAGGGTTGAAATGAAGCGGACTTTTAAAAATGATTTGTTGGACAGCCCATTGCTCAGCTTATTTGTTCGAGGCGATGATAAACACGTATGGATTAAGCGTGTGATCGGTAAGCCAGGGGATCAGCTTGAGCTGAAGGATAATCAGATGTATCGCAATGGTGAACTGCTGAATGAGTCTTACATCAATGAGGAAATGAGAGCAAACGGGAACAAAAAGTGGACCGTTCCAGCTGAGCATATTTTCGTGATGGGGGATAATCGGAACAACAGCATGGATAGTCGTGTCATTGGCTACATTCCGATTGATCATGTGCTAGGTAAAAAGCTATTTTAAATGGAAAAGGCTGTATCACYCGTTCCGTAGATGATTCTACTTGGGGATACAGCTTTTTTGTTGTAGTTTGCCAGAAGGCAGGTGAATAGGGAGGCTTGCTTGGTTGCTTTAGATGTAAAATATACAGTTAAATTTGCCGGAAATAGCTTGAATCTGCTAATAAATGTAAAATGTACAGCTAATTCTCGACTTTTGTGCTCAATGGGGTAGAAATGGTGGAAATAGCTGGAGTTATTCCAGTTAAATGCGAATAAGGGCTCAAAACTGTGAAAATAGCTACATGTTTTCCAGTTAATATAGAATGGCGTAGCTCCCCGATGGGGGGTGGTTGTTGGTGGCAGCGTAGCTCCCCGATGGGGAAATAGTTGTTGGTGGCAGCACAGCCCCCGAGGTGGGGATGGTTGTTGGTGGCAGCGCAGCTCCCCGAGGTGGAGAGCCGTTTGTGGGGTGTGGCGCTGCTCCTCTAGGTGGAGGGCCGTTTGTTGGATTCAGCGTGGCTGCTCCTATGGTAGCAGGGCTGCTAACCCGCCTCGGAGTACTCCCCGCTCACATCTTCGCATCCAGCAATATACCGCGCAACGGAACCGGTAAATACGCCTCAAGCTGCGATTGATACTGGCCATATGGCTTAAGCGGTGATGTGGAAAGCTGAAACAACGAGACGGAAGGCAGCTGCTGCAGACGATCAATTCGGCTTACTAACGAGCTTGCGAAGTTGGTGAGATCAAGCAAGCTTTTGCGATGAATGCCACTAGGTTGATTAAGTTGCTTCTCTAACACTTCAGGTTGTAGCATCAACTTGCCATTATCACTCTTGGTGATGCCAAGATCGTGCAATGTGTTAGGCTTTGCGGCTTCTTCCAGACCTTGAAGAAGGGCATGGCTCACGTAGTCAGGTGAATCCCCTAGCTGATCTTGCAACTCATTATATGTATGAATAAACGTTTGAAGGTTCTGGGTGAGATCGGCTTGTGACGCTTTAGTCGTGGTGAACGTAGTCGTGTTGACGAGTGTCTGAGCGGATTGTTTGACGGTTTGCGTAGATTGAACTAAGCCAGCCACGTCTTTGGCAGCGTTCTGTGCGAACTGCTTGTAGGCGAGTTGCTCATAAGGTAAATCCAACATTCGTCGTATTGTATTCGATTTACCACCGGTAACCGCACTAACAGCACCAACACGGTAATAATCTTTATGAGTTTGATACCTGTTCACCGCCATGACGGAGGGGTAAGCATTGATCATTACGATCACCTCATTTCTATACGATAAGTATATCACCCCAGTAGACTGGGGTAAATTGGTACTTGTGGGGTCAATTACGTCTTTACCAACATAAGATAGCATTATTGTTTCTTGTGGAGGCGGTGCCATGTGATACGCAAACGTTTGGCTACCATTGACGACCCTGCTATATATCGATTAGTTGTTGAACAATTAGTTCCTTTTTCCAGAATGTATGATTCAGGTAATTCTGTGACATACTCGGAGATCCGTAGGCGACTGAACGCCAATAAAACGTTCGTCATCGCCAAAGGGTACAAACGGCCTTACGGTTTCATTTCGATCATACGTAAATCGAGTAAGCTCTTCATAGATATGCTGGCTGTTGATCCGCGTGAGCAGGGCAAAGGCATTGGACATACACTTATGAAAGCTGCGGAAGACTACGGGCTTAGTGAACGTTGCCATACGGTGGAGCTATTTGTTGATGACAGCAACCCGAAGGCGATCCGATTTTATAGTAAAAGAGGTTATGAGATTGATTCTTATGTACCTGACCTTAGCTGTTACCGTATGAATAAAAAGTTGAAACGTTGAGGAAAGGGCTGTAGATGAGATACACATCCACAGCCTTGATTTCCGTTATTCACTAAACATGGCGGCAATATAGTCCATTTGAATATCTACGGGTCCAGTGGGTCTAGCCGTTGGGGCTTGGAGCGGTCCTCCAAAACGGATCAGACCGAAGGAAGATAACGGATCTTCTGTTGATGGCTGAGTTGGTGAAACAGGTTGAGCTTGCTTCTTTTTCCCCTTTTTCGTAAGCATTGGCTTGGTATTTTTGGAAGAGGACTTCGTGTTCGCTTGTCGATCGTCATTAAGGATGAGTTTGTTTTTCTCCACGCGACTGACGATTCCATATATCTCAGAGCCATTTGTTAAGAAGACAAGAACGGGCTTTCCGACAAGGTTTTTGCAGCTTTTTTCGGTGATTGGGTGAAAGGGTTGCATGACTTAGGGCACCTCCGTATTCGTATGTACTGTTAGCCTATGCCACGCAGAATGTAACGGTATAGACGGATGTCTAGTTTCTTATAAGAAAATGTTATGGGTTAAAGTGGGTATATAAGTTGAATAGCTTGACAATTTTAGGTATGCTAAGCATATTAACTAATTCTAATAGAGAAAGAATGATGCATAGATGAGTGGAGCTGTGTTTTATATTTTCGGAGCAACGGGTGATTTAGCCAAAAGAAAACTGTTTCCAGCCTTTTATAGCCTTTATCGCGAAGGTAAGCTGGGAGAAAACTTTGCTGTAGTTGGTCTAGCTCGCAGACCGCGGACGAACGAGCAATTCCGTGAAGATGTGAAAAATTCGATTCAAGATTTCGCTCGTTACAAAAATACGGATGCTGCAGAATGGGAAAAGTTCGCCCAAAGATTCGAGTATATGTCTCTCGACATTAACAATGTTGCAGGTTTCCATGAACTGAATACACTGACAGCGAAATTGGATGAGAAGTATCAAACGGGCGGTAACCGTCTGTTCTATTTGGCGCTTGCACCTGAGTTGTTTGGCAATGTTTCGTACAATTTAAGTGAAGGAGGCTTGCTCCAAACGGAAGGCTGGCATCGCTTAGTTATTGAAAAACCATTCGGTTACGATTTGCCATCTGCGGAGCGTTTGAATGGACAGCTTCGTCAAGTATTCGAAGAGAAAGATATTTACCGTATCGATCATTACCTGGGTAAAGAAATGGTCCAAAACATCGAGTTCGTTCGTTTCGCGAATGCTTTCTTCGAGCCGCTTTGGAATAATAAATACATAGCGAACATTCAGATCACGTTGAGTGAGACTGTGGGTGTAGAAGAGCGTGGTGGCTACTATGACCACTCAGGGGCGCTTCGCGATATGGGTCAAAATCACATGCTGCAAATGCTGATGATGATGGCGATGGAACCGCCTAGCCGTCTACATCCGGAGGATATCCGAGATGAGAAGGTGAAGGTACTCCGTTCACTTCGTCTGTTCGAAGACGGTGAGGATGTACGTGCGAACGTGATTCGCGGTCAATATGCCAGCGGTTCTGCCAAAGGCAAAGCACTTCCTGCATACCGTGAAGAGGATTCTGTGAATCCGCAATCGACGACAGAGACTTATTTTGCAGCGCGTGTTCACGTGGATAATTTCCGCTGGGCGGGTGTGCCATTCTATATTCGTACCGGAAAACGATTACCGGTCAAAACGACAGAGGTCGTTGTCGAATTCAAGAACATTCCAAACAATGTCTATTTGGCCAAAAAGCATGAGCTTGAGCCGAATCTGCTCGTATTCCGAGTGAATCCGATGGAAGGCATCTATTTGAAAATGAACGCGAAGCAGCCTGGTTCAGAGGGTGTGATCGTACCGGTTGCGATGGACTTCTGCCAAAGCTGTCAAATCGGCATCAATACGCCAGAGGCTTACGAGCGCTTGCTGTATGATGCAACTCGCGGGGATTCCACTTACTTTACGCGTTGGGATGAAGTTGCGCTTGCATGGTCTTATGTGGATCGCATTGCTGCTGCGTGGAACGAGCAGACCGAAGATCTCAAGCACTATCCTGCTGGATCTTGGGGCCCTGAAGAAGCAGCGAAGCTGTTGAGTGATGATGGGTTCAAGTGGTGGCCGATTAACGGCCAGAATGAAGGGGAAGTCGATTGGGAAGCTATTCAGAAAACAACCGTATTGGCTTAGAATAAGGAGTTTATCCAACAGGCGAATTTCGCCTGTTGGTTTTTTGCATGTGGGTACAAGCGCAGCAAGAAATCACTTGATGATGTCGAGTCTGGACGACGTATAGGACACAATTTGTGGTATACTAGTGAATATGGCCATTTTTTCATTTTATACACTTGAGGTGCATCGATGTCACGAAGAGCGTTTGTGCGATGGCTGCTTGCCATTGGGGCTGTTTTAGTAGGATTAAGTGCTTGGTTTAGTCTGTTGGTTAAGAAAAAATTCATTCCCGAAGAACAGGCTGTGGCCGCACCCGTAGCAAGCTCCGAGCCTCCTCAACAAGCTACGCCAGCGCCTTCGGAGGAACCTCTGCCTCTTGGCCCATTGATGTCCTTTTTTATCTTAAGTGATCTTCATGTTACATCGGGTGATTCGCTTCCTAATAAAAAGCTAAGGCTTGCGTTAGATGATGTCACGCAATTCGATGGTCCTGTCGATGCGATTATGCTAACCGGTGATTTGACGGATACAGGAACTGATGTTGACTATAAGGCATTGCGTGCCATATTGAATAATTATAAGCTTCCGCCTATGCATGGGAATATGGGGAATCATGATTATTATACGATTTGGATTAATAAAGCGAATAGTTGGGATCAGGATAATGTACCGAATGGCAAAAGTGATGCGGTAAGTAGAGACAATTTCAAGAAGTTCATGGGCTATACGTCCATTTATAATGATTTTACGACGAACGGACACTCTATCTTATTGCTGTCACAAGAAGCTTACGTGCAAGAGAAGCCTGAAGTGGGTGAAGGTGCATGGTACTCCGATGAACAACTCGCTTGGTTCAAAGGAAGACTGGGCAATTTATATAAACCAGGAAGACCTCTATTCGTGATGACGCATCAACCATTGCCACCTGTTGGTACCGATGGGGCTACTCACCAGCTCATTCGGGCTATTCAGTTCCGCGAAACGTTGAAGCCATACAAGAATGTATTCGTCTTCTGTGGACATCGCCATCAAGATTTTCAGAATGGAACACCGCACTATATTCAGGAAACGTTCCATTATTTCCATAATGCCTCTGTAGGGAGAACGCTGAATCGGGCATATCAGCAAACTGCACAGGATAAAGCACAAGGGATTTATGTGCAAGTATTTGCAGATAAAGTGGTTGTGCGCGGCAGGGAATTCAGCAATCGCACGTTCATTGAAGAAGCGAACTGGACCGTTCCCTTGGAGAAAGCACACGCTTGATTTTGAATAGTCTATATGTAAAGAAGAAGGGAATAAACGAACACATGAAAACGCAACTCACTAAACTTCTCGAAACGGAAGTCGCTAAACGACGGACGTTCGCGATTATTTCTCACCCGGATGCGGGGAAAACAACTTTAACTGAGAAACTGCTTTTGTTCGGGGGCGCAATTCGCTTAGCCGGAACAGTTAAAGGTCGTAAAGCTAGTAAACATGCTACGTCAGATTGGATGGAAATTGAGAAACAACGGGGGATCTCTGTAACGTCAAGCGTTATGCAGTTCGACTATGAAGGTCACCGCGTCAATATTCTAGATACTCCAGGTCACCAAGACTTCAGTGAGGACACCTACCGTACGTTGACAGCCGCGGATAGCGCGGTGATGTTGATCGACGTTGCCAAAGGGGTCGAGACCCAGACGAAGAAGCTTTTCCAAGTATGCCGTATGCGTGGGATTCCCATTTTCACATTCATTAATAAATTGGACCGTGAAGGCCGTGATCCGTTCGAGTTATTAGAAGAGCTTGAAGAAGTACTCGGTATTCGTTCTTATCCGATGAACTGGCCAATTGGGTCAGGGAAGCAGTTCTGTGGGGTTTACGACCGCGGGAAATCACAGCTAGAGCTATACCAAGGCGACGATCACAAGGATATTGAAGTCCGCAAGGTAGATGGCGTAGAAGATCCGTTAGTGAAACAAATCGCAGGTGAGTTCCTACACAAGCAATTGTGCGGAGATATCGAGCTGTTGGATGTTGCTGGTGATCCTTTTGATATGGAAAAAGTGATGAAGGGTGAACTTACGCCTGTTTTCTTCGGGAGTGCGGTGAATAACTTCGGTGTTCAGACGTTCCTTGAGAACTTCCTACAATTAGCACCACAGCCAGAGCCGCGTACTAGCACGGCTGGTGTAATCGAACCAACGAGAGAGAAATTCTCTGGTTATGTGTTCAAAATTCAAGCGAACATGAACCCAGCACACCGCGACCGCGTAGCTTTCTTGCGTATCGTCTCTGGAAAGTTCGAACGGGGAATGTCCGTGAAGCATGTAAGGCTCGGCAAGGATATTAAGCTGGCACAGCCGCAGCAGTTCCTAGCCCAAGATCGTGATATCGTGGAAGAGGCTTTCCCAGGGGATATCATTGGTCTATTCGATCCAGGTATTTTCCGAATTGGCGATTCCTTAAGCGAAGGAGAAGAGGTTATTTTCGATGAGCTTCCTACCTTCTCACCAGAGTTATTCAGCAAGGTGTCGATCAAAAATGCTTTGAAGCAAAAGCAGTTCCTGAAAGGGATCGATCAGTTGACGGAAGAAGGGATGATCCAAGTCTTCACGACGATTGGCTTCGAAGATATGATTCTTGGCGTCGTAGGCCAACTTCAATTCGAAGTACTGGAGCATCGGATGAAATCGGAATATGGTGTGGATATTCTTTTGCAACGACAGAATTATCAATTCGCCCGTTGGATTATCGATGATAAAATTGATCCAGCTAAATTCCGCATTAACTCCCAATTGGTCAAAGACAAGAAAGGGAATTTCGTAGGCTTGTTCGAAAGTGAATATGCGCTGCGCTCTTCCATCGATAAAAATCCAACCGCACAGTTCTTAACAAGTGCTCCTTAATAGCTAGACATGATAAAGAGGCTCTCCTGATGGATTTCAGGGGCAGCCTCTTCTTGTATTTTTGTCGCCAATGCTCTGTTGCCTTCATACACTAGGATGGGGTGAATTCGAAGCTGGAGGCCTGGTATGAAGAGAATTAGGAAGAAGAGTACAAAGAAACCGATAAGTTTGAATAGGGCAAGATACGTAAGCAGCAAAATTGGCAAAACGAAGGCCGTCGAGTCTGTCGAATCACTTCGCAAGTATGTGCCAAGCACCAAGTGCATGACGGCTGTAACCTTACAAGAAATGCTCGAACAATATAAAATGGTCTACGTGAAACCTAATATAGGCATGTTCGGGAACGGTGTGATTCGTATCGAGCTGGCAGGGGAAGAAGCAGAAAAATCCTATTCCTACCAATCTGGTGTCACCATCAAAAGGTTCAAAACCTTCGCTGACATGTACGTCTCGCTGCTCAATGTGACAAGAAAACGGCCTTATTTAGTACAGAAAGGGATTCATCTGTTGACTTACAAGGGAAACCGCTTTGATCTTCGCGTTATGGTGCAGCAATCACCTACTCGCAAATGGGAGACAACAGGGGTTATCGGCCGCGTGGCACATCCCGCAAAGATTGTGACGAACTTTCATAATGGAGGTACGTTGAAATCGGTGGATACCTTGTTAAAGGCGTATTTGCCTCCTACGGAGAGGAATGGGTATGTGAAACGGCTGCAAGTGATGGGGATTCAAGTGGCTAAGGCGATTCATACAAGGTATAGAGGGGTAAAAGAGATAGGCGTTGATGTAGCCTTAGATAAAGATTTGCAGCCATGGATTCTTGAAGTGAATACAAGTCCAGATCCTTATATTTTTCGGAGATTAAAGGATAAACGCATTTATGCCAAAATCAGAAAATACGCCAAATCATACGGCCGGTTATGAAATCATAACCGGTCTGTTGTCATTCATATGAAAGGTTTGTTCAATCTCATAAGCAGAAATCGGAGGGCTAAGCAAGAAACCTTGAATGGTTGTACAGGTTGTTTCTTTAAGAATATCAAGTTGCCCTACATCCTCAACCCCTTCGGCGACAACTTGGATATTAAGGGCATGACCGAGGTGAATGATGGCGTTCGTAATCGCCCAATCATTGGAATTACGTTGAATGTTTTTGACGAAGGAACGGTCGATTTTGAGGCAATGTATAGGAAACTCCTTCAAATAATTGAGGGACGAATAGCCAATCCCAAAATCATCGATGGAAATGGAAATTCCTTTGGAACAAAGCTTATCAAGGACGGCGATGGTTTTCTCCATATTTTGCATAATTGAGCTTTCGGTAATTTCGAACTCCAAATAAGAGGGGGGAATGCCGGTTTGTTGTATGATGTGAATGGCTTTATCCGCAAAGTCCTCATCTTGAAACTGGCAAGGCGAAATGTTGACCGCAACTTGATAATCAAGCTTATTTTCAGCGAGCCATCGTGCTTTCTGTAGACAAGCCTCCCGCAATACCCATTCACCAAGTGGCAAAATGAGGCCTGATTCCTCAGCAAGGGGGATGAAATCGGCAGGCGCAATCATGCCATGCAGGGGATGATTCCAACGCACCAGGGCTTCCAGACAACTAATTTGACCAGTCGAGAGTTCGAGTCGAGGTTGATAGTATAACAATAGCTGATTCTCTGTGATTGCTTTGCGCAGGTCATTTTCCATTTGAATCTGGCTAGCAAAACGTTGTTGTGTTGGTAAGGGGTGAAAAGTAATGAGTTTATTCTTGCCTGTTTGTTTGGCAATGAGGAGTGCTTGCTCCGCTTGGTGGAAAGCTTGTGGTACATTCTCAGGTGTTATTGTAAGGTCACTCAGACCGAAGCTTGCACGAAGGAAACAGTCCTGATCCTGGTAAGTAAAAGGGGGCTCAAATACCTGCATAACACGATGTAGCGCAGATTGAAGTTGTTCTTGTTTGTGTGCTCGAAGAAGAAGTGTATATTCATCATCGCCAGACCGAACAACAAGATCAATGTGATCCAGTCCTTTCAATCTGCGGTTTATTTCATGCAGTAGATGATCTCCGCATGCGTATCCTAAGGAGAAATTTACTTGGCGAAAACGATCAATATCAAAAATAAGACATGCACGGATCTGAGCGGTTGAGGTGTCAACGTGTTTCCGAACAGCATGTTCTAACTGGGCAAGGAGCTGCCCACGAGAGTGAAGTCGAGTGATCTGTGATCGGCTTGTGAGAGCTTCGATCGTTGATGACGCAGTGAACCGAAGATGGCGCCAGATTGCTTTCATTTGCTATCACTCATTCCATCTCATAGTTGTCCCAATATCCTTTATCATAAAGGTCTAAGAGGAGATAAACAATATTAAGAGTTTGCTTTTATGACAAAAAATGGACTTTATTTCCGTGTTTCTTAATGAAAAATTGATGTAAATGTCGAATTGTGACGATAATGAGTTGAAGAGTAAAATTCTGAATTTATATTGACAGAAGTAGCCCCTGAATGAGAAAATGTACGCGTGTACATTTTGCGTGAAATTAGGCGGAAAGGAGCCAATCAACATGGTGACGAGAAAAGAGGTTGCTGACTTAGCCAAAGTATCTGAGGCGACTGTATCTCGTGTATTCAATGGACTTGGTCCGATGAAGCCTGCAACCAAAGAAAGAGTTCTCGCAGCAGCGAAGGTACTTGGGTATCATCCGAATGCAATTGCGCAAAGCTTTGCTCGAAGAAGAAGCGGTAATTTGGGGGTCGTCCTTCCCTATATGCCGAAGGTGCATCTGTTTTCTGCGTATTATTTCGCAGAGATTCTTAGTGGGATTGGGGAGCAGGTGAGGGAGCAAGGCTATGACATGTTATTGTCCCTCTTAACACCAGATGATGATTTGGATTACGGCCGGTTATACCGCTCGCAAAAGGTAGATGCCTGTGTCATTCTCGGGGCGAGAGATACCGAATCACAGCGAAGTTCTTTGCTGCAATTGCAGGAACAGGGACTACCTTTCTGCTTGGTCAATCAACGATTCGAGGGTCTATCCTTCCTGGAAGTTGATGCGGATCATGTGGAGGGGAGCTATCGAGCGGTTCGTCATTTACTGGATGAAGGCTATCGGAAGATTGCCTTTCTCAATGGTTCTCCTCAATATACGAATTCCTTGGATAGACGTCTTGGGTATCAAAAGGCGATGTTAGAAGCTGGCTTAACGATGGATCCTTCTCTGCAATTTGAGGGGAACTACAGCCGGACTAGCGGATATGAGATTGCCGCAAAGGTGTGGGAGAACCGTGATCAAATAGAGGCTGTATTTGCGGCTAATGATCGAATGGCCATAGGACTCATGCAAGGACTTCGCGAACGGGGATGGATAGCTG
Organism: Paenibacillus sp. 2RAB27; assembly: GCF_052115445.1. NCBI lineage: Bacteria > Bacillati > Bacillota > Bacilli > Caryophanales > Paenibacillaceae > Paenibacillus > Paenibacillus sp. 2RAB27. Next base: position 40,454 of record NZ_JBFRGR010000006.1, read on the forward strand.
GGCGAGATTATGCGGTCATCGGGTGCGATGACTCGGATGCTGCGAAGCTAAGTGATCCACCTCTCAGCTCTATTAAAGTGCCTTTTTTTGAAATGGGCAAACAGGCAGCCCGTGCCGTTCTAGCAAGTGTTGGGCAGGGAAACAGCGAGGCTGGGCTGCAAGTTAAGCTGCCGACGGAAGTGAAGATTAGGCAGTCGTCGAAGAATGAGCGTTGAGAGTTGAAAGTAGAAAGTAGAAAGTGATAAGTGCAAAGTGCTGGATGGATGCAGTGTGTGAAGTGAGAGTAGCTAGGGTGTTTGTAAAAATAACTGGATTTCCTGTAGGTAATTTCTTTGAATATGGAAGAAATAGCTGTATGTTTTCCAGTTATTGTATGGGTGATGGGTTGGGTGGTTAGTCGGCTTGGGGTAAGTGGTAGGTGAGAGGCTCGATTCGAACACACTTGGGGAGGCGTGTATGGGATGAAAAAAACGTTCAATATCGGTATGATTGGCTATAAATTTATGGGAAAAGCACATAGTCATGCCTATAAAGATTTACCTATGTTCTTTCCACAGACGGCGATTCCGAAGATGAAGCTCATCTGTGGTCGCGACGAGAACGGTGTTCGCCAAGCAGCCGAGCAATTCGGCTGGGACKGGTATGTAACGGATTGGCGCGAGCTGGTTACGCATCCGGATATCGACGTCGTCGATATCAATGCGCCGAGTGATGCGCACAAGGAAATTGCTTTGGCGGCGGCGAAGGCCGGCAAACATCTGTTCTGCGAAAAGCCGCTGGCGCTGACCCTTGCGGATGCAAGGGAGATGCTGGAGGCGGCTGAAGAAGCTGGCGTGAAGCACATGGTGGGCTTCAACTATCGTTTTGCACCAGCGGTACAGCTGGCGAAGAAGCTCGTGGAGAGTGGCCGCCTCGGCCAAATCTACCACTTCCGTGCTTGGTTCTTGCAGGATTGGATCGTCGATCCGACGTTCCCGTTGGTATGGCGTTTGCAGAAGGAGATTGCAGGTTCAGGATCGCATGGCGATCTGGGCGCGCATCTCATCGATCTGGCGCATTTCCTCGTTGGCGAGATGACCGAAGTGATCGGGATGAGTGAAACATTCGTGAAGGAGCGTCCGCTTCCGACATCGATGACGGGGCTTAGTGCCAAAGGCAGCAAAGATGCCCCGCATGGTCCTGTTACAGTTGATGACGCGACATTATTCATGGCTCGCTTCGCGAATGGTGCATTGGGCAGCTTCGAGGCAACGAGATTTGCTCCCGGGCACCGGTGTACGAACTCTTTTGAAATTAACGGCAGCAAAGGTAGTGTGAAATTCGATTTCGAGCGATTGAATGAGTTGCAGGTGTATTTTACAAGTGATGATGAGGATGTTCAGGGCTTTAGACGCGTGCTAGCAACGGATGCCTCACATGCTTATATGGATGCTTGGTGGCCAGCAGGACATACGATTGGGTATGAGCATACGTTTGTACATGAAGTTGTGGAGCTGATGACAGCGCTTTCCGAGGATCGGCAACCGGTTCCGAATTTTGTGGATGGCGTCAAGTGTCAAGAGGTACTGGAAGCCGTGGATCAATCGATCGCACAGCGCCGTTGGGTTCGTATAAGTGAAGTATAACAGGGTCATGGAGAGAGGAGCCGAAATGGCATGAGTCAGAAACAAGCATTGATTGTATGGGGTGGCTGGGATGGTCATCAACCCGAGGAGGTTGCGGGGATTTTTGCAGGTCTGCTGCGTGAAGAGGGCTATGGGGTAGAGGTTTCGGCTACGCTGGACAGCTTCCGGGATGAGGAACGATTGGCAAGTATTGATCTGATCGTTCCTGTGTGGACCATGGGGCAAATTGAGAAAGAACAGCTAACTCCTCTGATTAACGCGGTCCAAGTAGGCGGAACAGGGATTGCAGGCTGTCATGGCGGTATGGCGGATTCTTTCCGAAATGAAGTGAACTATCAGTATATGGTTGGCGGCCAATGGGTCGCACATCCGGGAAATGATGGTGTTACCTATACGGTTCGTATGAAAGACAGCGAGCAGCCACTGACCGCGGGCATTGGTGATTTCGTCGTCGTTTCGGAAAAGTATTATATGCATGTCGATCCTGCGATTAAGGTGCATGCGGTGACTGATTTTGATGATGTGGAGATGCCGGTTATTTGGACCAAAACGTACGGTGCAGGCAAAGTCTATTATAATTCACTGGGCCATCAGGCTAACATTGTTCGTATGCCAGAGACGTTAGAATTAATGCGACGCGGATTGCTTTGGGCAACACGCTAACTATAGGGGGACATAAAGCGATGAGTAAGATGAAGGTTGGTATCATTGGATGTGGAAATATAAGCGCGGCTTATATGAAAAATATTCCTAACTATGCACACTTGGAATTGGTCGCTTGTGCAGATATTGATGTGAGCAAAGCTGAAGCGCGTGCTGAGGAGTTCAGGATTCCGCATGCGTACACGGTAGAGCAATTACTGGGTGATCCACAGGTGGACATCGTGATTAATTTGACGATCCCGGCTGTACATGCGGCAGTCTGTATTCAAATTCTGGAAGCAGGTAAACATGCGTATGTCGAAAAGCCTCTTGCCGTAACACGGGAAGAAGGGATGAAGATCTTGGAGGTAGCTAAGCGCAAAGGACTTCTGATTGGCAGCGCGCCAGATACGTTCCTGGGCGGCGGTATCCAAACTTGCGTGAAACTGATTCAGGATGGATGGATTGGTACACCGATTGCGGCTACGGCTTTCATGATGGGGAAGGGGCATGAGCATTGGCACCCAGATCCAGAGTTTTACTATGCCAAGGGCGGTGGCCCGATGTTCGACATGGGTCCCTATTACTTAACAGCACTAGTGGCATTGCTCGGGCCAATTCGTCGTGTAACAGGTTCAACGGCTGTGAGTTTCCCAGAGCGGACGATTTCGAGTGAGAAGAAGCGCGGGCAGAAAATTCAAGTAGATACGCCAACACACGTGGCTGGGGTATTAGATTTCCACAATGGTGCTATTGCAACGCTTGTGACAAGTTTTGATATCATGGCGGGTACGCAATTGCCTAATATTGAAATCTATGGTAGTCATGGTTCGTTGCGAGTCCCCGATCCGAATACGTTCGGTGGCCAGGTGCTTATTCGCAAAGGCGGTTCAGAGTATGAGCCCATCCCACTTTCGCATGGCTACAAGGATAATAATCGCGGATTGGGCGTTGCAGCAATGGCGCAAGCGTTGCTAACAGGCGATAGCTCAGCACATCGTGCGAACGGCGAGCTTGCTTATCACGTGCTGGAAGCGATGCACGGTTTCCATGATGCGTCTGACTCCGGTCAGCATTATGTAATGAAAAGCAGCTGCGAGAAGCCTGCAGCGATGAATCCGTTAACGGTATTATAGTAATATTACGTGGCGATATCCTCCTCGTTGGTCAGTGACTGATGAGGGGGATTTTATTTTGGTGGAGCTAAGGGATGCCGAAACATCCCTCAGCAAGTTTTAATTATTTTAACAATACGATGGTCCATATAGGGAGGAATTTACTCAAGATGCGCCTTAAGTGTTTCGACGAGTGTATCTTGCGTACTTGCTTCTGAATGCTGCCATATAATTTCAAAAAGAACACCTAACCCAGGTAAAACCTTCTCTTCTCCACCAATCGAGTCTTCAATAACTTCTTTGAGTTCTTCTGGTGTTTTGTTATTAACCCGCTGGTGTATGGCTTGTCTAAGGGTAATATTCATTCAAGGACCTCGCTTCCATTTCATTCTCGCTATTACTATGTGCAGTTTCAGACGGCTTCATCCTTCCCACTCKTCGCCAATGCAGGCAGTGGCTCCATTGTTGTGAAGTGGCTCAGGGGGCTGAGTATGGTATAATAAATGGGATATATTCTTGGAATATGGAGGAACGTGAGCGGTGAGAAAACAATTTGCGGTTATTGGGATGGGAAGATTTGGTTCAGCTGTTGCTAAGACGTTATCACAACTAGGATTCGAGGTTCTTGCCATTGATCAGGACGAAGAAACAGTTCAAGACGTTTCCGCTTATGTGACTCATGCGGTTCAAGCTGATTCTACGGATGAGGAAGCTATGCGGGCGCTCGGAATTCGCAATTTTGACGTTGTGGTTGTGGCTATAGGGGAAGATATTCAAGCAAGTATTCTAACGACATTAATTCTCAAAGAAATGGGCGTAGCTACGACGATCGTCAAAGCTGTGAATGATCTCCATGGCAAGGTTCTCAAAAAAATTGGCGCAGATAAAATCGTCTATCCAGAACGGGATATGGGGCAACGTGTAGCCCATCATATGATTTCATCGAACATTATCGATTATATAGAGCTCTCCGCCGATTACAGTATTGTTGAAATGAGAGCATCGAAAGAGATGATTGGCAAAAGTCTGCGTGAGCTCGATGTGCGTGCCAAATATGGCTGCAACGTGATTGCGATTAAACATAACGAGCAGATGACCATTCCGCCGAGTGCGGAGGCACCGCTTAAACAAGAAGATATTTTGGTCATTGTGGGTAAAAATTCGAGTCTTCAGAACCTTGAAGTCTCTTTTGCGGAGTAGGTATATTCATGACAAATGCATATGTAGAAATCATGTCTGTTCAAAATACGAGAGTCAAGGACTGGGCTCAGCTTTTAGAGCGGCGCGGCAGAGACAAGCAAGGCAAATATATCATTGAGGGTTACCATTTGATTGAGGAAGCTTTGAAGGCTGGGGCTGAGGTGGAAACTATTCTTTTTCAAGTGGAAAAGGGGAGTCCACAAGAGCTCGCCGCCCTTGCTGGTGATCGCGCCGTCGAATGGATCGGCGTGAGCGCCGGGGTGTTGGCCAAGTGCTCGGACGCACAGACGCCGCAGGGTGTAGTGGCCATCGTGACGCGTCCACAGGTTGGCATGGACGAGCTGCTTGCTGGCGAGCACGATCTGGTCGTGGTCCTGGACGGCGTTCAGGACCCGGGCAACCTCGGCACGATCATCCGCAGCGCGGATGCCGTCGGGGCCAAAGCGGTCGTGCTCGGCCGCGGCACGGTCGATCTGTTCAATCCCAAGACGATCCGCTCGACGATGGGATCGATGTATCATCTGCCGATCGTGGAGGCAGATTTGGGTGAGTTGTTGCCGCGCGCGCGTGAGCGCGGCGTGCGGCTCGTGACGACGAGCCTGCAGGCGCAGGGCTCGTGTTACGACACGGACCTGCGGCAGTCGACGTGGCTGATTTTCGGCAACGAGGCCAAGGGCGTGTCGCCGGAAGTTGCTGCGCAGTCGGACGTGAAGGTCATTATTCCGATGCAGGGCAAGGCGGAATCGCTGAACGTCGCGATGGCGGCGACGGTTTTGCTGTTTGAGGCTGCTAGGCAGCGGATGTAAGTCCACTCAAGCAGATAGTATAGTAGGTTGGTGATTTCTTGAGTTGAAATAACGGAGAAACGTTTGTTCAATATAACGCAACAGGCAGCCAACTGAATAATGGCTGCCTGTTTTACTAAAGAATCCTCTCGCTATTACGTACGAGCGAGAGGCAGTTGTTGATTTCGAATCGGTAGATTGGTCTTCTGAATTCCCTTATTTTTTAACCACAGGCACCCAAAATTCACCGTAGAAAGTGCCGTCGCCGTTATCTTGGCGATAAGTCGCATTTGGACCACCGATGTAAGCATAATCAGTGATTTGTGCCAAGACTTCACCAAAAGCTCGGTAAGTCAGCTGATCAAACAAAGTTTCCTTGTCGCCATTTCCTGCGACCACGATGTACTCGCTCTCTGGAAACTCAATGAAGCGTGTTGCGTCAGCCACTGATTTGCTAGCTTCTACCGCGAAATAATTCCACGGTTTTCCTTGATAAACCTCATTGACTGACCATTCGCGATCATCTTTTGCAGCGTCTTTGAGCTTATTAAAACGCCCGTCAGCCTTGAGTCTGTCCCAAAACTCGTTTTTTTCTTTTTGCAAAGCAGGCATATCTTGAAAATTCGACTGGATTGAAAAACCATAAGCGGTCAATGTGAATGATTTTTTGTTTTCAAGTGTATAATCTGCCATATGAGTGCTCCTTAGTTTTCGACTTTATTTGCGCGAAGCCACATTTCGCCGTAGAATTCGCCTGTTTCATTTGCTTTAACGAACGTTGAGTTACCAGGACCAACGTATTTGTATTCTGTGATTTCTTGGATCAGGCCGCCGAAAACTTTGCCTGTGATTTCGTCAGCAAGACGGTCTTTGTCAGCGCCTGTCCCAGGCACGACGATGTACTCGCCAGCGAGGAAATCGAGGACAACCGCGCCTTCCACGTTGAACTCACCCATTACGCCGAAGCCGCGCCAAGGCTTGTGGTCGAGGTTGTAGTTAATTTGATATTCTTGTCCGTCAGCGAGTGCGAGAAGTTCAGCAAACTTGCCGTTTTCAGTGATTTCAGCTTTTTTCGCTGCAGTTTTTGCTGCATTACCTGCCCAGTCGTTGTAGTCATCAAATGAAACACCGAAAGCAGTCATCTTGTAATTTTCTGAGATTGTTTTGATAGAGTAATTAGACATTTTGTTCTCTCCTTTGTKGGATTTATTCTTTACCACAATAGAAAGTATAAGTTTTCGGATCCCGAAAACATCTTTCTATTTGGCGATAAAACCTTCCTCTAAACGCGGTCGCTCATCCTTGAATGGCCTCGATAAAGGTTTTCTCACAAAATTGATTCTATTTCTCAAATGTATCAAAACATGATACTGATTATCGAAATGCTACATTTTTGATATAATAAAATCATGAAGAAAACAGAACGAGTGAACCTAATCATGCGTTACATCAATAACCGCGCGCATTTTACGATTGCCGAGATTCAGCGAGAGTTCAAGATTTCCCGCGCGACGGCGATCCGCGATATAAACGAGATTCAGGCGATGGGTTTTCCACTGACGTCCGAGCTGGGGCGCGGAGGCGGATACAATGTCCTGCAAAATCAATATCTGCCCGCCGCTCGCTTCACACCAGAAGAGTTGAAGGCGATTTTTATTAGCTTTATTGCCTCGAAAAATTCGCAGTTGCCTTATCTGCAAAATCGCCGCTCAATCACTGAAAAACTTATCGGCATCGCATCGCAAACCCAGCAAGACGAGCTGATCGAGCTGAATAATATCTTGCTTTTCGAAAATACAAATCCCGCCAATCCGAATCTTTTGGAGCTCGATGATGCTGCGCCTGCGGAGTTGAACCAGCTGATTTCGCTTGCTGTGCGGGATAAGCATTTACGCGTGACTTATGAGCTGAGTTTTGGTTGGCCGCAGTTACTGGACGTTTTTTTGCTACATATATTTAACTCGAATGCTCAGTGGCTTGTCGAGGTTTATAATTTTGATACGGATGAGTTTCGTTATTTGCCTGTGGAGATGCTGCGGAATTCGGCAATTTCTGAGCAGGAGATGAAGTTGTCTGAAGAAGAGATTTTGAACAAAAAACTGCTTCGTGCACGTGAAGCCAATCTTGTTGTGAAACTTGATACGATTGGGATTCAGCGCTTTAAGCGTATGCACCCTCCTGGAATAATTTTGTCCTTAACTGGGATGTTTCAGTCGAGTGGGATTTTCAATGTTCAGTTGGATGTGAACGATGTTGTGGCACTGGCGTATTATGCGGATTGGCTTTTGTTTTTGGGGAAAGGGGTCGAGTTTGAGCGAATTCCTGATGAACTGCGTGTAATTTTGGAAGAGCGTTTAGTCACTTTAAGATTCCCTTGAGTCTATAAGTCCAACCGTTTATATTGGCGATTGTCCAGTGTGAAAAAATGAGAGAAAGCAAAAAAAGCACCAATGAGGTGCTTAGAGCTGAGCTGATACAGGTACATTATTTACACCCGATTTTTATACACCCTCATCGCGAAGAAAAAGGCTACTACCAAAATCCCAACGCACCATGCAAGAGCGACCCATATCTCATTGCCCACTGGCTGCTCTGCCAGTAGCGCACGGATGGCGTTAACGATCGAGGTCACCGGCTGGTTTTCGGCAAAGGCACGAACGACCGTCGGCATTGACTCGGTCGGCACAAACGCCGAACTGATAAACGGCAGGAAGATGAGTGGATAGGAAAATGCGCTTGCACCTTCAATCGTTTTTGCGGACAGTCCTGCAATCGCCGCGACCCAAGTTAAGGCCAAAGTAAACAACGCTAGTATGCCTACTACGGCAAGCCATGGCAGTATGCCTGCGGACGAACGAAAACCCATAATCAACGCTACAAGAATGATGACGATTAGTGATATGGCATTAGACACCAGAGAGGTCAGCACATGTCCCCAAAGCAAGGCGGAACGTGAAATCGGCATCGTGTGAAACCGCTCGAATATGCCTCGCTGCTTATCCATAAACAGGCGGTAAGATGTATAGGCTATCCCGCTTGCGATCGCCATCAGCAGTATGCCTGGCAACAGGTAATTCACATAATTATCCGTTCCGGTTTGAATGGCGCCGCCTAACACATAGACGAACAGTAGCATCATGGCAATTGGCGTGATGCAGACTGTGATGATGGTGTCCATACTGCGGAAAATATGGCGCATGGAACGTCCAAGCATAACGCTAATGTCGGTGAAGAAGTGGTTTTTTGCCGTTTCCATTTACTTCGCCTCCTTTTTGCCGACGATAGAGAGGAATATGTCCTCTAATGATGGCTGTTTTTCAATATACTCCACCTTTGCAGATGGAAAGAGCTTTTTAAGATCCGAGAGCGTGCCGCTTGCGATAATCTTACCTTCATGCAGAATAGCAATTCGGTCAGCAAGCTGTTCAGCCTCCTCCAAATATTGCGTGGTTAAGAGAACCGTCGTGCCGCCGCCCGCAAGTTCCTTAACGATCTTCCAAACCTCGATGCGCGCCTCGGGGTCAAGCCCAGTTGTCGGCTCGTCGAGGAAAATAATCTGAGGATTACCCACAAGGCTCAAGGCGATGTCGAGCCTGCGGCGCATACCACCGGAATACGTAGACGCCCTGCGGTCGGCGGCGTCAGTCAAGTCGAAGCGTTTAAGCAAGTTGTCCGCAACCTGACCCGGATCCTTGAGGTATCGCAGCTTCGCAATCATGATCAGATTTTCCCGACCGGTCAAAATTTCGTCCACCGCGGCAAATTGCCCCGTCAGAGAGATCGCCTGCCGCACATGATCGGGTTTTGACGCAACATCGAATCCGTTTACGGTGGCAGTTCCACTATCTTGTTTAAGCAGCGTTGTAAGGATTTTGACAACCGTTGTCTTACCTGCACCGTTGGAGCCGAGAAGGGCGAAAATACTGCCCTTTTCCACCTCGAAATCAACGCCCTTTAGGACTTGATGCTGCTTATAGGACTTTTGCAATCCAACGACTTGAATGGAATTGTTTGGCATAAAGTTTCCCCTCCTCATTATCGAACAGTAACTTTTGACAAATCGGCTCCCATGCCTTTAAGCGAAGCATAAGTCAGTTTATCCATGACTGCGCCGTCAAAGCAGATGGTTTTGAAGGCACGGTAATACTTATTGGTTAGCGAAAAGAATGCTTGGAAAGATACATTTTTGAAAATAGCGCCTTTAAATGAAACTTCGTTTACGGCCGATTTATCAAACTTAACGCCGATAAAGGTTTGCCCGTCAAAACGCACCCCGCTTAAGTCGGATAATTCAAAGTTCACGCCGTCAAAGATACAATTTTCAAAAATTGTTTTTCTAAGGTCGATCTTGCTTAGTGTGACGTCGGTCAATTTGGCACCTGTAAATTTGGCTCCATCCAGCCCCGAAACGCTGAAGTTGGTACGTACAAGGGTTGATTCTTTGAAGCTTACATTCGAAAGGTCAGTTGCCGTTAGGACGCAGTCCGTCAAATTTGCACCGTCAAAATTGGCGTCACGTAGATCACTGGTCTTAAACGAACTTCCAGTTAAGTCAGCACCTGCAAAGTCGGCGCCGCGTAAAGCACTAGCATTAAATTGACCTTTATGAGCCTTAACGCCTGCAAAGTCGCTCATTGCCAGATTGCTTGCGCTAAAGTTGGTCACGACTTGCCGTTCCAGCGAGCGGGAGAGGTTGGCGACTTCCAGAATCGTTTGTTCGATGTCGCCGATGCTCTCAATGGTCATATGAAACGCTGTTTCATCGTCTTTACCCTCAGCTTTGAGTTCACGATATCGCTCCTGCAAATCGGAGTGCAGGTCTGTCTTTAATTCGGTGACGCTTTTTACCCCATCGTATGGCGTGAAAATACCGTTCAAATAGTTCGTCAATTTCTGATTCATCATAGCAATCTCTCCCTTATAATAAATTTTCTAGTACGCGCTTCGAATACTCCCAATTGTTCTTGTTGCGAACGTAAGCATTTTTGCCCTTTTCGGTAATCCTGAAATACTTGCGTCTTCCTCCCTGTGACTCATCGCCCCAATACCACTCGATATCGCCGTCTGTCTCAAGCCGCTTAACGCTGGAGTACATCGTGGCTTCTTTTAATTCATATTCGCCGCCCGAGCGTTCAGCAATTAATTTGACAATTTCGTAACCGTAACGGTCAGCTTCGGATAAGAGCCGTAGTATCATCGTATCGGTATGTCCGCGGAGCAGGTCGGATGTAATTTTGTTTTCGCTCATATCATCACCTCACATTTATTATAATACGGCATAGTACTATGACTGTCAAGGTACTATTTTAAATAAAATACCTTGTTTGATCAGACTGCCAAAAAATAAGGAAAGAGTGCCGCTCAAACGCATTCTGCAGGGGGAAGCCGAGGCGGCGTTACGCGAGTTGCAAATTGCAGGCCTGGACGAAGGGCCGCAGCATCCGAGCTCTTGGCGGAACGCATCGGACGGCGAGTGGAAGCTGATCGTGGAGTTGAACCGTCCAGATCGGCTGTATCACCTGACCAGTGATCCTTGGGAGACCCGGAACGTGGCGGAGGATCATCCAGAGGTGACGGAGAGGCTGAAGGCTGAGCTGCACGGATATCTATAGGGAAAAATGTGAAGGAGCTGTAGCGCGTTGGCGCTTAGCTCCTTTGTTGTACATATGTACATTGTTGCAGAATCGCCTGACGCTGCGCGTTGGAAGCTTGTAATAGGTCAAAGATGCGAATGTACACTTATTTTCGGGAGAAACGGCGGCACATCGATAAATACGTGCAAAAGAGCATCCTTTTGGGCCGTAAAGGGCCAAATGGAGGCGTGTAGGCCGAAATGGTTGCACTTTCGCACGTATTTCCGTTTGAGAAGTTCATGCGCGGAAATAGGTTGCACTTTTGCACTTTCACCACCAGTACGCGTAACAACAACTGATTTCACACACGCAAAATGTAATCAATAGCTTATAATGATGTGAAATAAGTACTTTAATGGGGGCTGATTTTGTGCAACTGATCATAAGGATTACAGATAACGATATCCTAGGAAGTGCGCCTGAATTCCTAGATACCATCTCTCGATACGGATCAAGAGGTATTTTAGTAGATAGTCAGTCAAATGTCGCCATGATGTATATGTCCAAAACGAACCTGTACAAGCTGCCTGGTGGTGGTGTAGATGAAGGAGAAGAAGCAAAGGAAGCCTTTCTACGTGAAATCCAGGAAGAGACGGGTTATGAAGCTGAAATCCTCCATGAATTGGGGTATATCGAAGAGCATAAAAACAGAAACAAGTTTTTTCAATTCTCCTACTGTTATATCGCAAAAGCGAAAGTTAGCTTCCGCGATACCAAGCTTACTGAAAACGAGATCCAGCTAGGCATGGCCGTTGCGTGGATGTCATTAGATCAAGCGCTGGCCGTGATGCAGGAGTCGATGCTAACTTGTACCGATTACTCATCCAAATTCATGCTTTTACGAGATAAGACGATACTTGAAGAGGCCGCGCGCCTATTAACTGAAGAGGCTGTGTAGAAGGACACTCAGGAGCTGGTTACTCCCTTTTTCAAAAGTTGTAAAAACAATTGCTTATGTGAGAAAGGGGCCGTATGCTGCCCACGAAGCATCAAGATCCCGATGGGGATGACAGGTTCATCCCATGCCACATCAATTCTCACCACTTCCGGGATCAAAGGAGTCGAATCCAGAACGAAGCCCACTGCCAGCGTTCCTTTTGCAAAATGGGGGATGGCTGAAATTTGGTTTATGGTATGAAAATGGGGAAGCGTTACTTCGTAATGAGATAGTAACTTTGTTATTTGTGAATAATAGAGACAGGTGGGTCCCCCTGAGATGATGGGGTAATGAAGAAGCTCACGGAAAGTAACGTGATTTCGTTCCAGCAGTGGATGACTTCGATCAACGACAATTGTCATTTTCTCTTGATAAAGCGGCTCGAAAAAGAATGGCAACGAATCGGACGGTTCGCCGCAAATTGCGAATTCGAGCTCTTTTTTGATAATCGCTTGTGATAATGCATCGGTATTCCCCACCGTGAATTGACAGGAGATTCGTGGCTTCTGTTCGTGAAATAGCCGCATGGTAGTAGGAAGTAACGTCTGCATGGCAGATTCAATTCCGCCTACGTGCAAGTTGCCGATCTCATCTTGCTGCAAAGCTTTGGTCAGATTGGTCACGTCGGTCCAATGTTGAATGAGTTTATCAATCTCCAACGCGAAAAGTTTCCCTGCGCTCTCGTCAGTTCTACGTCCCATCCCCGGTTGAATAGTTGTACCCCAATTTCCTTCTCCAATCGTTGCATTTGGTTCGATATTGTAGATTGTGCATAATTTAATTTCTCCGCTGCACGAGAGAACGTCCCCTCTTTAAGAATGGTTTGAAAAGTGATACGAGCACCAATATGATCGTAACAAATTAGGACAGATCAGCCGAATTATCGGAAGCGCGTTGGTGGAGTACTTCAACGTTCCGGAAGACGATGTTTTTCAAGTATTTCATTCTCATAAGGAAGGTGACTTCTATTATAGTCCTAGCTATCTAGGTGTCGAACGAAGCGATGGACTGCTCTACTTTCAAATAACACTGAAATCAGGGAGAACGACTTCGCAGAAGAAAGGTTTTTATAGCGAGCTAGCTGAACAATTATCCAATCAACTTCCTATGCGGAAAGAAGATGTATTTGTTGTACTGATGGATAACGAATTTGAGGATTGGTCATTCGGTAACGGAGAAGCACAGATGCTCAAGATCGGTTGTGACCTATGACTCATCGGAAAATAGTGTCTACCTCAAGGGAAGCCTACGGTGAAATCGCGCCAGCATTCGTTGCATACTCAGAAGACGTGCTTTTCGGAGATTTGTGGCGAAGGGAGCAGCTTTCTCTTCGGGATCGAAGCTTAGTCACCATTGCGGTGCTGATAGCGGGAGGAATGACAGAACAACTACCATATCACTTGCGGTGGGCTATAGAGAATGGCCTAAGCACAGAAGAATTAGTAGAAGCAATTACGCATATGGCCTTCTATGCAGGATGGCCTCGAGCTGCTTCGGCTCTTGGTATTGTACAGGGGATTAGCGAGTCGATAGAACGGTGATTTGGCGAATGTCGCAATCTTACACTTCCGATGGCATCAATATGAACTAAAAAAACGTCCTTCTCTATGCTATTGTCAAATTGTATAGAAATGAAGCGGAAGTTCGGACTTCATACACTTTCATAGAGAGAAGGATTGACGAGAATGAGCAAAAAGCTGCGTATTGGGATAATCGGAACTGGGGGCATTGCCAGAGCCCATATATCTGCGTATAAGAAGCTTGACTATGTAGAGATTGTAGGTGTGGCCGATGTAATCCCAGGCAAGGCGTCAGCATTCGCGAAAACGGAAGGATTAACGGAAGCTGCTTCATTTGATAGCCATACGGATTTATTGCGCTTAGATTTGGATGGGGTTAGTATTTGTACGCCAAACGTTTCACATCACGTAACGACCGTGGATTCTCTGCGCGCAGGAAAGAACGTGTTACTTGAGAAACCGATGTCGGTGACACTTCAAGAAGGTATCGATATGACACAAGCGGCGAATGAGAGCGGGAAGATGCTAACACTCGGTTTCCAGCCTCGCTATGATCCGAATATGAAGCTGCTGCAAACGATTGTGCAATCAGGACGTCTTGGCAATGTCTATTATGTAGAGACGGGAGGCGGGCGTCGTCGGGGTATGCCAGGCGGAACATTCATCAGTAAACAGCTCGCCGGAGCAGGCGCGATGGCGGATATTGGTTGTTACTCGCTAGATATGGCGCTTAATACGCTTGGATATCCTCGTCCGCTAACGGTGTCCGCATTTACGTCTAACCATTTCGGCACGAACTCCCTGTACCATCCGGAAGCGAGCAAGTTCGAAGTCGAAGATTTCGGGGTTGCGATGGTGCGCTTCGAGAATGATCTTGTGCTGCAATTCAAAATATCGTGGGCGATGCACATGGATACCCTTGGAGCAACGATGTTTCTCGGTACGGATGCGGGTCTTAAAGTGACTCCGGCTGGTGCTGGGCCGTGGTCAGGGGTATGGGATGGCTCCGTAGGTTCCATCACGCTATTCCATGATGAATTCGGCGGACATACAGCGACGCCAGTTCCGCTTGTCGAGCATAAATTGAATCTGTTCGATCAGAAAGTACATGATTTTGCCGAAGCGGTTCGGGATGGTCGACCAGCCCCAATTCCTGGTGAGCAAATTCTAATCCAGCAAGCGATTATTGACGGCGTACTGCGCTCCGCGGCGGCCCGTCGTGAAGTATCGGTGGAGTTGCCTCACTGAAAGTGATATATGCGATATAAGGAAAAGCAGCCAATGGTGGCTGTTTTTTTATTTCAAGATTCATGTCACAGATGGACAACGCCAGTTGTCTTATCAGAGACGCATGTTTTTGTCAGATTGGCTGAAGTTTCACTTTAGGAATGAAGGAGGGTTATTATGCAAAGTTTCACAAAGGACCAACCTACAACGAGTATGGAAGATTTGTATACAACCTATAAGCCTCATTTGTTTGCCATTGCATACCGAATGCTTGGTTCTAGATCAGATGCAGAAGATATGGTGCAAGATTTGTTCATAAGTATTCATGGACATCTCAATGAGAATATTCATATTACCAAGTCTTATTTAAGCAAAATGATGGTCAACCGATGCTTGAATGAATTAAAGTCAGCGAGAAAAAGGAGAATTAGCTATGTGGGGAATTGGCTGCCTGAACCAACCGTTCAGCTAGGGGAGGATCGTAGATGTATCCTCACCCAAGCAGGCAAGTCCATCCACCCGTCTGGTTGAAGAAAAGGAACTGGTGACACGATTCATTTCATCGATTTCGAATGGTAACATTCAATCCTTGGTGGATATGTTAACAGAGGATGTCATCCTGATTGCAGATGGTGGGGGGAACTCAAACCAGCTTTCGTTAGTCCAAATGCTGCATCTGCCGAACCTGGTACGTTCTTGAAAGCGACATTGATGCGATTCCAAGCATTAATAGCCATGACGGAGAAAGTTAGATCTGAGATTTCTTTTTCAGAGAATAGACCGCGAACGCGATCATACAATTCGTCCGGCACACCATGTTCAGGAAGCTTAGTCAGAATCTCTGTCCAAGCCAGTGCTACCCGCTCGCGCGGTGTAAACAACGTGGATTCACGCCATATGGCAATGTGGTAGAGGCGAAGTTCGCCTTCCCCATGGATCTTCGCTTGCTTGACGTGCATGTCTAGACAGAACCCACAACCATTCATTTGCGAAGCACGGATGTGAACAAGATCAAGAATCTTCTCTTCAATGGCACTATCGTGTTCGGCGTTGCTGAATTCCAGCATTTTTTTGAAAAGCTCAGGTGATTGCTGCATATAATTTAAACGTTGTGTCATCAGTGATTACCTCCAATTTTTTTGTGACACTTATAAGACAATTGAGGGCATTCATGTGTGACATCAAAGCGAATAAATTTTTTATTGTTTACCGTGGGAAACAGTTACCAATAGGCAGAAGGTTCATAGTGAAGTATCATTTAAATCAGGGTGATAATAACATGTTCATTTCTCCTATGATGTTGTACAATGCCAAAAATAATCAGCCATTTTACAGTAAGAATCATATTGCGGAATTAAAATTAGATGGTTTACGATGTATTCTTTCTCATATGGATAAACTGTATGTATATACGAGACACAATGACTTAATAACGCATAAATTCCCTGAGCTATTAAGATGCCCTATACCGGAAGGCACCATACTTGATGGTGAATTAGTCGTGTTGGATGATCAAGGGAAACCTGATTTTGAAGCGATGTCCGCACGGTTTTTATCTAAGAAAAATAAGAAACCTGTGGTTTTTTGTGCTTTTGACATTTTGCGATACAAGGGAATTGATGTCACKGGTTTAAGTTTGCTTAAGCGTAAAGAGCTGTTGGAGCAGGCTTTTACTGAGAATGAGAACTATAAAAAGATTGAAATGTTCGAGGGGAATGCCAAAGACTATTTTGAGCACGTTCGCGGCCGCGGGCTTGAGGGCATTATCATGAAATCCACAAAAGAGAATTCCACTTACGAAATAAACAAACGCTCCATCCGCTGGCAAAAAGTAATTAATTGGACGTACGCCGATGTGTACATTTCTGGATATAGGAAAAATAATTTTGCTTTACTGGCCTCTATTGATGCAGCAGATGGGTCCAAGTTACCAGTAGGAATCATTGAGTCCGGCGTATCACCAATCCACAAAAAAGCGATAGAAAGCGTGCAAAAACGCTTAGTCTTCAAGGAAGACAAGAATTTCGCCTATATGGAGCCGCGGATTATGGCGAGGGTAAAAACTAGAAGCTGGACCCAAAGCGGGAGACTGCGTTCACCGGAATTTATAGAATTTGTTATTTAATTAGAGACTGAAATCACCAGGGAAGATGAGGTGATTTCAGTCTTTTTTCATTTATACGGTTGCCAACTAAACTGTAACCTGATAGTATACACTTAATCGAATATGAACCTTCGGGGCAGGACTATTATGTTCTTCCATTAGAAAAGGCTGAAACCCTTATATATCAACGGGTTTCAGCCTTTTATTTTGTTCGTGAAGTCAACTTGGTAGGTTTTTTGGTAGGAAACTTCAAATAACCAAACGAACTCAAAGGAAACTACGTGAGCATTTTCTCTAAGTTCTTAACTGCATCAGCCTGGATGTTAGGCATCATATGTGAGTAAGTATCCAATGTTACTTTGATCGATGAGTGGCCCAATAACTCTTGTACAATTTTTGGGTGAGTGCCAGCACTTAAAAGCAAAGATGCGCATGTGTGTCTTAAATCGTGGAATCTGATTGGGCGAACGGTGGTCTTTTCCAATCTCCTTATCCAAAACTTATGGAAGTTACTCCAGCTAACAGGTCGTCCATCTTTGCCGCAGACCACTAGATCATGATCCTTGTACTTGTCTTTTGCTTCCCATTTTTCTTGAATAATTACAGTTCTGTGCTTTCGTAGTTCAGCAACAACAATGGGAGGGATTGAGATAGATCGGTTACCTGCCAAAGTCTTAGCTCCATCTTTAATTTTGCTTTTAAAGGCGAGAATCTGACTAATTCGCAATTGCCCGTTTTCGAGATCAACATCCTTCCAACGTAATCCAAGTATCTCTCCGCGGCGCATACCGGTGTAGATCGCGAGAATGAATAGAATCTTTTGACGATGTTCGAAGCTGTTTAAAAACTCCTTAGTCTCTTCTTTGGTCCAATAATCTACATTCGCCTTTTTAGCCTGAGGTTTCGATCCTTTGTCTAACAGAGTGAAAGGGTCTCTGATAATATACTCTTTCTGAACAGCTGCTTTGAAAGATGTTTGAACAAGATTATAAATTTTCTTTATCGTTCCGCCAGCTAACTTCTTGCCGTTTGCTAATACTTTTTCTTGAAGAGTTTTTATGAGTAGTTCAATATGATTAACCTTTACTTTCTGCAAAGGGATGTTTCCAATCACAGGTAGTATGTGGTTTTTGAGATGACCTTCATTGACATATCTTGTTTGCTCAGATATGTCCTGTTTTGCCTCTAACCAGTTGTTCGCGTACTCAGCATATAGCATTGTAGAAGGATCGATGTAACTACCCTTTTCCCACGCAACTCTCGCTTCCCTTTCAGCAGCACGACATTCTGTCTTTCCTGTGAATCCACGTTTCTTTATTGTCTTACGATCACCATTTGTGTCTTTAACTTCAAATGCGTAGTAGTAGTGCGTTTTACCGCCCTTCTGATACTCATACATTGGCATTTTTATTCACCAGCCTTAGGAGGAGTATGTATCAGTATCTCGTCTAGATTGCATTCAAGGGCATTACATAATTTATCTAATGTTTCAAAATCGACGCGCTTAGCGCGGCCGTGATATAGTTCTGCGACAGTATTACGAGCAAGGCCAGTCATTTCAATTACATCAGATATTTTAAGGCGTTTTCTGCCCATTACTTCACTTAACTTATTATTAATCAATTCGAATCACACCTTTCATAAATAAAATAATAACAAAGATAATTAAAATCATCAACATGTTGGTTAAAATTGTTGACTAATTGATTATTATGTTGTACATTATAATCAACAAGGTGATCAAAACGATTAAGAAGTTAATTGATGGGAGTGGTATTGAATGGGAAATCTAATTCGCGCTAGGGTTTATGAGGTTCAATATGGTGGATCTGTAATGCCTTATGTATGTTATTTCAAAGACGAATCAGAGATTAATGAATTCATTGAAAAAACTGGCTTTCGTGTTGAAATACTTACATRACCCGCAACACATCATTTGGAGGACCGATCACTCCGCAGCGCCAGGCGTTCAAGTTTGCATTAAAACGTAATGAGGCGCTGCACCGCCGCGGGTTACTCAAGTTGCATATGGAGCAGAAGTGGAAGCGTAGGATGAGGGAAATAAATGATGAGGAGCGTGGCCAGAATGGATTTCAATTTTGAAGAGTTAGCAGAAAATACTTCTCCTGAGTTTGTTGCTCATATTAAGAGTGAAATGATGGGGGATAAGTATCAATCCAAGATTCTGAAATATGAAGTAGAAAGAGATGATGAGCGCTCCTTTCAGATCATGGTTCTAGAAGCGTGGCTTGCAGATCCAGATCGTCCGCAAAATATTGCACGCACAGTATTAACCTTTACATTCTTCCGAAAGCATAAATCTTTTGAGACTAGATTTAGCCAAACGATTGGCATGATGGAACATTATATTAAGTGGGCGAATGAGGAGGTTAGAGATAATGCTTAGAACAGCTGTTAATTTAATTCTAAAACCATTTGGATATGCCCTCACTGATCCAACGGATGTTAGAAGAGTTTCCGTAGATAAAGCATCCAAAGATTTATTAATCAAATGTGCAAGATGTTCTTCCGGTAAGATGGAAGGGGAGTTCATAAAGCATCCACCAGTAGAAAAACGTTTCACTTTAAACTGTAACAATTGTCTTGAGGAAGAAACATTTTTACTTACTGCTAAACAATGGAGGACCACATATACTTACACTCTCTTATCTGTTTCGTTTAATTTCTACACAATAGATGATAAAGGTAAATGGAAATGGATCGGAAATATAACTCATTGAATGTGTTATAATCAGCTAAGATGAACTTTTAGGAGCGTGTGATTTAGTGGTCAATTTAGGCAATTACGTATCAGCAGCTTTCATCGTTTGTGCAATATTGATTTTCGTAGGAGTTAATAAGGATCAAATTGTCGTCTCGACAATAGGGTTAATTGGCATGGCCTTGTCTATCATCACTGGATACATAAACTTCAGAGTAGTCAGCAAGAAGCTCGATAAACAATCCAGGGATGAAGCAAAACAAATGGGGATTATATAAAAAGGGGAGTAAAAAGCATTGTCTTGGATTACAAACGAAACATTTTGGAAGATTGCGACACCTATTATTACGTTTTCCTTGGGTTCATTGTTTAGCTACTTCCTTGCTAAAAGACAGGTGAGAGTAAACCTTAGGGCGATGCCACATATAGATAACTTATACTTACCTATACCTTTCGATGAGACGTATTATAAAGTAAAAGAAAATACTAAATTGTATGTAGTTGGAGATTACGATGATGTTAGGGGACCAGAAGCAATCTACTTGAGAGTTACCAATCTGGGACCAGGTCATATGGTAAACTGTAAGGTGAGAATAACGGTTAACATGGAAGGACATAACGAAGACTTGCGATTCAATGTTAACGTTCCGATCATTTCAAAAGATGAATATGTTTTAATTCCTGTAGTTGATAAAGCTATGAGTGGAAGGAAATGTCTAGTTACCGAGACGATGATTAACTACTACACACAATTAGGTGAAAAATTTTATTTTGAGGAAAAGACAACTAAAATAGATAATAAGTCAATAATCTCAACTAAAGTAATTTTAAATGATATATTTCTTGATAAAACAATACTTGAATTCGAAGGTGAAAATAACACCTTTATCCACCTGAATAGCAAGAAATAGTAATTATAAACAGTCGCTCATTTGAGCGGCTGTTTATTTTTCACCTTTTATTAAATGCCTCTAGGAAAGCCTCGATAAACTTCAATTGCTCATCTGAAAATGCATTTTTATCAAAACTCAAAACAGCATCATTTGGAACGTATGCAGGCATAAGTTCATCCGTCCTACACAGTAGATAGTCAGAACTAACCCCGAACAGATCACATAACTTATTTAGCTTATCTATGCTAGGGCTCCGTGTATCTCCCTCGTAATTCTTGATTAGTGGCAATGATACGTCAAGTTTCTCTGCAAGCTCTGGTTGTGTCCAACCTAGCTGCATCCTCAGCTTTTTGACTCGCTTACCAAAAGTGGAATTCAAATAGATCGCTCCCTTATTTTTGTTTGACAGTACACAATTAGCATACTATAATTGGAAATAAGAATACAATAAGCATACCATTAATGAGGTGATAAATTTTGAGAATAAAATTAAAGGAACTCAGAACTTCAAAGAAAATGACACAAGAACAAGCAGCTGAAGCTCTGAATATTTCTTTGATTTACGTGAAAAACCTTGAAAGTGGCACTCGATCACCATCTCTGAAAATGGCTCAAAAAATCGCTGTTACATTTGGTTGTGCTTCAATTGATGAAATCCTTTTGAAGGATGCTTAAAGTATACCACAGGTAAGGAAAAATGTCCTTACCAAAGAAAGTTGGTAAATCTAATGGAAGGTAATAAGGAATATTCTCATTGTTTAATCTGCCGCAGAAAGCTATCGAACGAAAAATACCGTAAGACTGGTATCGGGCCAGTATGTTTAAAGAAATACCAAAAGAAATTCATCAAGAAGATTGTGCAGATCGAATTGTTCTAAAAATTCGAATTTGTAGGTGATAAATATTGATGTTCCCCAAACCTACCCCAAATGAAAAAGAGAAGAAACCCTATAACAGCCTACAGGGACGTAAAAAAGGAAAGCGTGAACTCCCCGAATGGAAACAAAACTTATTTTCTCATCATGAATCCAAACCAAGCAAAGCAGATCGAGCAGAGTTTCCTAAGTCAGTTGTAAAGGCAGCTACAGAACGCTCACAAGGCGTTTGCCAGTATTGCAAGCAAGCTGAGTGTAAAACTACTCACCATGTATTCGGAAGAGGCAGAGGAGGGCGTGGAGTCCTCAGTAATGCTTATAGAGCATGCGGCAACTGTCACATTAAAATCGAAGGAAATGATGAATTAAAGAATTCAATCATTGATGAGTACCGGATTCTATATGGTGAATACTTCTGGTTTGATGAACAGGACTGGGAAGAATTCAACCTTAAACAATTATCAGTTTCAAGGGCAGAGAGTGCACAAAAGGAACGGATGCAACGGATAGAGCCAGTTGTAGAAATACTTTCTTCCGCCGCGGGGAGAACTTTAAAGGCTGGTGAGATCCGTTTGTTAGACGGAATGAATGAAAAGGATATTGCTATTATTTCTAACCTTGTATCTGATGTTGTCGATAAGCTAGCAAGTGTTTACAAGTCACATGGCTACGGTCATTTCAATGATTAAAACGAAACTTGCTTATGAGAAGAGTCAATCTGAGGTAATTCTACTTCCACAGATTGAAATACATGGTCGGATATACAGAGCATCCAACATCAGGAAGAACGGTAGCGGTAGGAAGTGGGCAGAAGTGGATTATTGGACAGAGGGACGCGGCTGGCGTGAGGTTCATAACTGGGATCGGATAGAGAAAGTGGCTACATTACTTTGGAGTCAAAGAAATCATTAGGGAGAGTGATTGGATGAACTTAACAAGAATGTACGATATGCAAAAAATACTGGATGCAAAGATCATCAAGGAAAAAGGTTTACAGGACATGGATAGGTTGCCTTACTTAGTTTTGGCTCTTCAGGTGGAGCTTGGCGAGTGCGCGAATGAATGGCGCGGGTTTAAGTATTGGAGCAGCCGGAAGTCGCCAAAGATGTTACCGCAAGAGGAATGCAATTATTGCGAAGAACAGGTCGATTTCACGCGGCCAAGCCCATTTATGGCCGATTATAATGCCAATATGTGCAAACAATGCTGGGATATGACCAAAAATGAATATGCAGCATCAAATGGCGAATACATTCCCGCTTTTGAAGAGTACCCTCACTTTCCAGTAAAGGTTCCCCAAAAAATGCGGTTGTTTTGGACTATTGGGAGTTTCGATGATGATCATAACGAAGGGGATTACATGCGTATTTGCTCTCAATTCTTAGGTCTTGGAGAAATGCTTGGTTTCACCTGGGAACAAATCGAGAAAGCGTACATGGATAAAAACGCAGTCAATCATGAGCGGCAATCTAACGGGTATTGATCATGGACAAAATGAAGCTGTTACCATATGAGGTCCCTATCTACGAAGGCATTAAGGCTGGGAAAAAAATATCGCAGATAGCAGGTGAGCAAAACGAGGAAAATGGATCTACATTCGCGCGTGTGAAAAGAATGATTGATTTAGGATTTATGACTCGTGAAGGTCAGCCAAAGAAATATAAGTACCATGTAGTTGATAAACCTTACGTTGTTGTAGAGATCAGAAAAACGGAAGATATAAATATACCGACCTTTGAAGATAAGTATTTAAATGATTTAGTCAATGTATCACTAAGTGAAGAGAACTTAAGGTTTTTGCGTGAAAATAAGGATTTACTGAGTAGATCCCAGTTGGCTGAAAAGCTAGGGATCAGCAAGCTTGAATTAAACCAGGTCATGAATAAAACGGGTATTGTGCAGAAAAGGAAATCAAATGGTGATGGAACATAATGAATATTGAAGGACATGAGGTGAAAAATGACTGTACTTTCCTTACCGAAGTATCCATGCTCCTTCTGCCGAAAGAATGAAGCTACTCAGTTTTGCGATTTTGTAATTGATTATGCAAGTATTATATTTCGCTCACCTCGTGATGGAGGAATCATTCCACCGCATCCCACAACTTGTGACAATCAATTATGCAAAGAGTGTGTAATCCAGTACAACGGACACGGGTTTTGTCCAACGTGCAACAAGCTGCATGAATACATTAAGTCTCATCACGATAGAAAGCCAGGGCGAATGATGACGGATATCGTGTTTGGTAGAAATGAAAAATCATGAATATTTAAGTTACAAATTATTTGGAATCGAATCGCTACAGGTCCTCGGCGTACATTTTCTTGATTTTCTTAAAAAACCACAAGTAGTACCAGTAAGAAAGTAATAGAGTGATTGTTATTGAGAGGAAGCTCATATACCATGTCCAATTTATGTATTTAATCAAGTCTGTGCGCTTCTCTAGAAAAATCTCAATTATTGTCATTATTGTTGGAAAGCTAAGAGTATAAATCGTTTTTATAAACCACGATTTCTCACGAGGGAAATGAACGTTAAATATGGCACTTATAGCAGGGAAAACGAAAAACTCAAAGGTAAAACTTGCTTTGTATACAACGCTAAGAAAACCAACAGGGTATTCAATTAATCTTCCCTTAACAACTAAGGTACCAAATAACCAAGTTGGTACTTGCATGAACAAAAAACTTACTTGTGCTTTAATCAAATTTTTCCTTCTGATAAAAATCACCAGGAGAATAGCAGTAATTATCCAAACTAAGTAAAGAATAATCGTATCCATAGTTAGTTAATAGTCCCCTATATATTTTCTAAATATAATTATGCTCATAATTACAGAGTGATAATCATTTAAAAATAATGATGCTAATTCATGGCAAAAAATTCATTAGAAATTCATGAGAAATAACCAACGCCTTGAATATTGAAGATCATAAAAAAACACCCCCGCAGGAAGAGGTGTTTAGAAGGGGGAATGAAGCAGTGAAGCATTATTAGTATATTCCAAATATTGGTATATGTTCTAGGTGATGTCCCTGATGATCAACTCGTGCTATTGCAACAGAATGATCGACAACCGCAAGATGAAATAAATTCTGCGAGGGTGGTTGTAATGAGTTTGGTACAGTCTACATTGTTTCCAGTAGCATCAATTGAGGAGATTGAGAGGGCAAAACAAATCGTCCTGGTTGATTACAGAAAAGCAAAGCTGATTGTAGAGGACTTGGAAAGAAACAATTCAACACACATTAAATCTTACAGAGAGTATAAGAAGCTTACACATGATGTGGAGAGAGCGGTAGCCCTGATCATGAATGATCGGATAAGGAAGCTGATCATTAATAGATGCTTGAAGGGTGTATCTCGTCCCAGAACTATCGAACTCTTTAACGACAGATGTGAGCGTACAATCGACCGAAACATATACGAAGGTATTGAATCAATCGCAAATACGTTTAAAATTTGGCAAGAATGAACGTTCCGAAAATGTCTGTAGCGTGTCCGCAAAGTGTCGGTGGTTCGGGATTAAAGTAGGTATTACAAGAGCTTAACTGCTCCGGTGATACCTACTGAATCGTTAACAACGTAGGCACTCGGTCATGCTGTGGGACATATGTCCTTAGACGTTTAGCGTCAGTGGTGTGATGGTGAGGCAGGGTTAAATGCCCTTATGTATTAAATAATTACTATTTCAATGCGCCATATCCGCCACTGGCCGATGGCAACGGCGATGGGAAACCATCCATTATGCTTTTTGCGGATATTAAAACAAATGGTATTAGTGTGAGACTTTTGCCTTTGTCGTTCTTGTTAGTCTCTGTAAAGAAACCTTGCAACGGCCTCAGAGTCGTGGGATGAACTCACGAACCGGCTTAAGCCCTTTTGCCGAACAGGAGAAACAAAGGGCATTCTCACAGTGATACCATAACCAATGTATCAGGTAAGAGTCACAGCGATGTGGCTCTTTTTTCTTTTCGCTGAACACTCTCTACCTCCCCTCGAAAGCTCTATACGGACACTCCCTTGTCGGGGCAAAGGCAAGTGGAATAGGGCTTTCCTCCGGCGTTGATCCAAGGCGTTAAGGTCGAGATCTGGAGGGCAATGCCAGCCGCCCAAACAAGAGCTGGCTTCAAAAATACACAATTATGTGGTGCGGAATGTAGCGTTTATTACGTCTCGGAGGTGGAGTGATGAAAGACCGTATACGGTACTTCTTTAATGGATCAAGCATGAACTTAACTAGGTTGTCTATATTCATGCATAACGCATACATACAGCACAGGAATGAAAAATCACGGATGCAACGTTGGTGCAACTCTGTTGATAAAATGATAAGGCGTGGATCCGTGGATGATACGAAAGTAATGTTTAACCGTTAAGAGAAATTTTCCTTACCTATAACAGAGCGGCGGTGGTGATCATGTAAGATGCCAAGACAACGAGATCCGAAGCGTGATGAAGCATTCAAGATTTACAAAGACAGCGGCGGGAATATTAACCTTAATGCCATAGCTGCACAGCTTGGTGTAGGTGATGGAACGGTTAGAGGCTGGAAGGCCAAGGACAACTGGGACAACAACACAAAGCACGGTGCTGAAACGACTGAGAAGCCAGTTGAACAGGTTGAGGATGAAGAAGAGCAAGATGAACTATTCCTACAGGCTGTTCAGATAGTTATAGAAGCCAAGCAAGCATCCACCTCATTGCTTCAGAGGAGATTGAGATGCGGTTATACTCGCGCAGCTAGGTTAATTGATGCGATGGAGAAGAGAGGCTTTATCGGTCCTTATAGTGGAGATAAGCCAAGAGAAGTAATCATCAAGGCGTTTGATATGGTTCCCAAAGTAACGGAACGTAAGGAACGAAACGCAACGAAAGAAACGGAACGACCGCCAATAAGAACGGAACGTTCCAATATAGTAAAGAACGCTCCAATTCCTGTTATAGAACAACCAGAGATAGAGAATGATGAACCCGATGATGATGGACTTACTATTAAGAAGCGCATATTCATTGGTGAGTACCTTCGAGACTTCAATGCCACAAGAGCTGCTATGGCAGCAGGGTACAGTAAGAAGACTGCTTACTCCATTGGTTGGGAGCTCCTGAGAAAACCTGAAGTGCAAGTTGCTATTAAGAAGTACACAGAGTCTATCATGAGTGACGTAGGATTAAACGCTCAGAGAATTCTCATGGAGTACATGAAGATTGCATTCGCAGATATAACGGACTTCATTGAGTTTGGACAGGAAGAGCACATCGCCAGGAATAAGAAAGGCGAGATTCAACTAGATGAGAATGGAGATCCAGTTAAATACAAAATTAATTTTACTAACTTTAAAGACGGAGCCGAGATTGATGGCACCTTAATTAGTGAAGTCAAACAAAGCAAAGAGGGCGTAAGCGTTAAGTTGTATGACAAGACCAAAGCTCTCGAAGTCTTAGTTAAATATATAGATCTACTCCCGGATAAGCATAAGCGCATGATTGAAGAAGAGAAACTGAAGATCTCAAGAGAACGTCTTGAGATTGATCGTGATAAAGGAGAAGGCGGTGATTCGGATTCTGGCAACATCGATCAATTGACAGAAATGATAAGACTGAGTGCAGAGGCGGCAGCTAAAGCAAGGAGTGCTGAATAGATGGAATTCCAAATTTTCGGCGCGAAGATAACAGAATTCATCTTAAACCCTATTGAGAAAGATGCTCGAATCAATATCCTTGAGGGCTCTGTACGTTCTGGTAAAACAGTTGGGATGATACCCAAATGGCTCAATTACATTAAGCATGGTCCCAAGGGCTTACTCATCATTACCGGCGTATCGAAAGAAACCATATTTGATAACGTCCTTCAGGATATATTCGATACTGTTGGGGAGAAGAATTACAAGTACAATTCGCAAAAAGGCTTAATCACCATGTATGGCCGCAAGATTAAGGTTATCGGAGCAAAGGACGAAGGTTCAGAGAAGTATCTGCGTGGTAAGACGCTTGCAGGGGCTTACTGTGATGAACTTTCGTTGATGCCTGAGAAGTTCTTTAAGCAGCTCCTTAACAGGCTCTCGGTTAAAGGTGCAAAGCTATATGCAACAACTAACCCTGATCATCCTCATCACTTCCTCTATACAGAGTTCATTACTGATAAGAAGAAGCTAGAGAGTGGCATGGTGAAGGTATATCACTTCGAGCTGGATGATAACCCTAACCTCGATGATGAGTATAAAACGTTTATCCGTGGCGCTTACACGGGTTTTTGGTATTTAAGGATGATTGAAGGTAAGTGGGTTGTTGCTCAAGGCGCAATCTTTGATATGTGGGATGACACACTGAATACCTTCACAGATGATGATCTGGTCGTAGGATTCAAGGGACTAGCACACCGTTACATCTCAATTGACGTTGGTACCCAGAACGCTACTGTATTCCTTGATGTGTGGGACGATGGAGATACATGCTGGGTGCTAGACGAGTACTATCATAGTGGCAGAGATGCAAATAAAGGCGGAGATTCAGGTAGGCAAAAAGAGTCTTCGGAGTATGCAGATGATCTTGTGAAATTCGTAGGTGATGAGTATCCCATGTACGTCATCGTTGATCCATCGGCCGCAAGCTTTAAGGTGACAATGAGGAACAGAGGGCTTCGTCCCAAAGATGCTGATAATGATGTGCTGGAAGGGCTACGGATGACAGCAACAATGATTGCTAAACGAAAGCTGAAGGTACATCGTACAAAATGCCCTAACTTTTTAAAAGAAGTATCAGGTTATGTGTGGGATGAGAAAGCAGGCCAACGTGGAGTAGAGCAACCAGTGAAGAAGGATGATCACTGTATGGATGCTGCCAGGTACTTTGTTAAAACGATGATTAAGGTACGAAGGTTAGAACGTGGTGATGCATAAGCGATGAATAAATGAGCATTTTCACCGTTTACATATGCAAACATCAAAAATGGCTTAGAGAGTAAAACCCAGCAATGACGCGGTATCTGATGTTTCTGCATAAACGATGAATAATCGGCCTATTACAGAAACGCTCAAAAGTGGCGTGGTTGATACATTTTCCTTGCGGTTGTGGGAAAGTACTTTTGTACAAAATATTGAATTTTATACAGATGTCTTTGCATGAAGAGTGAATAAAGAAAGGAGGAGCAATGTTGAACAAACGAACCAAACAGAAGAAACGGTTACAGCAACGTGATACAAGTCAGGTGCCGATCACTACGGTTATCGATAGTAAGCAAAAGCAGATTCAATCAAAGTTGCCGCCTGGTCTGAGCTTTATGATGGATGCGTTCTCGAATCCGATGGCTCGTTTAGGTGCAGGAACACCTAACTTGCTTGAGGGAACCAACTACATAAACACACGGTTGACGCAGAACTATCAATTGATGAACAGCTTGTACCGTGGTCATTGGATTGTGCGTAAGGTAATCGATACTATCCCTGAAGACATGACGCGGAATTGGATCAATATTACATCTCAAATAGCTCCAGAGATGATCCGAAAGATAAACAAGTTATGGCGGACGCGCAGTGTTAAGCAGAAGATCCTACTTGGTTTGAAGTGGGGGAGGCTGTATGGCGGTTCTGTCGGTTTGATTCTCATTGAAGGACATGAAGACAGTTTGCATCTGCCTATTGATTTTGATACTGTCATGCCGGGATCGTTTAAAGGGCTCATGATTATAGATCGATGGTCGGGTGTTGTCCCAAGTGCATCGGAGCTTGTGGATGATATCAATGATGTTGAGTTCGGTTTGCCTAAGTCATATCAAGTAACAACTGAACAGGGAAGCATCCTTCAAGTACACCACAGTCGTATCATTCGGTTCACTGGCCGTGAGTTGCCGTACTGGGAAAAGGTTGCTGAACAACAATGGGGAGCATCAGAGGTTGAAGCCCTATTCGACGAATTGAAGAAACGGGACAATACAAGTTGGAACATTGCACAGCTGATCTTCCTCGCGAACCTTCGAGTTTTGAAAATGGGGGATTTAGGGCAGGATCTCGCTGTTGGTGGCGGTAGGTTACAAGAAGACTTGTATAAAACCCTTGAGATGCAGAATTGGCTAATGAGCAACATGGGCATGCATGTAATGGATAACGAGGACCATTTCGAGACACACCAATATTCCTTCACCGGTTTAAATGATATCTATGAAAGTTTTATGCTTGATGTAGCTGGAGCTTGTGACATTCCTGCTACCAAGCTTTTTGGTCGTGCTCCTGCTGGTATGAATGCAACTGGTGAATCTGATCTCCAGAACTACTATGAGAAGATCGAGCAGAGCCAGGAATCAATACTTGCTCCGATTCTGGACAAGCTACTCCCGATCATGTGTATGTCTGAATTGGGTGCGGTGCCAGATGACATTGATTACATTTTCAATCCTATCCGAACTCCTAATGATAAAGAAGTAGCGGATCTTGCGAAGAACAAAACAGAAGCTATCATGTCAGTATTCACTGGCGGTGCTATTAGTCAAAAGACAGTGTTGAAAGAGCTCAAGCAAATGAGTGATACAACTGGCATGTTCACCAATATCACTGATGAGGATATTGATAATGCTGATGAAAGTACTAACCCTGGTGAGCTGCCTGATGTGGGGGATTTAGACTATGGCGAGTTTATGGGCTCCGAAAAGAAAGATAGAACTAACGTACAAAAAGGCCCTCCTAGCTTCGATGCAAGACCTAGAGGCATTGCTTCATGGATTAAGCGAACCTTTAGAAATACTTAAGGCAATCAAAGACTACACGTTGACTAAGGGATTCGATCAATATGCCGAGGCAATTGCCACTAAGATGGTTACTCATCTGTTTACGGATGCAGGACGCACCTGGAGGCAGGCAGCTAGGAAGAATAGCCAAGGTAGAGTTATCTATCAGGCTTTGCTTAAGGAACTGAATGGTCCTATTGGCGGGGCTGTACGTCATCAAATTTTACGTAATGCTGCAATAGTAAAGAGCTTACCTCTATCGATTGCCCAGAAGGTTAATGAACATGTGCTCACTGAGGCAATGAAGGGAACAAGAGCGGTTAACATGGCAATGCAGATTAAAGCATTCTTCCCTGAAGCTACAAAAGCAAAAGCTGGACTCATCGCTAGAACTGAAACAAGTAAAACGTCTACAGCTCTCACGCGGGCTCGTAGTGAGTTTGTTGGTGCAGGTTGGTATGTATGGAGGTCTAGCCGAGATTCCCGCGTTCGTGATGCCCACAGGCTCATGGATGGAGTGTTAATTAAGTGGAACAGTCCACCTAACCCTGAATCACTGAAGGGCATGCGGAGAAGTTTTGGTAACTATCATGCAGGAGACATATTCAACTGTAGGTGTTATCCAGAGCCAGTGATTGATCTTGATTGGATTACATGGCCTGCTATTGTCCATTATGGTGGGACGTTGCAACGGATGAATAGGAAACAGTTTGAATCGATCATGTAATATTGGAGGGGAATTATGAATGCAGTGATTGTGTGTGGGGGAGTAAGAGCGCACTTCGATTTTACCACCTTATCTGATGCTTTCATGGAGATTCAAAAGAAGATCGAGCGAACAACTGAGGCATTAAAAAGCATGTTCGAGGAGTTCGTTGAGTCTATTAAAGAACTAGAATCAAGCAAAAAGATCCCGATATTCGACAGAAGGAACATTGAAGTCGCAATCATTAAACATCAAGTTCTCGGATCTCGAAAGATGCGAGTTTGTATTAGGAATACTTGCTAATTTTAGGAAAAGGTGAATTGGGATGAAAAACAAAATTAGGGATAGGATCAATGTACTGACTATCGGCATATGTGGAGCAGTAATKATTATACTGGGTGCTTGGTTACCTCCTATGATTAAAGCTCCTGAACCTCCAAGGATTAGGTTGCTTACAGAAATGGAGTGTGGTTGTATTTGATGCACTGGAAAGAAGAAGAGTCACCATTACAGTTTGGTATCATGTTCTCGGAGACGGTTAATACACCTACCGAAACGAAATGGTTCGATACTGAGGAAGTAAGGGATTTAGCATTCTCAACTTTACTGGAAACTGGGAGGTTGGAGTTAAATAGTCCTCTAATCAGAACACAAAGAACTGTAGAACCATATGCCTTTACAACTATAAACGCAGCACCAACATTTTATAAGCGAGTTTAATACTGAAGCCCATTCAATTGTGATGAGGCTTCTTTTTTATGCTGAATAAGGTGTAAGGGTATTTTACTTGACCACAAAATAAGATGTTTGTGAAGAAGTCCAAAACCCGAGAACCCGCGCCACATAAGGGTTTTGTAATTTCAAAGGTTGTTGGATACGGACAGAACTGTGTGTATGCAATAGTTATTCACTATTTATGCATAAATAATGCCTTAAAAGGAGGAATGAACATCATGTACAAGCTGACCGAGAGGGTTGGAGAAATAGAACTCACTTATGAACATGAAACGCTTCAAGGTGTGGTTGACCTAAAAAATGCTATTAATCCTCAACAGATAACTGTGAATCAAAATCCTGAGGATTTTAAAAAGTGGTTGACGACTACACAGTGGGACTTTTTGAAAACTACTTGCGGCACTACATAATGTTTAAATTTACAGAATGCATAAGCAAGCTAACCTATTCGGGAGTATCTAGAAGAAACCTAGAACCATGGCTTTATGCGAGCTACATCCGCATGTTTGTTATAACGAGATGAGGTGATTAAATGATACGACCACATCATGATGGTCCTGTTGGACCTCCACCTACGACATACTACCCTAAGCCTGTGGATAAGACGCAAGAGGCATACGTAGAAACTATGCTCAAGCTAATGGAACACATCCAAGAGCAATGTAAGAACGGGTCAGTGGATTCCAACCTCGTAAGTTCTGTAAATGAGATGTACAACAACTTATTTCGTTAATCAGTTATGCCTGAAAGGAGGTGATGAACATACATGAGAGCCTATTATGGTTCACGATTTAGCCCGAACATGACGGTTACACCTGAAGGCTTCTTAATTGCTCATAACGTCCCTATTGCCCGTACTGGTTGGTATGAGTACTTAGGTGAGGAAATCGGAGTTACCGAGATGAGAGGACAGATTGTACAAGTGTACCGAAGTCCCGAAGAAGTCTTCAGCCCTGCGGCAATGGCCAGTTTCGAGGGGAAGGTTACGACCGATGAACATCCTCCTGAAGCAGTCACGCCTGATAACGCTACTCGATACATGCGAGGAGTTGTTCAGAACGTGCGGCAGGGCTCGGGAGATGAAGATGACCTCCTAATTGCTGATCTTGTGTTTCATGATCAAACGCTGATCTATGAGATCCAAGAAGGTAAGCGTGAAGTCTCATGCGGCTACGATTGTATCTATGAGCAAGAGAGTGATGGTTACCATCAAAAGCATATCTGCGGTAATCACGTAGCTGTCGTGAAAAGCGGCAGGGCAGGTGACCGTGTTGCGATAAAGGATTCAAAAACAAACCCAGTTCCGGAAGGAGAAAAAAGAATGAAAATTAGTTTCCCCAAGAAATCCATTCATAGTGTTAAGGATATCTTAGCGGCAGTTGGCTTAAAAGTATTTGCAACTGATGCTGAGCCAGAAGAAATCATGGACGCGGTATCCGCAATGGCGGAAGAAAAAGAAGGTGCTAAAGATGAAGGGATCGAGAGCACTGAGTCCGCAGCGAAAGATGCTGATCCAGCAATTGAAGCTTTAACTGCACAAGTTGCACACCTTACTGACCTTGTAACAAAGCTTGCACAAACAAAGGGAGCCGATGCTGCCCCTGAGGATGCGATCGATGCTGCAATTTCTGAAATCGAAGGTTCTGCAAAGGACAACGATGAGGAAGAGAGCCACACAATCTCTGCTGAGAACATGGATGAAGAAGGTCCAGTTTCTAGCCCAGAAGATCGTCCGAAGTCTGCACTTACTGGCGATAACGCTTATAAGGTGGCTGCTTTGAGAGCATTGAAACCAATCATTGCTCAAATTACTGATCCAGCAGAGCGCAAGCGTGCTTCTGATGCTGCTATTGCAAGCATTAGGGGCGTGAAGCCTACAAAGAACACATATGCAGACATTAATAAAGGTCAAAAGCAGTCGGCTACTGATAATAAACAAACATCCGATAATAAAACCGCAGCACAACAAGATCCTGCACAACTCGGTAGGGAAATCGCTAGAAAACACAATCCACATTTCAAGGACCGCGCATAAATTAGCGCAGGAAAGGATGATAAAACTATGCCAGGATCAGTAGTTGGTAAGGCTCTTAACTTTGGTTATCCAGGGAACGTATCGCGCAGTTTGGATGCAGTAATTGACAACCGTGTAGTAAAGACCACAGATACAGTAGGTATTGCATTTGGCGAACCGGCTATTTTAAATAGTGACAACTCATATTCCAGATTTGGTGCAACTGGAACAGCTGCTACATTCGCAGGTATTGCCGTACGTAACGTAAAGCAGGCTACTGTATTTGCGAATAATGTTAACGGCTCTTATGCACCTGGTGATCCTTGTGATGTGATTGGCCGTGGATCGGTTACAGTCACTTGTAACGTAGGAACTCCAACACCAGCCGGTGGAGTATATGTCCGTATTACAGCAAATGGTGCAATTCCTGCTGGTATAGTTGGAGGATTTGAAGCCGCAGCCGATGGAGCGAATACTATTCTCCTTACAAATATTAAATGGACAACTGGGAAGCTCGATGCTAACCGTACAGCAGAAGTCACAATCTTGTCGCGGATCAATCCGTAATTAAGGGGGATAACATTCGATGAATTTAACAACACCTAAAGTTTATTCTGTTGGTGGAGCTGCACAGTTCAATATGGATGCCGCAGCAATCTCTACCGGTATGGCATTTTTGCAAGGGGAGCTAGAAAAGCGTGATCCAAAACTGCATGAACCTTTGCAGTCGGTAACATGGCAGCGTGACATTGTCGCTATTACTGGCGGTGGCTGGGTAGACTACACATCGAACAACTTCGTTGATTATGCCACAACTGGTGGTAATGAAGGCGGGATCATCGGTGGGGAAACGAATGACATCCCAATCATGCAGGCCAATGTAAGCAAAGATGTTGGTAAGGTATTCAACTTTGCCAATATCTTAAAAGTGCCTTTCATTGATCAACAAAAGCTACAAGGAATTGGCCGTAGTCTAGATGATATCTTGGATAAAGGTATTCGTCTTAACTATAACAAGTCAATTGACAATATCGTGTACAACKGGCTTCCGAGCTTTAAAATTTATGGCTTGGCGAATAATCCTGCCGTAACTGCCTCAACTGCCCCGAACGGTGCTGCTGGAACGGCAACGTGGTTTACCAAGACTCCTGATGAGATTCTAAAAGATGTGAATCAAATCATCACGGATACGTGGGCTGCCTCTGAGTATGATCTAACGGGGATGGCGAATCACATTTTGATTCCACCTAACCTGTTCGCTTACATCGCAGGTAAGACAGTAAGCACAGCGGGAAGCATTTCCATCCTTAAGTTCTTGCTTGAAAACAATATCGCTAATAACCAAGGCCGAGATCTTGTTATTGCACCTTCTCGCTGGTGCGTAGGCGCTGGTACTGGTGGAACAGATCGATTAATCGCATACGTTAATGATGATAATCGGGTGGTATTTGACTTGCCTGTACCGCTCACACGCATTATGACTCAAGCACAAGTTACTGAGATCGCCTACCTAACCGCTTACATGGGACAACTTGGTCAAGTGAAGTTCTTGTACTTAACATGTGCTAAATACGTTGATGGAATCTAAGGGGGATAATATCCATGAAAATTTATTCTAAAGCAACACTTCAGTTCGATCACCCTACACAGGCAGAAGCTCCTGTAATTGTTAGGCATGAAAGTTTTGGAGCTGTCCCAGATTGGGTAAAAGAATCAAAAATGTTCAAGCTGGCCTTATCTGATGAAACAATTACTGTAATTGAATCCAAGGAAGATGAGATCAAGGCTGAACACGGCAATACAGAGGATGACGAAAAAGCCGCAGCTAAAGCAGCCGCAAAGGCAGCGAAGGAAGCAGAAAAGAAAGTTGCAGCTGAAAAAGCAGAAGCTGACGCATTGGCGTTGGCCGCTGGACAGCAATAATAGTGCCTAGGAAAAATTTCCTTAGCATATGCTTAGACCTGAAAGGGTGATCCTGTATGAACGGGATATCTGGGGATGCTTCCAACATAAGAGTTGGGAGTAATCCCCCTTTTGTTTTATCAGATTTCTTTGACCAGTATCCTCAGTTCGGTCCCAATGAAGATGGCGATTACTTGATTGTACCTACACTCATAACTCAAATGTTTATCGATCTGGCACATGAAAGCATCCAAGAAGCGCGTTGGAGATCTCATTGGAAGATTGCTATGGGATGGTTCGTAGCGCACTTCCTAACTATGTATCTGCAAGGTGTTGCTGATCCCAACGGTGGGGCCGCTGCTGTTATTGCCGCAGGTCAAGCAAAAGGGTTAAATGTCTCGGAGTCCGTTGGGGATGTTTCAGTAAGTACTGATTTCAGTACAATCGCACAGGATTTGGATGGATGGGCCGCATGGAAGTTAACCATATACGGACAGCAACTCGCTACCATAGGTAAGTTAGTGGGTAGAGGTGGCATGTATGTCTATTAACAGGGGAGGTAGAACAAGTATGGTAAGAGCAAAATTTAAATGTACCCTTAAAGAAGGCAATAGCGTTCGATTCGAGGTTGTAATTTCTGGCTCAGACGAAAATAAAGAGTTTTGGAAGTATACTCCTGCTGGTCAAATTCAAATGAGCGTTGACAATGAAAAGGCACAGGACCAATTCGAAGTCGGCAAAGAGTATTATGTTGATTTCACTCCTGCTTTGGAAGTCTAATGTTTGCTGGATTCGCTCGGGTGCTATCGCCAATTGATAATACTAGCGACCTCTCCAAGAGGCTGAAGGAACTGGCAGGAAAACAAGTCTATGTAGGTGTTCCAGAAGGAAGCGAGAACAACCGTCCAACTGTGAGCGGCGACATAACGAATGCTGAATTGCTTTACATCCATACACATGGTGTGAGGCGAAAGGCAATGCGTGATGAGATGAATCCAAAGGTTGAAGCTGGGATGAAATACAGCAAGGCATATCAAATGTACTTGCAGACTCACGGCTCTCCCCTTTGGCACTCTCCTCCTAGACCTGTGATAGAGCCTGCCATTCAATACAACAAGGACATCATAGCTAAACAACTCCGAAAGGTCCTGGAGGCTGTCCTAAACGGTCAGAACCCAGATCAGGAGCTTCATAAAGTGGGATTGCTCGGTCAGAACGTTGTCCGTGATTGGTTTACAAACCCCTCTAACGGTTGGGCAGCTAACGCTGAGTCAACGGTGCAAATGAAGGGTAGCGATAGGCCGCTGATTAATCAGGGTGAGCTTAGGAAGTCGATTACTTACGTAATCAAAGAAGGTGAGTGACGAATGTGTTGATAACTAATGAGCAAGGAAATAATTGCATAGGCTGCGGAAAAATCATTCCATCAACCATTCGTAAGATTTCTGAAAAACCCTCCGCGCGCATTATTTGTGATCAGTGCAAAAGAAGGTGAATAAATGATCAACGTGGGTAGGATCGTGAATAGCAGAAACTTCGCACAACCAGGTGGGTTTGTCGTGTATCGAAAAACGGGTAGATGGAAGGCTTCTAGATGGGTGACTACAGAAGATACCTTGAAGATGGAAGGGACAATAACTGTAGCTACTTCAACTGATATCGAGCAAGTACCTGAGGGAGATAGAGTCAAAGGGGCAATGTGCTTCTATTCTCAGAAACCTTTATTCACTACTCGTGCAGAGACTGATACAGAAGAAGGCGGAACATCGGATGAGATAGTTTGGAGAAACGATAGATACAGAGTTGTTTCTGTTTTCCCTTGGGGAGACTTTGGGTTTAATAAAGCAATTGGTGTGAGGATGGTGGGTACATGACGGACACTATTCTAAAGCTTACTGAAGCTGAAGACCTGTTTGCGCTATTGACCTACAACTTACTAGGACTTGATCCGTTGAAATACGCCAATCAAGATCGTGTTCGAATCGCATGGCCTAAAGATGGAGCTCCTTCATGGAAACGTGAAGAGGACGTTGCTTTTATTATGTTGGGATATGACGATGATGCAATTACTCAGCAGCAGGAGACATCCTATATTGGGACAGATTCTACTGGGATAATCACCGAAACTGCATCCACTCAGGTTATCAGGGTAAATTGGAACTGTTATGGCCCCAATAGCTTCGATGACATGGGAAAGATACGTAGAGGGTTGTATAAGCCAGAGATAACTGAGTTCTTAGCAGTGAATAATCTGGCTCTAATCCTCAATGTGCCTATGCCGGTTAGATTTCCAGAACTCTATGGTGGTCAATGGTGGGAACGAACGACGTTCTATGCGAGATTCAATGAGTTGGTTGTTATTAGATCATCTGTACCATCAATTGATTCCGCAGATGTTCAAATTATACAAGGGTAGGTGATTTGAATTACATGACACAGTCTATTAGCAGTATCGTAAATGTCTCAGTTATCGTATCCCCACTCTCAACGGTCAATGGTACGTTTAATTTGGGACTTATCATAGGTAAATCAACCTTAATTACACCCTTAGTTCGTGTTAAGACGTACACGAGCCCTGATGCGATGATTTCAGATGGATGGGCAGGAACTGAACCAGAGTATTTAGCTGCTCAAATCTACTTCAGCGCCAATCCTAGACCGAATAGCGTGGCTATTGGACGTTGGGATGGTACGGGATCTGAAACCGCAGCACAAGCTATTACAGCGTGTAGAGCAATCAACAGTGATTGGTATGCATGCTTCGTAGTTGGTGCGGTGAAAACTGATATCGTAGCGGCAGCAACAGCTGTAGAGTCGATGACTCCATTATCGACTTATTTCTATAACACAGCGGACTCTGAAGTGACAGCAGGAACAACCAATAATGTCATGGATACCTTGAAGAAGGCTAAAAGACATCGCTCATTTGGTCAATTCAGCAATGATCCATACGCAGCAGCGGCTACTTTGGGTTATGCAATGGGTGCAAATACCGGCTTAGCTAATTCAGCGTATTCCTTAGCTTATAAGTCATTGCCTGGAGTTAACCCAGAGCTATCTTTAACGCCTACTCAGGTGGATACGATCTTAGGGTACTCAGGAAACGTCTACACCAACTATGGTGCAACATATAACCTTCTCGTACAAGGGACTATGGCTGATGGCATTCCATTTGATGAAGTACTGAATATCGATGTTTTGACAAGTAACATTCAAAGATCAGTAATGAACGCTTTGACTACCGCACCAAAGATTCCACAAACCGAGGATGGTGTAAGTCAACTCGTAGGAGCTATCACGACTCCATGTAATGATGCCCGCACTCGTGGGATTCTCGCTCCAGGTACTTGGAAAGGCGCAACTATTGGCGGTCTGAAGACTGGAGACACATTATCGGCAGGGTTCTTGATCCTAGCGGATACTTTGGCAAACCAATCTCAGGCAGACCGGGACGCGCGTAAATCTCCTCCGATATATGTGGCTGTTAAGATGGCAGGAGCTATCGAGCATGTAGTCATCGGCATCATAGTGAATAGATAGGAGGGAAATAGATGTCAACTTCAACATATAGTTTTTCTGATTCTACTGTTGTTTTCTCTCATGCTCTATTTGGACAGTACGTGGCAAATGGAACTGGTCTAGGTGGGATTACAACTGCTATGTCTACTGATCGCTCTGCTCAGGATGTTTCCGCAGATGGTTCCGTAATGGTATCCAAGATCAAAGCGCGCAATGGTACTGCAAGTGTATCAACTCAACAAACATCAGAGCTTAACCACTGGCTTACACGATTGTACAACTACCTTGAAATTGCTCCTACTGACCAGTGGGCTTCTATGGTAATCACAATTCGTGCTCCACGTATGAGGGAACAAGAGACTCTTACAGGCGTAAGCTTTCAAAAGCTGCCTGATGTTCCTCGACAAGCTCAAGGTCAGCAAATCACGTGGCTATTGATGGCAGCCGATGTTCAAAGAGACGTAATCTAGGAGGACGAAATGAATGGCAGATAAGCATAAAGATGTGACAATTCTGGGTAGAGAATTTCGGGTTAAGAAGTTCGATGCCCGGACAGGGTCATTCATGTTGATCAAGATTGCGGGGCTTATTGCCCCTTTGTTAGGAAAAATTGACTTTAAAAAAATCAACGCCGAAGCTACAGATCCAAGCCAGATTGATACAGGTTCATTTGACATCATGGGTATCATCGGAGAGCTTGGAAAATTGTCTGAGGCTGATTTCGCATACGTACAAGAGAAATGCCTGAGAGTTTGTTATGAGTTGCTTCCCGCAGGACCTGCTCCAGTATTAGATGACAGGGGGAACTTTGGAGTCATTGGACTAGAAGACGACACTATGAGTGTTATGGCACTCACTGGTCATGCAATCATGGTTAATCTTCAGGGTTTTTTTACAGGAAGCCCCTTGGGTTCGATACTAGGGGGAATTTTGAATACGTCCCAGCGGACTTCGCAAATGTAAATGGATTCTTATTTGCTCCTGTAGTGGCTAAGTTGTGGAAACAACACGAGACATGGGATGGCACATACGATCTAGACGATCTTCTTGATGCTCATGAGATCCTAGCTGTTGAATTCGAGAATAGGCAAAGAGCAGAAGATGCAGCCAGAAGGGGAGGTGTGAACGGTGCTTGATGTAATTAAAAGCTATTTGGTGAGTCTGGGTTTCAATGTAGACCGAGCTTCATTCGGACAGGCCACTCAGTCAATGAATACTGTAGAGCAATCCGTTTCTAAGTTTGCTAATACATCGGTGACCAAGTTTGCAATAGCTGGGGCTGCTGTAACCACCTTCGTCACAACTGCCGTGTTCGGTTTAGCTAAATTCGTCGGAGAACTTGCTAAGGCTGATCTTGAGATGGAGAAGCTAGCTCGTCAAATGTGGACATCAAAGGACAATGCCATGGCTTTTGACAGTACGTTGAAGGCGATGAAAGTCTCTTTGAATGATCTTTACCTTAGTCCAGAGTTAATGCGTAACTTTCAAATGCTTAGGCAGCAGGCAATGAACATGAGAGCTCCCGCAGAATATGCATCCGAAATGAAGTTCATTCGATCTATCCAACTGGAGTTTACTCGTTTGAGGCTGGAGGCCAAGTACGCTATGCAATGGGTTGGTTATTATCTGGTTCAGTATATGGCTGGACCACTAACCAAGATCAAAGCAGGGCTCATGAACATCAACGACGCTATTGTGAAATACATGCCTGTCTGGACTAAAGAGGTAGCTCGTGTTTTGAGTTGGTTCATACGCGCAGGAGAGACGCTCGTACACTTTGGTAGGGACGTAGGGGGCTTATTTGATAAGCTCGCGGAGAAGATACCGGCAAACCTGAGAATCATCGGTGCTGCAATAGTTGCATTAGGTTTGCTGATCAAAACCGGACCTATTGGGATCCTCATATTTGCTCTGACTGGGCTCATCCTTCTACTGGATGATTTCTATACGTACATGCAGGGTGGAGAAAGCGCCTTAGGCCCATTATGGGAGAAACTACCGGAGTTCATGGATAAGATCTCATTAGGGGCAACTAAGGCTATCACAGAGATAGGAAATCTTTGGGATAAGCTGAAGGATTCCAAAGCTGCTGATGAGATAAAGAAAAGCTTTGAGAATGTCACGGGGATATTTAAGTCCATAGCAGGAGGAATTAAGTATCAGTTCAAAGACATATACGAAGAGCTTCAGAAACGGGGAGAATTCCAGGAGCTTAAGACTAACCTAGCTGGATTGGCAACTGCGGTCGCTGAATTAGGGGCTGCATGGTCTGGCATGATCGACGAAACCCTTGAGCTGGAATGGGTTCAAACTGCTCTTAAAGGCGTAGCAAAGATCATTACAACAGTGGTGGTTCAAGCTGTGGATACCTTGAATAAGTCGTTGGCGTTTACCAGAGACCTGATCGGAGCTATTGCAGCCATCATAAATAAAGACCTTCCAGCACTGGCGAAGATCGGTAACAGGTCCAAAGAATCGATTCAGGATAACATAACACCATCTCAGAAAGAAGCTTTGGGCGGAACATCTGATACCATTGTTAACGCAATGAAGAATTTCAACAGGTTCTTCGGCAAGATGTTCGGCGGCGGTGGAGAGAGCTCGAATTATATGTATCCTCAAGCTTCAAGCAATACGAATAATAACAACAATAAGGTTACGGTTAATCAGACAAACAATATCTATGGATCTGATCCTCAGGCTAATGCTGATAGTGTATCAGACAGTATGAGGACCTTAACCAGAAATATGAGGGGGGCTCAGGGATGGTAAATGCACTACTGGATCTTGACGCTCCTGAAATCAAAGATCTGGTATATACCAAAACAAACATCGGAGGATGGTTCTTCGATGCTTATTTGCGAATGACCCATACTAGCCGGTTAATTATCACAGAGCATCCGATTCAAGTGGGTGCGGCAGCCGCAGATCATTCATACATGCAACCTCAGGAGCTTACTATTGAAGTCGGGATGTCTAATGTTGCCAAAAGCTATGTACCTGGTCAGTTTTCAGGTGGGTATTCACGGGCTGTTGAGGCACATAAGGTGCTCAAGTCACTGCAAGCACTTAGAGTTCCAATACAGGTTCATACTCGGCTGGGATTATATCAGAATATGTTAATCGAGGTTCTTTCAAGCCCTGATGATTACCAAAGCTTAAATGGCCTTAGATGCACTGTAACATTCAAAGAAATTCAGGTAGCACAGACCGCTACTGTTAAAATAAGTGCGCGGCCGCAGGTGACGGACAATTCTAACCGAGGTATACCAGAGCCATCTGAACCGAACCAAAGCATTTTGTCGCAAATGGGACTCAAGGCACTGGGCCAAACTTTCTTAGGAGGGAACTAGCAATGGCATATAAAGTAGTTCCCCTTACTTCTAATCCTAATCAAAGCTTTACATGTACCTTACCGGTGGACGGAAAGAACATAACGCTCTCTTTCACCTTTCGATACAACGTAATGGCAGAGTACTGGTTCATGTCCGTGACAAACTTTAAAACCAAAGAGCTGCTGTTAGACGCAGTCCCATTGATAACTGGAGACTACCCTGCTGCTAACTTACTCGAACAATACGAGTATATGAACATCGGCAGTGCGTTTGTTGTGCCAACTAACTCATTAGCAATTGGCATACCGGATGACACTAACATTGGAACCGAATATGTTTTAGTTTGGGGTGATACATTTGTCAGCTAATTGGAAAAACATAGCGATTGCTGAAGCGCAGTCACAGGGTGCTGATGTCAATATCGTTCTGGCCACAGTGGACGCAGAAACTGGCGGTGTAAACCAATTAGGGGATCATGGGAACGCCTTGGGATATGGTCAAGTGTGGCCAAAATGGCATATGGATGCATTCAGATTCGCGGCTAATAAATATCGACTTAACCTTCCAACTACTCTTGAAGGACAGCAGCAGCTTACACTAGGAAACGATCAATTCTCCATGTGTGTGGCTGTGTATGTAATCAAGAAGATATGGAATGAGCAAGGAAAGAATTTCAGACAATTTAGCTTGAGTTATGTTGGTCCTGCTATTCCGGACGGAGACTATAACCGCAGATATAACATCTGGTTGGTTTACCAAGGTGTATCAGGTGGAAGCAGTAACTACAATACAGGATCAGAAACGGGAACTTCTCAATACAACGTTAACATTCCAACTTCAAGCTACGGCGTAGATGAGGGTACTCAGAAGCTAGGGAATGTACTTTACGGTAGAAAATATCGTGTACTAGTCAGCGACTCCAACGGAACGGCTCTAGATGTGTCTAAGCTGAGATGTACCTTTAAAATAAAAAAGACGATCCTCCAGCCTCCAAACTTTTCAGAGGTTACCATTTACAACTTATCGGCAAACTCAGAAAACAGCATCATCAATGAAGGCAGTCGGATTATCGTTGAAGCTGGGTATGAAGGAGATCAGTACGGACTCATCTTTGATGGAGATATCATCCAAACGATCAGGGACAAAGAAGATGGGGTAACTTTTAAGCTCACAATCCTAGCGATGGATGGGGAAAGATTCCTGAATCAAGGGTTCGTTAACTTTTCCATGATCAAAGGACAAACCTCTAGGGCATTAATTGATAACATGGTCAGTAAAGCGACAGTCGCAACTGAACTAGGAGGTATCTCAGACTCGTTTAGCTCATCTGAGTTGACTCGTGGTAAGGCTGT
Source organism: Paenibacillus sp. 2RAB27 (assembly GCF_052115445.1). Classification (NCBI taxonomy): domain Bacteria; kingdom Bacillati; phylum Bacillota; class Bacilli; order Caryophanales; family Paenibacillaceae; genus Paenibacillus; species Paenibacillus sp. 2RAB27. The sequence continues at coordinate 84,014 of NZ_JBFRGR010000006.1, forward strand.
ATTTGGCTTAGCCAAGGATTATCTTAGGCAGCTAGCACAAACGCAATCCGCATCATTCTATGTGGAGAACGGTAAGGTCAATATCATTCGTGCTACCGATCTGCCAGAAGGGGAGATTACTGAACTGGCCCCCTCTTCAGGGCTTATTGGAATACCCGCTCAAAATGATCAAGGAGTAACATTCAAATGCTTGCTGAACCCTAGAATTTTGATCAACTCTTTGGTTCACATAGATAACAGCTCGATTAGGGCTCAAGCTCTGCAAGCTGGATCAACTCAAATCCTCAGAAGCTTGGATCATGACGGAATATATCGCGTGGTTAGCACAACCTATATCGGAGATACCCGAGGAGATGACTGGTACTCCGAATGTGAAACAGTTTCTCAGGCTGGGTTAATGCCGGGAATGATGAACACTGTGACTGCTAATCCATGGTAAGGAGATGAAAGAGTGGGTATTCCAATAAGTCAAAGGATGGATGAGCCTGAGGAGTTTTATAGGCAAATGCTCGACAACTTTGCTATGAATTTAAGAGTTGGTATTCCAGCAATCGTCCAATCGTTTGATCCTGAAACTCAGACCGTAAACGTTCAACCCGCGTTGAGGGAGAAAGTCATGGACGAGAAATTAGAACCTCGATGGGAAGAACTTCCGTTGCTGCTTGATGTTCCTGTAGTCATTCCTAGAGCTGGCGGATTCGCTTTGACGCTCCCTATACAGCCAGGAGATGAATGTTTGATCATGTTTACTGACATGTGTATAGATGCTTGGTTTAGCAACGGGGATATTCAAAACCAGATCGAAAAGAGAAGGCATGATTTGTCGGACGCTTTCGCTATCTTGGGAATCTGGAGCCAGCCAAGAAAGCTATCAAACTATTCCACAACATCTGCTCAGCTTAGATCCGATGATGGTTCTACTTACATTAACATGGCGAATGGGGAAATTGACCTTGTTGCCTCAACAGTAAAGATCAATGGGATTAATTTCGCAACTCACAAGCATACTGCTCCTTCAGGTGGTGGTACTACGACAGGCCCGAGTTAGGTGGTGGAATAATTGAGATACAGAAAACTGGTGAACGGCGACTACAGTTTCGGGAATAATCAGAATGACTTTCTGGAAGGTAAATTGGCCGCCGCCCAAGCAATCAAGACCAACTTGCGTCTGCTGCTCGGTGAGTGGTGGGAAGATCTAGAGAAGGGGCTGCCGCTGTTTCAAAACATCCTTTCTAGAGCAGGAACTCCTGAAAATAATCAAGCTGTAGATTTACTTATTCAAAGCACTATTGCATCAACTCCCGGAGTGAAAAACATTTCCAAACTTGCTTCGGATTACGATAGCATCACCAGAACCTACACAATAAGTTGTACTGTCGAAACCATCTATGGAGAAATCACTTTAGAGGAGGTGATCTTTTAATGGCTTATTTTGCTCCATATATTGATGCAACAGGCTTTCATATGCCTAGCTATTCAGATATTAGGGACCAACTCATGTCAAATGCTAGAGGCATATTCGGAGACGACATATATCTTGAAAATGATAGTCAGGATTATCAATGGATTTCATCAGTATCAAACATGGTTTACGATGCATTCTTAACGAGTCAAGCTGCTTACAATAGCCGAGGGCCATCTACAGCAGTAGGAAGTGGATTAGACATCGTAGTTAAGATAAACGGTCTGAAGAGAGCGCCAGCGGTCTTCTCCACGTGTAATGTCACCTTAACAGGAACTCCAGGAACAGTAATTACGGGTGGAGTAGTATCGGATATAAATAAGAATAAATGGAATCTAACGAGTCCGATCACTCTGGATGGAACAGGGCATGTCACTACATTGGCTTCATGTCAGATTTCAGGTCCAGTAACTGTAAACGTGGGCGAATTGAACACGATTGTTACCCCGACTTATGGATGGACAAGCGTGACTAACGCGGCTTTACCCGGTACAGTTGGATCGCATGTGCAGTCTGACGCATCATTAAGATCTCTTCAAGCAATTAATACGGCCAAGCCAAGTAGAACAGTATTAGAAGGGCTAAAAGGTGCTATAGCTTCAGTGCAGGGTGTCACGCGTTCGATTGTATACGAGAATGATACCAATGCCACTGATGCTGCGGGCTTACCAGCTCACTCGATGACAGCAGTAGTTGAAGGTGGATCAAATGCGGACATTGCTCAGGAGATCTTCTCCAAGAAAGGACCTGGGGCATATACAAACGGCTCCGTATCAACCGTTATTACAGACTTCTACGGTAGTCCAACAACTGTCAGATTCTATCGTCCAACTTATCTGGATATCGACGTAGTCATTAATGTGAAGGCTCTGGCTGGGTACACGACCGAAACAACAGCTACAATTAAAAACGCAGTCGCAGCCTACATCAGTGGGTTGTCGATCGGTGATGATCTGTCAGTATCAAGCTTATGGGGCGCGGCGCTATCCGCTAACATAGTGCCTACTAAGCCTTTATTCTCCATTACGGGGTTGACTGCTGCTAAGCACTCATTAACTCAAGGAACAGCGGATATAGTCGCTGATTTCAATGAGGTAACTAGAGGAAATGTATCCTATATTACTGTGAATGTGACTTAAGGGGGTTCATGTATGTCAACTGAAAAATACCTGAACCTGATCACATCACAGCACAAGGTTCAACCTAAATTTATGGCTTGGTTAGGATCAACGCTTAACATGTTGGATGACATCATGGAAGTTACAGAATCTATCCCTTCAGCCTTCGATATTGATAATGCCGTTGGAGTCCAATTGGACTTGATCGGGAGCATATTGGGCAGAAGTCGAGTATTAAGCTTTCAGCCTTCTGGCGGAACTTCTCCAATTCTAAATGATGCGAACTATCGGATATCTTTAAAGGCAAAGATTGCCCAGAATCAATGGGACGGTACACTTCCGAAAATATACGAGATATGGAACAGCATCTTTCCTGATGTGAAATTGGTCATGATTGATAACCAAGACATGACAGTGAGTGCCGTGGTTTCAGGTTTATTAGATCCCGTGGCAACAGAACTAGTTGTGGGTGGACATATCATCCCTAAACCAATGGGGGTCAAGTTGAACATCATTGAATCAATTGAAGTTTCGGAATCGAGTTATATAGGAATGATCGTAACTGAGATGGATTACATCACTCTGACGCTTCCTTAGAGAGGAGATATATTAGATGGCAGTTTACGGACCAATGACAATTACAACTGCTGGGTTAGCCTTATATGCGAAGGCTCAAACAGGTGTGACTTTAAATTTCACTCGGATGCAGATTGGTTCTGGGTTGTTAACGGGTCAAAGTATCCCATCGTTAACCGGATTAATTACTCCGATAGCTTATTTTTCCATCATTTCTGCACAGAGCAGTGGTAGTCAAGMAACCATCAGAGGTGTATTTGATAACGCTGGGCTAGCAACTTCCAAGTATTCATGTGAAATAGGTTTATTTGCACAAGATCCAACCGCAGGAGAAATTCTCTATGCTTACGTAAATGCTGGAGCTCAAGGGGATACGATTCCACCTATCTCAGCTGGTCCTTTTGCAAAGCAGTATCAAATTAACGCGGCTGTTGGGAATGCTTCAAGTGTAACAGCAACGGTTCCTGCTGGTGTGTATATTCCTACTACAGACAGAGGTGCTGCTAATGGGGTTGCATCTTTAGGTTCAGATTCAAGAGTCCCAGTAAGTCAACTTCCTTTTAGTGGTGGTAATCAGTATGTTGTTAAAGTTAACGCTGGCATCCTCGAAACTGACACTCGCAGCACCCCATTGACCTATACGAGTGGTAAGTTGACAAAAGTTGAAGAGAAAGATGGATCTACTGTTGTAAAAACATCCACCTTGAACTATAGCGGATCAAGGTTAGACACCGTAGTTGAAGTCGCTGGCGGGTCGACTGTGACATCTACATTGGTATATGACGGAAGTGGTAACTTGACTAATGTAACAAGGGGTGTGGTTTAATAATGAGTTCTTCATTGGAAATAGCTAACCTGAGCCGTGTAATAGAAGTCCTTAACAGGATTGGATTGAGTTCGGATGTTTCAGGTACATCCACCGTGTTTGCTCGATTAGCCCAGATTGCTGCCTATGTTGATCAGGTAGAAGGGTATACGGACACACTGAAAACTTTGCTTGGATTAACGGGAGATGTAGCTAACGGAACGGGATCAGTGATGGCTCGACTGGCTCAAATCAATGCAATTTTGAATACAGCCAATACAAATGTCAGTTCAAACGGAGCTAAAATTGGAGCAAACACCGATTCTTCTGGAACATCAACACTCTTTTCATATTTAAAGAAGCTAGATAATAAAAATGCGACTGCCCCCGATTGGTTAGCTGAATTGGATTTAATTAATGATGGTACAGACGGGGCTTTTAGCCCAGTTAGCAATACAACTCTCACGACTGGGTTGTATAGATACTCTAGTTTGAACATTCCTGCTGGTGTGACGATAACACCCACAGGTGGGTCGTATTTAGTTATACTCGTGAACGGGACAGCCAACATTGATGGGCTACTTTCAGCGAGTGGAAAAGGTGCGGCTGGTACTGGTAGTAACGGTGGCGCAGCGGGTGGAGGTGCTGGCGGTGGCGCTGGTGGTGCTGGTGGTGCTGCTGGTGGAAATTACTTCGCATTTGGTGGCGGTGGCGCGGGTGGTGCGGGTGGTGGTGGTGGTGGTAGTGATGCTGGAGCTGCCGGAGCGGGCGGAGCGGGCGGGGTTGGTGCTGGAAATACACCTTCATTAGTTGGCGGGTCTGGTGGACACGGAACTATTGACAAAGCCCTTTCTTTTGGTTTGGAACAGTTTAGGAAAACTTATGGCGCTAGTGGCGGTAGTAATACCCTTGGGCCTGTATTAAGCGGAGCAGGCGGTGGTTGTATTGTAGTTGTCGCAAAAGCAATAACCGGAGCAGGCTCTATACGCGCTGATGGGTTGAATGGTGCGGCCGGAACTGGTCAAGCGGGTGGTGCTGGTGGCGGTGGCGGTGGTTGCGTCATTACGGTTGGCGCCGCTGTATCCCCTACACTTTCAGCCGTTGGCGGAACTGGTGGTGCTGGAAGTGGTACAACTGGTTCGGCGGCAGGTGGCGTTGGTGGTAACGGTCACGCTATTAAATTTATTCGTTAGGGGATGTTTTTGAGTGGGTAACTTAATTGAACGTGACGGTAAAACGTACTGCGTTGAAGAAGGTGGTTATGAATGGGAGTACGAGCCAACATTTTTAAACCACGATCCTAGCATTTCACCGTCTGATGCTAAAATTGCAGAACTCAACGCAGCTTGTAATGCGGCAATCCTTGCAGGCTTCACCTCGGATGCTCTAGGATCACCCCATACTTATTCTTTTGATTACGATTCTCAGATTAATTTGGGAGGCATCTACAGCGCAATATTAGGCGGACTAATCACAACACCCCAAGTTTGGAGAGCTTCGGGAGTTCCAGTTCCACACACCATTGATCAACTAAAGATTTTATTTGCGCATGGCATGATTCATAAAAACACTAATATTGGTCGGTATCAGTATTTAGAGGGTATTGCATTAGCGGGAGAAACACCACTTGAGGATATTGTATGGTGAGGTGATTGTGTGAAAAGATATATCTGGAATTTGCTAATCTCCATCGATCAGCTAATCAACACTCTTTTAGGTGGTTATCCAGACGAAACACTCAGCTCAAGAATGGGAAAGCGCACTGATTGTAAAGTGTGCTTTTTTATTTGCAGATTTTTAGATTTATTTCAGAAGGATCATTGTTACAAGTCGATTGAGAAAGATGAAGGGGAAGAGACATGGCACAAATTATAGAAGTTGATTACACCAGAAATCAGGTTGATGTGGAACCAACCCCGAATAAGGTCGAGCTAGAATTAACTAAAAATCAAACTGACATAGAGATTGAAGAATAGAAAGGAGTATCTCCTTTGGCTACTATATACCTTAAACAAAATGATACTCATACCCCAATAAGAGCTACACTAAGAGATCCCGAAGGTGAACCGGTTCCCTTAGTAGGAGCAGTAGTAGGATTTTATATGAGTAAAAATGGGAGCAACATTGTAGCAAGAGAGGCTGATATTTTAGATGCAGCAGGTGGGCGGGTAATATTCAACTTCCAAGAAGGGGAGACATCTGAAACAGGAACACTTCAAGCTGAATTCAAGGTTAACTTCTCAGATGGAACAGTCGAAACTTTCCCGAACAATGGCTACCTCACGATAATTATAGATAAGGAACTGAGTAGCGTTCCAATTAGCATTGATATAATCAATGGTGGAACTTTCTTAGATCCTGATTTTTCAACTGAATACAATGGAGGTGTTTTCTAATGCCAGTGATTAATGCGAAGGTTATTATTCGTAAGGGATTGAAAGTTAATCTTCCGGTTCTGAGTGATGGAGAATTAGGGTTTTGTACAGACACTAAGGAGTTGTTCGTGGGCTCCTCAAACTCTGTAAATAGTCTGCTTTATCCTGTTGTCGGTGCAAATGGTAAGAGTGCTTATCAGTTATGGCAAGAGGCTGGTAACACAGGTACTGTTCAAAATTTCTTGAATTCATTAAAAGGTCAGGATGGAGCTACAGGAGCTCAAGGTCAGACAGGGCCGCAAGGAATTCAAGGTGCACAAGGTATTCAAGGTGTTGCAGGTCCTGCGGGCGCTACTGGTCCAGCAGGGCCAACAGGAGCAACAGGAGCAACAGGAGCAACAGGTGTCCAAGGTCCAGCAGGTGGTTCTTCGGGTGTCATTCCTGGCTTTGATAGCTTTGTTATTAAAGATTCATGGACCACAACAGGAGTACACCCCACACCAGCGGGAATGGATACCTTTTACATTAACAATACGGGAACGGCTGATTTAACATTTACAATAAACAGTATTACGGAAATTTTAAAACCTAATGAGGAATTCCTTGATTACTATGACCAATTTTCACAGGTTACAGTGGCCGCTACAAGCTCATTCGACGCAAAAGCAGGGGTTAAAGTTAGTGCACCTACGAAGACGGTAAAAGATGCTTTCTCGGGATCAGCTAACATTACAAAGACAACCTCAGGATCTAGCGTAGTCATAAGCAACGACGGTTCCAATTCATTATCTTTAGTGGTGAATGGGATTACGGTCATTGTAGTAGCTGGTGAAGTGAAGGAATATTTATTCGATCCATTCACCCAAGTAACCGTTACTACAACCGTTCCATTTCGCGCCTATGTGAAAGGAACTCCAGCGGTAATCGTTGTGCCATCTGTACCAACAGGACTAACAGCAACTCCAGGTAATGCACAAGTCGCTTTAACGTGGGCAGCCGTTAGCGGAGCTACATCATATAATGTGTACCGTGGAGGCACGAAGGTATCAAGCCCAACAACAGCTAGCTTTACGGACACAGGACTAACAAACGGAACATCGTATTCTTACACGGTTTCCGCGGTGAACTCAGCTGGTGAATCTACTCAAACTTCATCTGTGAACTCAACCCCAGTAGCACCTGTACTCCCTGCAGTACCGACAGGCTTAGCAGCAACGGCAGGAAGTGCGAAAGTCTCCCTTACGTGGTCTGCCGTTAGCGGAGCGACTTCGTACAACGTATATCGTGGTGGAGTTAAAATTGCAAGCCCGACGACGGCTAGCTACAACGATTCAGCGTTGACTAATGGTACAACATACGCATATACCGTATCCGCCGTAAACGGAGCTGGAGAATCTTCTCAAAGTGCCGCTGTAAATGCTACACCATTTCTAAATCCAGTCAGTGGATTGACTGCTGGAACACCTACTAGCAGCACTGTACCGTTAACTTGGACTATATCGAGCTCTGGTGATGTGGCTAATCAAGAGGTTGCATACTCTTCAAACGGAGGTACTAGCTACACTATAGCAAGTGCAGTGATTAATCCGAGCTCCAACTCCTATACTGTAACGGGGCTTGCTGCAAATACAGCTTACACTTTCCGTGTTGTAGCTATTGATGGATCAGGTAACAGGTCAACAGCGGTAACTACAACGGCCACAACGGCCGCTGCTGCTGATACTACGCCACCTGAGGTAGTTACTTCTCTTGTGGCAGGTACGCCGACAACAACCACAGTTCCTTTAACTTGGACAGCATCTGTTGCGTCAGACATCTCGAAGTATGAAGTGGCTTATTCGACTGATGGTACAAACTTCACGATTGCTAGTGCGGTAGTTACAGGAACTTCTTATACAGTTACTGGCTTAACATCTAATACTCTGTATACGTTCAGAGTGGCTTCAATTGACACTTCGAATAATCGTTCATCGAGTAATCCAACGGTCCAAAAAACAACGTCCGCGGCATCGGTAGACCATAGTCAAAATGTGTATGTTGAAAATTCCTATATGTACGTAAATCCCTTAACTATCTTAGACATTGATATCGCATTTAGAGCAGAAGGAGAAGCAGATCACATATACTTCTCAATGTCTAATCTTTTTGACGCTGTCAACCGAAAAATTAATACGAATACTGTAGATATAACCAATGTTTTTGAGGGCATAATCCCTTATGTGCCTGGTGTGGGTTTACCGACATTTACTGCAGGAGGTAGTTATCCAGAAACCTGCTATATTTATTATAACTCAGTAATTTTCTTGCGGATACCTACTACCCTATACACAGCTAACTCAAACAGTATACAGAAATCTTTATACAGCATAGCCAATAGGTTGCCTATACTGAATAATCCAGCAAACGAGGAAATAATTTTAACGGATACTATAATAAACGCAATCACATCTTTGAGTACCGTAACCATTACTAATGGTATGTATTCAAGTTTCGCTAACCTAGCTGCAGGTTTAAATGGTAAAACCTCGATTACAGGCGGGGTAAACTCCATATCCGGAAGATACACCAGCTCAGTCGTCAATCAAGAAACCTGGTACGTTAACGCTACTACTAGGTTAAACTTTAAAATTCCCCAAGAAAAACTAACTGTCTGCGATTTGCCCAGCATTAAGCAATACCTGAAGGATCATAGATTAACCTTTTGGATTGCTAATTAAAGGAGGAAGGTCAGTATGTTGATAAAAAGAAGTTCCAGTAATGGTACTGGAGTATCTCCAAGCAATACAAATGGACACATAATTATCAGCGGAAGTGACGTAAATGTTTACGATGAAACTGTCGTAAAGAACCTTGCTACACATAATAATCGTCCGACATTAGATAAGTTATCTGATAATGGTACTAGTCTCCTTTTTAATGGGTCAGCCATAGGTGGAGGTACTGGAGGGGGCAGCGATCCCACCCATAGTAATCTTGATACATTAAATAAATTGTCCGACAATGGTTCTGGGCTCCTTTTTAATGGAGTAGCTGTAGGAAGTGCAGGAGGTACAAATTCAATCTTTGTCACCTCTGCATTTGTACTATGTGGTGATGTATTGATTAACACCGACGCAAACCAAAAGTCCATAACAGTATCCTTGAACACGGACTTACCATTAAATCGGATACTCTCTGTTAATTACTCAAACGGAACCACAAGAAGTGAATCAATTCCAAACCCATTTACGTTGCAAGCTGGGGAATATATGGTCTGGAACGCGGCTCTGGGGTTTCAGATCAAATCACAGAGTGCTGGCATATCTGTGCCTTTTGATTCCGTTCTGATAGCTATGAATTGGAACGGTAAAATTACAGGGGGGGTAATATTTGATATATACAATAAGCGATATCCGATATATGAAAAAGAGTATTCGGTAAATTTTAAGGAAGTTCCCATAGGTAGCCTTAAAACATACCATTCAATGTTTGTTTGTGATAATGAGTTAATAACAATCGAAGTGCCTTCGGTGGGTTCTTCAAATGTATTTTCTCTTCCAGATTTAACGTTTGTTAAGTCTTTTAATGTTTCCTTTATAGAGACAAATGCTAACTTAACGACCAGCGAAATGCGGCTAGTTGCTAGTGACTATAACCAAGAGGTTAGGGCACTTATTATGGGCAACTCGACAAATAATGGCGCAGAAGAATACATGAAAGGGTATATTTTTTACAATGCGGATACTTGGAAAAACTCAGCCACTACAGTAACTTTTGCTAACTGTGGATTATATACAAAGTTGGATTTTCTCCCTGCATTGTTTCCGGGACAGACAACTGCCAAGATGTGTTGGGCCGCAGAGAAGGATATGTGCTACTTAACAACAACAGATCTTAAATATGTTCATAAATTATTGCTAGGTGTAGGTACTAGTAACCTAGGAAATGGGACGTATGCTTATGATGCGGCTAAAAGATACAACGGAACATACAAAATCATACAAACTTATTCCCAGGATGCGATGAAATATGGGAATAAAGATTTACAGTTTTACCGTGGAAGCCTATGGTATCCACTAAAATATACAAATGGGGGTTACAAAATTCAAAGATCCTACCTATGTGGAAGCAGCGGACAAATTAAGACGGACTTAATTTACTACAATCCAATAGGCCAGGACGGACAACCTCTATTGACAGGCAGCCCAGAAGGTATAGTAGCTTATAACGGACAGATAATTTGCGGACATGCGACTTATCCAAAAATGTATGTGTTTGATGCCACTTTATAAATTTCGAGTTAAAGATGCGCTCCGAGCCGATCGGGGCTATTTTCATTTCCGGGAGAGTGAATCATGATTAAAAAACTATTCACCGATCTACTTGGTATCTCAACCACACAACAGGCAGCAGTAACAACCTCCACCGGAGTTCTAGGTGCGATACTTACATATTCATTCGGGGGGTGGAGTGACTTGCTAAGTTTATTTTTATGGGCGATGGTCGTTGATTACCTTAGTGGTATTGGTGCTTCTCTAAAAGAAGGGACTGGCCTAAGCAGTAGTATTGGTTCTAGGGGTTTAGCGAAAAAAGGGGTAATGCTTCTCGTAGTTATGCTCGCACACAAAATAGATACTTTATTTGGCTCCACTGTCGTAATGACTGGGGCCATTTATTTTTATTGTGCCAATGAGTTAATCAGCATAACTGAGAATTTAGGTCGAATGAACTGCCCATTGCCACCGGGAGTGAAGCAGGTTATCCAGGTGTTAAAGAGCAAAGGGGATGCCACCAATGACAAAGGGAATTGACTGTGCGACACCTTTGACAACAAAGACAGCTGCTGCATTCGCATTAGGTGGATTTTCTTTTGCAGCTCGTTACTTGGTCCCATCCGGATGGAAGGCGTTGACGAAGACAGAAGCTGATATAATTAATCAAGCAGGTATGGATATTGTTTCGGTATTTGAAACAACTGCTGATAGAGCCCTTGGTGGTCGTGCTGCGGGATTGGCAGATGGTGCTACAGCCGTGAAAGTAGCCCAAAAGGTTGGTCAGCCCGCGGGGTCTTGTATATACTTTGCAGTGGACTTCGAGGCAACGAAAGCTCAAATGGCAACGGTTATTGAATACATTAGGGCGGCTAGTGAGGCCACACCAGAGTACACAACTGGCGTATATGGATCGTTTGCAGTTATAGAAGCTATCAGCAAAGCAGGCGCTTGTTCTCGATTCTGGCAGACACGAGCATGGAGCTACAATAAGAAGTCGGCAGCAGCTAATATTTATCAATACGATTGCGGACCTCAAGGTCTGGGGCTAACCATGAATGGAATTGGCGTAGATCTAAACGAAGGTTATGGAAATGAAGGAGCATGGAATAATCTGAAGGAGGAGGATGAGATTATGCTCAAAGTCGAAGATGCTGACAAATTGATTGAAGTGTTAAGTAAAATATATGCCATTTGCATAGATCAGGTCAGTAAAGATGAAGTACACCGATTGGCTAATGAATTACGAAAAGCATCAGGGCAACCGATAGAGTAACAAAAAAAAAAGCCCCCACAGGCTGCTGTTTGCTTTGTGGGGGGCTTATATTAACTACGGGATATTTTGTGGAATAGTATTATTATTAAACGTCGAACTTTTTACGTCTTTCCTAAAAATCAATTTAGAAATCATTATCCTCACTTTGTCTGTATGTTTCTCAGTTAATAATCCAATTACCCAAGCATAACCAAAGACTAAAAGTGCAAGAGTTGCTTTAATTACTAATGAGTTTCCCTCAAAAGGCCAAAATGGAGAGACTCGCCAAGTCAATATTAAGTTTGCTAAAGGGTAATGTGTTAAGTATAAGGTATAAGAGAACCCTGCTAAATAATTAGGGATATTATACTTTTGGGTACTTCTGTTAGTAAAGAAAGAAACGATAAGATAGGTGAGGAGCGCAAATATTAAACCAACCCTTAAATCAAGAAAGTAACTACTCCCTGCCTTGTAGTTCATCGAAACAATTGCTAATAAAGTAACAAACAGAGTAATTATTAACTTTACATATGACTTCTCTAATTTTAAAGGCTTAATAAGTGGGATTAAGGCACCAAGTAACCATATCAAAAAATATTCCATTATCTTTTGGCCCACGAATAATGAAATAACGATTGATAAAAAAAGATAAATTACTTTGTGGCTTTTTTTTCTCGAACGAAATATTAAAACTAGACAAGGGAATAACATGTAGTACCAAAATTCATACGTTAGACTCCACATTGGTCCATTTAAGCCAAATGCACCTTTCACCAATATTCCTTGCATAAAAAATAAATTTCCAAAAAACAACTCTGGGTTTATAAAGTTAGAAATTTTTAAGTTTGGCGGGCTTAGTTCTTCACCAAATATTCCAAGTTGCGTTTTTACAATGATATAGGTGAGAAATAAAGCCGGTACAAGAACTATCCATAATCTTATAATTCGTCTTAGTAGATAATCGAACCAACTCCACCTGTTTTCTGAGATTGCTTTTAGAATACTCGATGAAATAAAGTATCCACTTAATACGAAGAAGACCATAACAGCTTGAGATCCAGGCAAAGGGACATAGAAGTGGAAAAGGAAAACAACAAGGGCAGACATAAATCTTAATAAATCTAGAATATGCGATGCTTGGGTATCATTCTTTACTAAAGTTAAAGATAGTTTACTCAACAATTAAACACCACCATGTTAAAATTTGTAATTTAGATGTATTGTAACATGAAAATTCTTTATTGAGAACAAAAACAAAGCAGAATATTAAAGTGCTCAGGAAAATTTTCCTTCCCCCATTAGCCTTCAATAGGCTGGTGGGGGATTTTTTTGTTTTCCATAAAATTCACTTGCATAACGAATACATGTTCGGTATATAATAGTAAAACACAAACAAATGTTCTTATTTTGAGGTGATTAAATGAGTGTCATTACAAATGTTGAGACTGACGAGGATGTTCAATTAATCAAAGAATTTACTTTGCTTCCTATTCTGCTCGATATGCTGGCGAGAGATACGGAGGAGCTTAAGGTACACAAAGATAAAATAATATATGGTCATATTTTGTTTTATTTAAAAGAGGTTGAGAATGCAATTTATCCTGAAATACAAAATGTTAAGAGTAAAATGAAAAAGAGGGACATTAAAGTTCTAAAAACAACAACCACATCTTTAGGGATTAATGTTGAATATAAAGTTCGTGGCTACATCCACCATTTCACAATGCTTCGAACCTTGATTAAAGCTGAACTCATGACAAGTTTAATGAGAATGCGGAGGTCATTGTGATGGGAGAAAAAAGTGTTCGCACAATTTATCTCTCGGATTGCCAATCATTTTACGCAAGCGTCGAAAAGGCTACACATCCAGGTCTTGATAACTTGCCGGTGGTTGTCGCTGGTGATCCAGCCAGAAGATCAGGAATTATTTTGGCAGCATGTCCTATCGCTAAAAGCTTTGGCATTACTACAGCCCAGCGTCTTGGTGAAGCACTTCAGTTATGTCCAGACGCAATCGTTATGCGGCCGCACATGCAGCGCTATATTGATGTATCACTTGCAATAACAGATATCTACAAACAATACACTGATTTAGTTGAAATATTTTCCATTGACGAGCAGTTTTTGGACGTGTCAGGGTCGCTCAATCATTTCCGATGTACTCCGGAAGAACTGGCTGTCATGATTCAAAAGAAGGTCGCGGCTTCAATGAATATACGTGTACGCGTTGGGATTGGCCCAACTAAAATCCTTGCGAAGCAAGCAACGGACAATTTCGCAAAGAAAAATCAAAGTGGTATTTTTACACTTGGTAAAGAAGATGTCGAACGAGTACTTTGGCCTTTAAGCGTGGATAAAATGTATGGAGTCGGTTCCCGCATGACAAGACATTTTGTTAATCTTGGCATGACCACAATCGGTCACGTTGCGAGGACACCTTTGCATGTTCTTAAGCAAAAATTTCGTGCGCGTTTCGGTAAACAGTCGGATATTCAAGCGGAAGTCATGTGGCGTACAGCAAATGGACTGGATGACAGTCCAGTAACACCAGGAACGTTTGATGTAGCTCCGAAATCAATTGGTCATGGAATGACCTTGCCGAGGGATTACACGACAGCAGAAGAAGTAGATATCGTACTTTTGGAATTAACGGAAGAGGTTTGTCGTGATGCCAGAGCAAAAGGATATACAAGTGGTACGGTACATGTATTTTGCATGTGTTCGCCTTATGATGCACCTACTGGATTTAGTCAGCAGCGTAAAATGCCTTTTACCACGAACAATACGCTAAAAGTATTCGGTTCAGTTCGAGAGATATTTCATCGAAATTGGAATGGTCATCCAGTGCGTAAGGTTGGTGTTACACTGGGATCTCTTGATGATGAGGAAGTTACACAATTGGATCTCTTTGAGGATGTAACTAAGATGCGTAAGCTAGATAGTGTATTGGATGGTATCAAGGATAGGTTTGGTAACACGGCAATTATTCGCGCATCAAGTCTAATGAAAGCCGGTCTAGCAACGGATAGAGCAGGCAAAATTGGAGGCCACTATAGATGAGTAAAAAATTAGAACTAAACGGACTTTGGGAGTCTAGTCGGATGATGCTTCCACAGCATAAGGAGTCAGCAATTAAAACTCGAAAAGAGGCTCAGCGTTTAACACGACCTATACGTGACGAGCAAGAAATACAAAACATAGCAGCCGTTTTGAGTTTGTCTCAAATGTATAAGAAACCAGTCGAGCTAACTATATTTGAAGAGTTTAAGGCTCGCTCAATTACTGGTATTGTTGCACGTAGTAGGCATGGTGAATTTCGCTTTGAAACAGTAGAACCTTTTAGCGGTGTTGTTGATTGGGAATGGATTGGATACAGAGATGTTCTGAAAGCGGAGTTAAGCAAAGATTGGTTAGAAGATGAAATGGTTGATCCATAAGATTCCACGAGTAGTACTCTTAATATAGAGGCATAATACGATCAAACTCTTCCGGAGGTGGTCGTATGGAGCTTATTATTGCATTGTTATTTTGGTCAGTATGGTATGGTTATAAGTATTTTAGAAGATTGAAGAATAAAGGTAACCAGATCGAGTCCACTTCCCTGAATCCAGAAATTGATTATGTAGAAGCAGAAATTATAGAGGCAATACGAAAGGCAACGTGTGATTTTTGTGATGGAAATAGTTTCGTGCCCGGACGGACAAATGAAAGAATGCCTTGCCCTAAATGTAGTCGTGAGAAGAAAATTTCATGAAGTTGATTTCTGATTCGTGTTTTAATTTCTAATTAATTTGATATAATTAAATTCTAGGGCACAGCACCTTTATGGTGAGCTTATCAAACGCACCCTAAGCGGAAGTCAGTCATTTCATTGATAACCGCGCCAAACCTAGCTGTGAATGGTTTGGCTTTTTTTTTATTTTTCTGAATGTACTTGCATTATTCTGGTAGTCTCTCGCATATGCTGGGGGTAGAATCGCCCCCGGCTCAGTGGCCAGACTACATCCTAATATGATAGCTTGACCGCGGCGCGTCATCGGAGAGATCCGGTGGCGCGCTTTTTGCGTTTTACCAGAAATTCGAAACACTTACGTTGTGACCTCTCCTTCTTAAATAACCAACAACTGCGATTTGTGTATCCGCGTTGGCTCTCACCGACTTACTTCCATCACATAGGTCAGAGATAGTATCTCTGTTCCTACCAGTTCCTTTAGCTAGTTCCCCTTGCGTAATTTTATGTTTATCAATGAATTCCCCTAATGGCGTTCTGCTTTTTCCTAAACCCAAAATAATCATCCCTTCCATTGCCTGTCTAGCAATAGGATGGACAATCTATGAAAAAATTATTCAAAAAACTCCGCAACATGCCCAAGCATAGGCCATAACCTATATCATCAAGCGAGTTATGAACTGCTTCACAACCTCTTCACAACAGCACACTCAAGTGCTCGGACAGTTCATAACTACTTAACAACAGGAGCGTGATGCAGATGAACATTGGAATCGATGTTGGTCGTTATAAAGTAAAGGTTTGGCATGCTACGGGTAATTTCGAGTTTTATTCAAACCTTGGTGAGGCTCGTGAATTAGAATTTGGTGATTCCAAGGGAAGTGATGATATGTACGGCAGCTATGAGGGAAGGAAGTTCACTGCAGGAACGTTGGCTATTCGAGAAGCGGAGTATGGTGAATCTATGATGACTGAGAGCAAACTTCATGAAGATACCGTGATTTTAAACCTCATTGCGCTTCATAAGGCTGTTTCGGGAACTGGGCGAGTAAAGATGGTCACTAACCTTCCTATTGATTGCCATGAACGCGACAAAGCGGCGTTGAGATCAATGTTACTGGGAATGAAGAAGTTAACTCTCAATGGAGATATCAAAGTCTTTTTGATTGATGATTGTCGTGTGGCCCCAGAGGGAATCGGATTTTATAAGCATGCAAAGCCCGGAAAGACGATCCGAGGGTTAAACATCGGCAGCCGGACGGTGAACGCAATTACATTTAGAGATGAGGAGAAGATTGGCCGGGAGAGCGACACGTTCGACTTTGGTACAGAGTCGGGAAAGAGCAAGGATCGTTTTGAGATGGCCAGAGCTATAGCTGGTAAGACAGGATCTTTGAAGTGGAAGAAAGATGACGAGGTGTTGCTCGGAGGCGGGGGAGCTGCTGAAATCGTGGAGCACCTAAAACAGTTTTATCCTTTGGCGAGGGTGGTGGAAAATTCCGTGTTCTTAGATGCGGAAGCGCTCTATAGAACTGCGGTGGAAATCTATGGCCGATAAGAACTATATCCGGAAGCCTGCGGTGTTTAATCCAGGTAGTGCAAGAGAGAAACGTATTTGGGATTGGATTGAGAGTAGCACTAATAATTTCAAGGGACAGAACTTCGCCGCATTTGTGAGAGATAAATTGGAATGGTGTATGCAAAACGAGGGAGGGCATTTCACTCCTGCAGTTATTCAGCAGCCCATTACTCAAGATTCAAAACAAGGTTACTCAAAATTACTTTAGGTAGGTGTTTGATATGTCTTTCGTAGGTTTCTATGCGACGAGCAGTTACTATGGTCATTGCAACAATTACAACAGTCAGAATCATTACAACAGGGAGGGCTTAGGATGAATATTAAAAGTATAGGCTCCAGAATTATAGTGAATTTGAAGGCGCCGAGTGGTGCAAAGGCAACTTCTAAACCTCTGAAGTCTTGCCCAGAGTGCGGATCTGCGCGAGTCTACACAGAAATTATTGTAAGTGGCCCCGCCTTAGTTAACGTAAACACACTTGAATTATGGGAGCAGCCGGATGACTGCGATTGTTGCTGGAGTGACGTGGCCTCTGCAGGAGAATTTACTTGCACGGCTTGCGATCACGAATGGACGGAAGAGGGGAAGTGACATCATGGCCTACACAATGAGCATCCCTGATTTTGTCCGCTGCGGGTGGCAAGAGGAAACGGTGATTAAAAAGTTACTCGCTCACCTAAATAGAAACAAAATTAAGTATCGAGTAATAGGGACTGCGATAATTTTGTTTGTCGGATTGTCAGGTTTTGCACATGCTTCAACTGGTATCGATGTTGGGGCAAGGAAACTTTATAAACAAATCCTCAGTGTTGGGAAATGGATCATTATTATTAAAGGGGATATCGACACAATAAAGTGTGGAATGGACGGGGATACAACAGGCGTTAAATCAAAGATGATTGGTTATAGCGTCACATATGCCAGTCTCTGGGCGTTGCCGTGGTTGTTCAATGAAATTGATACGTTATTTGGCGATAATTTGGAGGCATCAAGCCAATGAACATCCAACTTGCCCCTCGAATAACAGCACCATTTGGTTCCATCGACTCTGTTCACAAAACACCTCATACCGGTATAGATATCGCAATGCCAATCGGTAGTAAGGTCTACGCGCCTGAAGGTGGTATCGTCTCCCGCATTGCGGACTACGGCGACTCATCTTTAGGGAAGGCGGTGTTTATCAAAACCAAGGCAGGTTATCAATATATTTTTGGTCACCTGTCTGATAACACGATTGTTAAAGAAGGTACTCGCGTTCATGCGGGAGACTGTATTGCATTGTCAGGATCTACAGGCTTCAGCACTGGTCCACATCTTCATATTGGACTCGTTAATAAAGTTGGAGCATTTATCGATCCTGCGGAAGCAGCGCCAAAGGCAGGCGGTCATCTTGGCATCCTCGGAAAGGTTCTTGAGAAGTCCTACAATCAGGCTCAGGATAACGTACAAGAACATGCTCGTTCGGTGTTATACGACACGGCATTAGGATTCATCCAAGGCGTAGGTGATCTCTTGATTGATCTATCTTATTGCATAGGCTTGATTGGTGCAGGTATGTGTATCATTTTTCATGTTGCTGGTTGGGATAAAGGTATGAAGTGGGCAGGAATACTGACTGTGGCTTATGTATTTATTAAATTTTTAGCGGCAGGAGCGTGATCAAAAGTATACTACTCCTAAATTTTCTAGTTCAACGTATAACTGTTCATTTTGTGGTCTAGTTTCAATTCATTCATCCTCATGTCAATATTGTCAAAATAGCGAAATTGAAAGGTCGGTGAAAGGTCCAATGAGTAAAATGACTTTTGTTAGAAATGAGAAAGGTGACTTCGTAAATAGTGCAATTGGTGCAACAAAGAAAGTCGTCGAGGCCACAATGGACGTAGCCTCTGCATATGCAGAATTGATGCGTGGTGCTATGGACTTAGCAATTAGAATTGGGCTGCTCTGTTTTTTCTGGCCTTACATCACTAAATTCACCGAGTTATTTGTAAAGTCAATTCAAGCAGTAGGGTTATTTTAAAATGTTTACATCTGGGCTGACTGCTGCTGCTGTTCTATTCCTAAAATACGGACCGTATATTGCAGGCATTAAACTTGTCACATCGGGCATTGATTGTGTGGCGACTTACGTAAAGCATAGGATTACAACGAAAGGGTGAGCTGTATATGAAAGCTAAAATTGTCACAACGGATTTATTCCCAAGGATATTGACTTATTACACAGAAGATGGAGTTGCAGAAATAGAAGAGGCTTCAGTCATTATCGAAAAGATGGCGGAGTCGGTATCTGCTGCCGAACTTGTGAAATTCCTATCGTTCATTAATACTGGTAATTTCGGATTGGCTTACGATATGTTCCGGTACATCCAGGAGAATAAATCATGAGTACAATATCTCTTCGCGATGCAATCCGCATTGTTCGGCCCGAGTATGTATTTCTCAAACTAAAACCAAACAACTCCATTAGAAACAACAACACACACAAGATCGCTAGGGCCATAGCATCTCTTTACAAAAATGTGTTGGAGAACGTTAAGAAGGAAGAACACCGGGCGACTCGCATTCTAGGTAAGCAGTTCTTCATTCCAACTAAGGTTTCGCTCGAGACTTCCGCCAAGGTTTCCTATTTCATCTATATCGAAAAGAAGAAAGTTGAGTTTTACTTTATTGCCCCCAAGCAGCATCTTAGTGTCATAAAGGAGAAGATAGGAGATGTATGGACCAGTATCACCGTAGAAGAGGTAGATAGCCTTCCTGAGTTCGGGAAAGACGCAACTAAGTATCAGCTTTCTTATACGAAAGAGGATGCGCTGAGCCTCAACGTAGATCGTCGTGACAATGACTTGTTACGCTCAACATTGAATGTGGTGGATGTCATGGAAGACGGAGATCGAGCTGGGGTGTTCTATAACTTCATCCCAGTATCCCAGTTTAGTTGGAGATCCACTTACAAACATACGATTGAGAAAGTGAAGAGCAAGAAACCGGTTGATAGAAATAAGCTTGGCACAAGCTATGTCTTCAAGATGGCAGTATCATTCCTAGTAGGTACCGTTGATGCAGTAACCAGTGTGTTCTCAGATACTAAGAAGGTCAACAGCGAAAGTCCGTTAGAATCGCTTCTAGAGAGACTGAATGGCGGTGTCAAAATTAGTGATAGTACTCAACGGAAAGCAACTGCAAACATTCTTGATACTCAGATCATTGTCATGAGTAAAAGTGAAGACGCGCTGCGTCAGCGGAACAATGCCAAAAGCCTGGCGAGAACGTTCGATTCCATTTCGGAGGATAACGAACTTACTCACCGGTCATACAAAGGAGAATTCAAATATACGGACAGATTATTGCGTGGTGCCGCCGTGAACAAAGTTGGAGATGAAGAGTGTCAAAGTTTTATTTCCATGGCTGGTCGCGAGTTGCTTGAGCAACATCAGATGATTGAACGGGTAGAAACACAAGAAACTGAGGTTCCTGAGGACCTACAGGAAGGGGGAATGTGCGTGGGGACAAATCGATATAGAGGTAATGATCAACAGGCATTTTTAAGTACTGATAAAGAGTATAAGAATCTGCCCTTAATTCTTATCGGGCCGCAGCGTGCAGGTAAGTCAACATTGATAGGAAACTTAAGTAATGATGCTCTTAATGCTGGTGAGTGCGTATTCATTTTTGATTTCATAGCAAGCTGTCAGCTAAGTAGTGAAGTGGCAACACTATTTCCTAAAGATAAAACACTAGTCATTGATTGCGAAGACCCAATGAAAATTGAAGGACTGGGTTACAATGAGGTTGGCGTAAGTTTGGATCCATTCCAGCAATACGATAACGCTAAGAAGCAAACTACACAAATAAAAACTTTAATTAATTCGGTAAATGCAAACGGCAATGGTGATACAAATCTTTCAGCAAAAATGGAAAGATACCTTGAAAGTGCAAGTAACGTTGTATTTGTGAGCGGCGGTAGCGTGACAGACGTATTTAAGGTACTTCAGAACCACGTGGCTCGGCACAAATTTATTGATAGTGTACCGGAGTCTCAGCACGAAAACCTCTCTGAGAACATAGACAGTCTTTTTGAACTTGATGAATACAAGGATGTGAAGGTTGGAGAAGGAAACAACAAAAAGACCATACAGGAGTTGTGTGGTACAAAGGATCATCTCATCACAGGAGTTATCGATCGCTTGAATAAACTGAAGGCAAATACGTTTATGGAGGCAATGTTAAAGAAGTCTACGGCAGGTAATATCAATTTAGCCAATGAGATGCAAAAAAATCAGCTTATTATTCTTAGAATGCCAGAAACAATGTTTAGTACCGACCAAGAACGTGACGTATACACAACGTATTGGATGACAAAGCTTTGGATGGCATCACAGATTCGTGAAAAGATGGTTGGTGGTGACCGGACTAAGCTGACTAAGGTTAATTTTATAATCGATGAGTTGTATCAAGTGGAGAATACTCAAAAGTTCTTGTCAGATAAATTAAGTCGGCTAGCTAAATTTGGTGTGAAGGCTATTATCAGTGCTCATTACTTGAATCAAATTAAACACATTCGTGATGAGCTCCGCAGTTCGAATGCATCATATATGCTAATTAGTGGATGTGACAAGAAGAATTTCAACGAGCTGCAGTCTGAGCTTCACCCATTCACTGAGGAAGATCTACTGAAGCTGCCGAGGTATAACAGCATGAATCTGCTAAAGAGCAAGGATGGCTATGCAAGGTTTATTACAAAATTGCCAAAACCGATCTAATAATAATTTGAACCACTCATACATTAGTAGAAGGAAAATTAATCCAATTGCAGAATATTTAAATAATTCAAATGAAGAGGATGGGATTGTATTTTGAGGTATTTATTATGTTTTATACCACCACTGGCAGTTTTGTCATGTGGCAAGATATTTCAGTTTCTACTAAGTATTGTTTTGACGTTGCTCTTTTACATTCCTGGAGTCATTCATGCAATTCTTGTCGTAAATCAGTATCATTCAGATAACAGACATAATCAATTAATTAAAGCAATAAAGAAGAAATGAAGCCCGAGGGGGGAAGGGTTCTCGGGCTTTTTTCCTTCAAGTCCCATTAGTCATAAATATCTCTAAGGTGTAACATTATTATGGGTGATGAAGATAATGTTTATTCCTCCAATGCTTTTACAATATGCCAAAAATAATGAACCATTTGACGATTCATCCACATTTGCAGAACTCAAGTGGGATGGCATAAGATTGATTGTTTCTAACTTAGATGAACTGAATCTATATACGAAGAACACGAATGCAACATCAAAATATCCCGAGTTGCAAAATCCTCCTATCCCGAAAGGAACTGTTCTCGATGGTGAGATCGTGGTGCTCGACGAACAAGGCAGAGCAGATTTTGAAGCGACGAACGCAGGGTTTCGGTCGAGCAAGTTGCGTAAACCAGTTGTATTTATGGCTTTCGATATCTTGTACCACCGCGGCGTAGATGTAACGGGTTTGCCTCTAGAACATCGCAAGCAGCTACTTGAAGATACTCTTATTGAGACTGAACATTATAGGATCGTTCGCCCAATAGAGGGCAGTGCTGAGAGTTTCTTTAATATCGTTTGCCAGCATGGACTCGAAGGCATTGTGATTAAAAAGAAGAACTCGAAGTATGAGACAGATTTAAGATCAATGAAATCTGTTCGCTCCTGGTCATGGCAAAAGGTAATAAATTATCAAAGGACAGAAGTATTCATAACCGGTTACAGCAAGAAAGAGCATTCATGGCTATTAGGTTATCCAGATGGTGACAGAATCCGACCGATCGGTGCCATGGAACTTGGGATTACACCATCAGCTCGCCAGTCAATGTGGCCAGTTTTTCAAGCTTACAAAACTGGAGAGAGCAAGGATCACGTCTATGTGCAGCCGGTTGTGCGTTGTAAAGTGAAATATCGGGATTGGTATAAGTCGGGAGCAATGCGGCTACCAGTGTTTGAGGAGTTTATTGTTTAGGGGATGAGATTCATGGAATACCGAGTGAAGAATAAGGAGACAGGCGAAGAGAAGACACTGAGTGTTTCAGAAGTGAATGACATGGTTTATAGCGATGCAGGCCAGGTAATAGTTTTTGATATAGAGATGGAAGAATATGTGTTAATTGATGAAGAGAAATAAAAAAGCCCTTGGGGATGCTTTCCCTCAGGGCTTTCGTTTTGTCCGATGCTTTTCTACCAAAAATATTCAGAATTCTTTATCAAATCTTAATTGACAAAAAATGCGAACAAGATTTAATATTATCGATAAGTCACCAAACTATTATGTGACTTCATTTTTTAAATAATCTAATTATTATGAGGAGGATAAAAAAATGACTATAAAAAATAGGATAAGTTGTAGATTTTTTATTTAGAAATAATATTTTATTTTAAAGAAATTTTTAGAAGAATTCTAGAGGATGACTGACATGTTTTTATGGAGTATAACTATGATGTACGGGGAAATAAGGAATTTATTATTCTAATATTCGAACATTATGACAGACATTTATTTATTTTATGTGGAAGTATAGTCGACGGATAAGTTTATATTGAGCAACATGGAAGGTCAACCAGGACACATGTATCTATTATTAGGTAATGGAGTAGTCAGGAAATCTTCTAATACATAAGATGTTGAATTGAAACGTACTTAAGAAAATTTTGATCTATTGCAACAATCACACTCTAATCGTTCCAAAATTTAAACTACTATTTTATTCAAAAGTAAGAGAGTACAGAAGAAAGTAATATCTTCTAACTAAACTACAGCTTTATCAATATTTTGACAGTGAAATCACGGTAAATATTGATAAGTCTAAGTTCATTCAGAACTTTGAGCAATCGACAATATTAATGCGGGCATACAGTGAGAGTCAGTATGCGCCGAAATATTTGTTAATCTACCCATAAAATATAGGATTGGTATGTTCAATTGTGCCTATTCGATATTTTGAAATTGGTGTAGTTTGCCTAGGCCCTGAAAAGAAGGTATTCGCATTCTTGCTATTCTGTTCCTTTTGAATGACAATGGTGGTTTTTTATTTTGGTTAATTCTGATTAGGGGTGATTGTTTATCGAATCAATTGTGGAGTAAGTGTCGCAGAAGAACTTGTACTTAACTCAATTAGAAAACCTTGAACTACATAAATAATCATCATTAGAAGGGCGAGTGGGTCAGTTGGAAAATGATAAAAAAGTAACGGCTATTGGGTTATTAGGATACTATATGAATCAATGTAACGAAGAAGATGCGAAAGCTTTAGCTAGAGCAGCGATTATCATTTATGAACTACCTGGAGAAACCGCCAGCGTAATGGAATAGAAGAAAGGCCCCTGAGTTAGTTCTCAGAGGGCCTTTTCTCATTTAGTTTTCAGTAAAACCCTCGTTATGTAAATTGCCTTAGCATCGTAAAGAATGTGAATGATAATAGGCACTAATAAACTTCCGGTAGTGAAGTACAGATATCCCATAATCAATCCGAATATTGTAGAGCTGATAACTCCGCTTAACCCCTGCATGAAATGTCCTGCCCCGAAGATAACTGAGATGACTACGAAAGCCACGAGTTCCGATAACCCCAAACTCACAGCATAGCGTTGCAGGAAACCCCTGAAGATAATCTCCTCACAGATCCCCACTGTAATAGTAACTCCAACAAACATGAGCTGCTGTTTATTCGTTACAGGATACAGTTTCGCATCATAGTTATCTGCTACACTCTCACGTAGCCTTTTAACGAACGGAAGGAGCGCGAAAGGCAATACAACGGTGAAGACGAGATAAGCGATTAGAAGCCAAATGAGAATGTGCCAGAAGGTGTTGAACGAGTAGTCAGGTGCTATATAGTTTGTTCGACCTGTAAGTATGATCGGAAGTGTTAGAAGCCAGTAAACGGCATATATGAGGAGATAGCCACGTTCTTTAGCTATGTCATTGTATGTAGCTGACTTGATCTTTCTAACCATGATGACGTTGAGAAGCGGCATAAATATTAGTATCGAGACAACAAGGATTACGTTCATTTAGCACCTTCTTTCTTTTGATTAATGTAACATTAATCAATTGACGATGCAAGGTATTTCAGTTATGATTAATGTAACAAAAATCAAATGGAAAGGAAGGTGATTTGATTGACAAGAGGAGGAAAAAGAGAGGGATCAGGAAGAAAATCAAGTGGTGGTATTGCAAGAAGAGTGTCGTTGACTTTGTCCCCAGAGCAATGGGAAATGATCGATAAATCTGAGCAATCAATATCATCATTTGTCCGCCATTTAATATGTGAAAATGAACTGCTGAAAATGAAGAGAAAATCTAGAACTAAAAGGGATGGTGAAAATTAAATGGATTTGTTTGTAAAACTTCTGCTCTCGATTATTTACATGGCATCTTTTGTTGTATTAAATTTCGCTATCTTCAAGTTTCGAATTAAGGGTCATGATAAGAAAATTACTATTATGGCAGTGCTGGTTGGGAGCGTAAATTTTTACTTTAAATTTGTAATCAATTCAGATTATTTCATGATAATTCAACTACTTACATACATCGTAATGCTGGCAGCCCTAATGAGATTTCCATTGCTATTCTCGTGTATTGTTGCTTTAGGTGGAGCAATTGCAGCCACTGTAATGGATACCAGCGTTTCTTTTGCAGCTGTAGGTCTAAAGTTAAGCACATTGGATTTAATGGCAAATGACTTAACACACTTTATCATTTTTCACCTAGCGCAAACAGTAATATATTTCTTAATTGCTGGACTCCTTATTAGATACAAAATAGGATACAATCTCATTGCTCATAAATATAAATTTTATGTCTTGGAATGGTTCAATCTAATTTGGATGATGATAATTATCCTCTTAACTTCAGTTCTCATATACTCCAGTAAGAACATTAATGTCAATTCATTACACTTGTTTATAATTGGCATCGTTACTTTAGGACTAATTATCTATCTAGGATATGGATACATACAAAACAAACAGGATAGGCAATTGCGTAAAGAAGTATTGGATAAGTTAACAAAAGGGAGGAATTAGATGGTTACTATCGACAAGCTTTCTTCATACCTGGCTAATTCTATAACTAAATATGATGAAAATCGATCTCCAGCTGTGATGAAGTATATGATAAAAGTTCTATTGAACTTCGTGTTTGTAATTGGTGGTGTACTCATTATCTCAGGGTTAACTGGTCATTTTATAGATGCATTAGCATGTGTCTGGGCATTTCCATTGCTCAGGCACATTTCTGGTGGAATRCACTTTAAGTCTAATGGTCTATGTAATGTTGTATCTATCGGTTTCATCCTAACATCGGTTTTTTTCCCAATAAATTACTGGTATGCAGGATTTATTATTAATATAATTGCAGTAATAGTTCTTTTGATATGGTCACCTAATGGAGTGACTGGGACGATGGATCCCAAGAACTATCCAAAACTCAAGGTGGCCGCGGTAATTATCGTAGCATGTAATTTTATTTTTCAATCACACTCATTAGCTCTTTCTTTCTTGATTCAAGCAATAACAACTATCCCTTATTCCCAAAAGTTGATTCACAAATTAAAGTTATGAAGGGAGGTGGACAAGCATGAGAGAATTCGCTGCAAAAAAAGCTGGAGCTGTCCTTGAATTCCTAGCTAAGAAATTTAGCAAAACAAACTGCTGGATCGCTTGTTACAACGAAGATGTTCCACAAGAATTGATGAAGTAGTATACATAATCTTAAAGGCGGGCTTCCTCTTAATTGAGGGCAGCCCGCCTTTTTCTTTCCTGCATCTATTAATTCAGTTTTAATCTTTTGATATACGTCATGCTATTCAGAAAACCATCAACAGCTTTCTGTTCATAGCGTTTAACTTCATCACGCAGTCGTTTAAAGAAGTCTAGGTCAGCGAGAGTTACGACCTTAGTTTCGCCTCTCCTATCGCTGTTGTGGTGTTTCATAAGGATGTACAAAGTTTTGTCGCAAGGGTCAGTATCTTCATCATTTATGAGTTCTTCATTCAGAAAAATTTGATAAACACCAGGAACCAGTTCTTTATATATCCCACAGATTTCCCCAAGTGGTACAGGTTCAACATGTACATTTTGAAGAATCGCCATTCTATATGCATCTAAATTCTGATCTTTGTACATTCAATCATCCCTCCAGTTATGTGATGTAAGAGATGGTAATCCGAATGTCTAATTACACATACAGACATTTCCAACTGCATCTCAACGCAAATTTTAAGACATATAAATTACTAAAATATACATGACATATGAATTGTTTAAACGGAATTTTATGTAGTATAATATCAGTATATTGATTTTCTTAAAGACCATTTACTTTGTGCAGGGAGCCGCCAAACTACCGCACATTGTTGAATGGTTTTTTTATTTACCTCCTTTTCCCAGAATATGATTTGATTAAAGTTTGTTTCAAATGGTACGATATTGTTTGAAATAAACTATGGAGGACAGCTATGCCGCGCTATAAGCTCGGACACTGTAACCTGCCAGATATTTTAGTTGAGTTAGGCATTTCATACACTGAATTTGCAGAAAAGATGGGCATGTCTCGTCAGCAAGCAGGTCAATATATCAATAACGAGAGAAAGATGGGAACTGCACTTATATTCTCAGTTGCTGATACTTTGGGCATCCTTGATCGTGACATCTACCAACTCATCGAAGTGCCTATGAAACCATCGACGCGCAGGCTGCAGGAAAAGTCCATGAAAGAAGAGTGAACTTCGGTTTCTCTTCTCGGCAAAGTTGTCAAGCATTTGCTTTACAAAGTACCTACTATTTCCCCATAATTAKGAGKGGAATGGAATTTCATTATATCACGAACAATAGGGGAACAAATCGGCTTTAGATAAATTTAATGTCCGTGTCATTTGGTGTCGATTGCTTGTACTACGTGTAAGATCATATGTTTATTGTATACGAACGGTTGTTCTATAGAATGCCAATTTTTTGGAATTAATTACTTTTTATTTTTATCCCTATTCAAACCCTCTACGAAAGTCATCTCCATAACCATAAGTGTGTGTTCAATCATCTTATCATCCATATTGCTGCTTCTCCTCAGAATATCATCCATCTCCATTCTGAATTTCCTTTTCTTGATTTCTAGTTCTGATGGAAGTTCATCGTCTATTTTAGGCGGAGTGGGATCTTCAGTTCTACCCAAAAGAAAGTCAGTTGAAATCTTAAATACATCGGCCATGTTTATCAATGCATCCGCCGGTGGCGTGCTTCTTCCTGTCTCATAACTAGCAATATTATCTCTTGATTTTCCAATCAATAACGCAAGTTCATCTTGTTTAAGATTCCTTTTTTCTCTAAGATCACGTATTCTCTCTCCAAACAACTTTTTTTCTTCTGGTGTCTTCAAGTAACTCACGCCTTTCTATATATTTATTTTCTTGTGTATAAAAATAACTAATTTGGGTATTGCGTGTTTTAAGTTCACATGTTACTATTGGTTTCACAAGGAGGTGACGATATGAACGAGCAGCACAAAAAGAGACGAGGCCCAAGCACTAAAATATCTGCTGATGGTAAACGTAGACTATTTAAAGAGTGCAGAAACAATTTTGGATCTGCTAGAGAGGTTGGTTTATTGTTTGGGGTTACAGACTCTTCTGTAAGGAAAACTGAAGACGGTGATTCCACACCAAATTTACTAAATGCTTTCATGTATTCCATTTTTTTTGGTAAGCCACTTGAAGAACTTTTCCCTGACCTGTTCTCCATTGCAGTGGAGAATGTTAGAAAACTAAAAACCATGGAATGAAATTCTTAATTACTTTTTCATTGTACTATGTGTTTTAAAAACACGCAACAGGAACCTTTGTTCGCAACGGGTTTGTTTATCTATGTCTTCAATGTTAATTATATACACAAAATTATTAATATCGTGTTTTTTATGATGATAAGGGTGGTTGATGTGAATGAGTTCTTTTCAATTATACATAGCCGATCTACTGAGAGAGAAAACCCTAAAAAACCTCACCAAAGACTCAGTCATTAAGCAATTCACACAATTAATCGACGATGCCGATCCAACAACACTCGAATTCATTTCATGCCAATTAACGCTGCTGCAATCATTCATGGGAAGCGGTGGTAAGGATGAGAGTAAAAATTAATGGACGTGATATTGATCGGAATGACCGAGTAACTTTTGAAGCTTCTAATTATTCTGATGGCCAGGCGTATACGGTAATCCTTGTTGGAGCTGCTTTCATCTACATGATCGCCAAGGGAGGGTGGTTTTGATGCTTGCAATTCATTCTATACACCGCGAGTTAGCGAACTGGGCATTACAGAATCTCCCGAAGGAAGCAAAGTGCATAGGCGAAATTGAGATCAAGTTACTCTTCGGGTTACTTAGAAAAAACATGATGATGATTGCAAATCTCGATCTATTAAAAGAAGCTACGCTGATTGCTCATGAACTTGGCGATTTTGAATGGGAACAAGAGCTATGCATGGAAATTGAAAAACTCGAAATACAAATGATGTGAAGAGGGAGGTTCATAAGATGTCTTCCCATGCCAATTACATGTTGTTGCTCGGTTTGTATCGGCAATTAGCAAATGGCGAGTATGAAGTTACAGCTGAGATATATGCGTTAGAAAAAGAGCTCGGGTTTAGAAGTGCTTCCCTAACTCCTGCGATTGATAGCCTGCATCGACGAATTACTGCTTTGGAGCGTGAAAATACTTTCTTAAGTGTTATGGGATTGCGAGGACCACGTTCATGATCCTACATACATTATGGAACAGTTTCGGGGTTTTTAGTCTTCTGGCAATTATAACTTATCCTTTATGGATTCACAGAGTAGTAAAGGAAGACGAGTAAGGAGGCGAGAGATTACATGATCATTTTAGAAATACCCGTTATCCAATCTGTCACTGTTGCGTCTATACCTAATCGTAAATATGAAGTGGGATGTGAGTTAAGCCAAGGGCGCGTGATTATTGAGATCGTTGATGCTGGTACGGAATATGAGGATCATACTGAATCCTTATACCACGTATACGGGGAAGATCGAAAGTTGATCGCGACTATTGAAAATTGTCCAGTTATTGTTGAATACCAACAAATAGTAATTGATGAGAGTGAGGATAAATAAATGAAATCAACTGGTATTGTTCGTAAGGTAGATGAGCTTGGACGTGTAGTTATTCCTAAAGAATTACGGGATACGCTCGGAATCAAAGAGAAAGATTCGCTTGAGATTTATGTTGATGGGGAACGTATCATGCTCAAAAAATACGAACCGGGATGTATATTTTGTTCTACTGTAGATGGACTAAAAACCATAAGCGGAAAGCTTGTCTGTGTTGACTGTGCTGGTGAAGTCGCAAAGATGCTCCATTTACCAAGGAGGTAGTGAATGAATATTTTAACCTTCATCATCCTATCACTAGCTGTGTTCCGTATTACCCACTTATTCGTATTTGATAAAATCACTGAACCGATTCGTAAACGTTTCGTTACACGTGGCTTTGATGGCCAGAACATTACATTCACGCTTCAAGGTGGCAATGTTAGAAGGTTAATTGGAAACATCGTGAATTGCTACTGGTGTGCTGGTATTTGGGTTTCAGCGATTGTGATAGGCGGATATCTGCTGTCACCAACTATTACCTTCTATATAAGCTATATCTTCGCCCTATCATCCGTACAGGCACTAATTGAAACAAAGCTACTGAAATCAGTAGGTATGCCGATTGAAATGAAAGAAGTTCCAGCAGTTCTTGAAGAAGATGAAATAAGTGGAGCTAGAGGATTTGTGAACGCTCTATTGATGACATTAGGAGCACTGCTGATTGTCCTCGGTATTGTATTAGCACTGATGAGGTGATCTCAATGTATGGCGACAAGATTGCTGAGTTGAGGCAGGCAAGAAGCTTAACTCAATATCAATTTGCTCCAAAGGTAGGGATTAAGAGAGCAGCACTGTCTCATTACGAGAACAACCGCAGGGAACCAGACTACAAAACATTAATTAGGATTGCTGATTTTTTTAAGGTAACAGTTGATTACATAATTCGATAGACAGAAGGGAGGATTTCAGAGTGTTTTTGGAAATTGGAAAAATCAAAGTTAGTGAACGAATCCGTAAGGACTTTGGCGATATCGAGGACTTAGCTAAAGATATTGAGGCTAATGGTCTTATTAATCCAATAGTTGTGACTCCCGATCTTGAACTGATTGCTGGTGAGAGAAGGTTACGAGCTCATATCTTTCTGCAAAGGTCACATGTGGAAGTTCGTGAGATGACCGTTTCCGACTACGAGCATCATTTACGTATCGAAATTTCTGAGAACGAGCACCGTAAAGAATTCACATTTAGCGAAAGAGTTGAATGGGGTAAACGATTGGAACAGGTTGAGAAACTGAAAGCCAAGGAACGCATGACCTCAGGTAAGGAAAATTTACCTGAACATGAAGTGGGGCAAGTCAGGGATATTGTAGCTGAACAAGTCGGGTTTGGAAGCGGAAAACAGTTTGATAAGGCAAAATTCATTATTGATAATGCTACTCCTGAAATAATTCAACAAGTGGATGCAGGGACTATAAGTACTCATAAGGCGTTTGTTGAAACAAAAGCTCGATTAGAAGAGGCAGTACGGAACGCTGAAGAACGAGCTGATGAAGCCGAACGTGAAAAGTTGGAGATGCAGCGAAAATATAGAAATGTTATCCCTGCTGACCAGTTAGATGAGGCAATAGCAGAAGCTGTTGAACGTACTCAAGAAGAATCAGCTGTCTTTGTACGGGAAAAAGAAAAAGAAGCAGATGTCAGGATTAAGCAATTGGAGAAAGTTTGGAAAGAGAAATTAAGTGAAGCTCTTGAACAAGAGAGAGTAAAGATCGAACAGTTAAAATCCGGTTATAAAAGCGTAAATGAAGAATTGGATGCTTTGAGGCTGCAACAACCTGACAATTTTGATGAACAGATGGCGGCAGCTCAGATGAAGAAACTTCGGTTCGAAGCTGATAACAATACAATCCAGGTTAGCATTCAAGTTAAGCAGTTTTTACAAAAAGTAGGTATTACTTCATTTATGCTCGGTGCAGTAGCTAGTGCTAGCGCAGGCGAGAAGAAACGATTGTTGGAAAGTATTGAAATGCTTGAGGCATTCATTGAACAAATCAAACCTGCTGTAAATGGTAGAAAGGTGGTAGTGAACGATGCAAACAGCTGAACAACCGGAGTTCTTAAGTATAGTTGAGAGACAAATGCAATTAACTGAAGTTCAGGGAATGGCAATACGGGGATTGGTGGAGGGTATCCGCCAAATGCATCTAGATGTGACTGAGAAGGTTGAAGAAGTGCAGCTTATGGTTCAAGAAGTACGAGATAGCGTAACGTTAAATGATCGTGAGTGCTTCGTGTTACAAAGTGCCGTTCAGATTAGATCAACCTCATTGACTAAAGATAGATACCAGGCAACCGATGATAAATTTAATGTTGTTGTTGGCAGGCATCGCAGAATGATTTGGAGCAAGCTCAAAGTTCGTTTCAGTGTAGCTAAGTATTCTCACATTCGGCGGATCGATTACGAGGATGCACTTGAATTTGCTCAGAATTTTAGGCCAGAAGATTACTTGTAGATATGAAGCCTATCCGCAGGGGAAATCCAGAGGACGATAGGATAGATGGAATCTGTTACGACAATTCTGGTCGAATGGAGTTTCATCCAGATTTCCATTTTAATCAAGGCAAGCCATTTAAGTTAGATGACCTCATTTATATATGTAAATATCACAAAATTGATGAGCCTCGGACATTAGCCTTTGCAATCGGTAAGACTGAAAAATCTGTTGCAACGATGATTTCCAAGTTAAAAAAAGAGGGCTTATATTTCAAATACCGTGAACTGCCTTACGATCAATGGGAACAGATGACAAAGATTAGGGAGGGAAAATGATCATGGATTTCATTCCAGTAGTATCTTCAAACATTGCCGCAGTTGGCTACGATGCGATTCAAAATATCCTTCATATTCAATTCATCGGTAAAGAAACAACTTACAAATATTATGGCGTACCAGTTGAAACATTTGATGAGATGATGGCAGCTCCCTCAGTAGGCAGCTTTTACGCTCGAAGAATTAAAAAGAATTTTAGATCGCAGGAAGATCCAGAAAGGGGAAATGCAAGTGAAAGCGACAGCCACAATCAATCTTGATGGACAGTCGATTAAGTTGTTAATCGAAGCGAGTAAGTTAGCTTCACGAAAAGCATTGAATGAAAAAGACAGTTACAGGGAAATGCAATATGTAATCTTGGCGGCAACTCTAACCAATAAATTAGCTGAATTTCATGCAGAGGCTAAGGAAGTTTTAACAAAAAGGTACTGTAATGAAGAAAAGCCTGCTATTGGAGTAGCAGACCTTTCAGGGTGAAAATT
This sequence comes from Paenibacillus sp. 2RAB27, assembly GCF_052115445.1. Taxonomy (NCBI): domain Bacteria; kingdom Bacillati; phylum Bacillota; class Bacilli; order Caryophanales; family Paenibacillaceae; genus Paenibacillus; species Paenibacillus sp. 2RAB27. Next base: position 117,607 of record NZ_JBFRGR010000006.1, read on the forward strand.
ATTGTTGATGTGAATTATTATACCGCAAAGACGGTGAGGTAAACAATGCAACTTATTGTTAAACACGGTAATTTACGGCATGGATTGTCGAAGACAAGATTCTACAGGATATGGGTAAATATGAAGGATCGATGTACAAATGAAAACAGTAATGCTTACCCAGATTACGGCGGTCGCGGAATAACTATTTGTGATCAATGGACACACTTCAAAAGTTTTATTGACGATATGTATGAATCTTATTTAGCTCATGCGAGTGTTTTCGGTGAAAAAGAAACCTCAATTGAAAGGATCGATAATAACAAGGGCTATTTACCAAGTAACTGTAAATGGGCAACAAGAACTGAACAAAATTACAATACAAGGAATAGCAAAAATAAATATGATCCAACTTTACTGTTTGTTGATGAGACATATATATCAAAGGAAGATGCCTTACAAAAATACGGGATCAACAGAAAAACATTTGCTGACAGATTAGCAAAGGGATGGTCAGTAGAAACAGCATTAAAAACCAAAGTCGGCAAATCGAAAAGAGTTGAAAGGAAATTAATCATATATGGAACAGAAATGTCGATAAGTGAGATTTCTCATAAATTTAATATTAGCAAAAGTGGTATTTATAGGAAGCTTCAAATGGGTTTAACTATAGAAGATTTTCTTCAATCTATACCTGATGATTTGGAGGAATTGTAATTATGAGTGAAATTGTAACTATTCAAGATCCGCAAGAATGGATTCCTGCTAATGTTTCTGATGGTCAGTTGTACGTTAAAGTTAATCAAGCTGTTGGTGTTGTAAAGCTCAGTAACTTGGATGGGCACTTGATGCAATTGGACAATGGCGACTGGGGAATAAGCGCTGAAGGATATAGAGCGTGTAATGTTGTAGCTGGGATCCCGACTATTACACCTGACACAATGAAGCTTCCTGATGGCCGTGAGGTATGCAATCCTTACATTGAATTAGATCCAGCTACCGGAACAGCAGATAAGTTTTGGTCTCATAAAATAACAGTCGGTAAATCTGCCTTAGGTGGATTAGTAGTAAGCTCCGCGACTGTCCTTCTAGATATTCGAGTTCGATTTGCCAGAGAGCTAATGCAAAAAATCGAATCTAACAGAGATGCTGGGAAGTTGTGTATGTCGGAATCTTTGTCAGATGAAGAAAAACGATCAGGAATCTTTATTCCTTTTCAAGGAAGCATAGGTGTTTATGGTCGCCATGATTGCACTGATACAATTCGAGTCATTCAAAATCTGATTTCTAATAAAGAACATGGTGACAAGATCGTTCAGACGCTTGCATGGAAGTCATCAATTAAACAACAGCCAAGCATGCCACCTTCAAAAATCAGAGTAGTCAATGGGTCTGCTAGTGTCTTGGTAGTCGGCTATAAGTTGGATATGTCACTTAATGAGCTAGAGGCTATATCCAAAGAGTATAAGGAAACGGGATTAGTTGAAGGTGCAGAAGTGCTTGAAACAGTGAGCACTACTTCTGAGGATAGTCACGAAAATGCAGAATTCAGTCTTTTATCCACTGAAGGAGGAACACGATTCTAATGATTAAGACCATTCGAACTAAAAATATCAAAGGAAATACCATTGAACAAGCTCTTACCGGTAAGGATATATTCATTGGCCCAAATGGTGCTGGCAAGTCAACCCGGCTGCAAGCAGTGCAGTTAGCCATGGTGGGTTACATACCAGGTAAGGGTAGAACTAATCAAGAGACATTTAAACTGAGCTCCGGTGATGAAATGTCAGCAGGTATAGGCTTAGATAGTTTCTCGTTTGATCGATTGATTACTCGTACGGAGAAGCTAAAGGGTGATGGCTCAAAGGATATCAAATATAGTGAGTCATTGACTGTATCACCAAATAAAGGTGAAAAGAACGCAACCCAAATGAATTCAAGGGTAGTAAGTGAAGTTGGCAGTTTTCCAATTGTGTTCGATTTTCAGCAGTTCCTTGATATGTCTGATACCAAACGTAGAGACTTTATCTATTCATTGTCACCTATAACTAACGATGACTGGGATAAAAATAAAGTGTCAGCACACCTGAGTAAAAAGCTTCTTACACCTGAATTAAAAGGTGCAAATAGGGACTTATACGAAACGACTCATGAACTAATTACTCAGAGCCTAAATGAATGGCCTCTAGGATATGATTTGTCATCCGGTCTTCAGTCCATGCTTGCTTGGGTCGAAACTCAGCAGAGAGCTTGGAATAAGAAACAAGATGATGCAACTGGTGCTGTTCGTGAGCTAGCCGAAATGAAAAATAAACTGGAAGAGACTGATCGCGATATTGTAGCTAAAAAAGATGAAATTAAACAGTTGCGACTGGATCTTACTAATGTTCATGGGCAAATACAAGCTGGGCAGGAAATAAAGCGTCAATGGGATCAAAAGCAAGAACGGATATCCCAGTTGCAGGATGATATCCAGAAGCTTGTTTCGAAGCTTGAAATCCCAGATGAAAATGACTATGAAGTCAGAGTAGAGGATTTAAGATCTCGAATCAAGCAATCGGATATAAGTTCGGAATCTAGCGAGTTTCAAAAAAGAATTAATGCGGCTCGGTTCATCAGAGATGAAAAATTGGCTGAGCTGGATGAAATAAAGGTGAAGGAATCTAAATTAACTGCCGAGCTATATACAATGAACACGGTGCTGAAAAATATTCAGGAAAAAGGCGCAGGCATTTGCGTCATTCATCATCAAATAAGTTGTGATAAAGATTTTTCTAAATTCACGGGGCATGTAACCATGAATGGACCAAAGCTTCAAATCGAACTTGATGAACTAATAAAGAAGCGTATTGAACTGTCATCGGAGATCTCCTTGCTTAAGCAAGAGGAAGACAACTTAGAAACTGGTAAGAGACTGTTACATCAATTATTTATACAGGAATCAAAGGATAATGATCAAATTCGATCCGAAATAGAAAAAATTAGAGTTGCAGCACAAACAGCTCAACAGTCACGCCTAAATGATTCGAACACTCAGCATTTGTTACAGGGTGAATTGATTCGCATTAAGGATGAACCTGCTCCAACTCTTGCTCCACTTGATATACTCCAGCCACAGTTCGCTGCGCTTACTAGTCAAATAAATGAACTGGAACGAGTTATTGAGGAGAAGGAGAAGGCGAAGATTACCCTGCTTAATTCACAGACAGCCATGATAAGTGCTAGTAAAGCACGCTACTATCATGCAGCTTGCAAAAGTATTGCGGAAGCGCTTGGTGCCAAAGGAATACAAGGTGAACTGGTTAAGAGCATTCTTGGCCCCATTGAACGCTCAATCAATCAAAATCTGCTATTAATGGGGAAACAAAATCCAGTGTTCTTTTCAATGGAATCTGAAACAGGTAAAGAAGTTTTTCAATTCGGTTGGGTAAACGGGGAGCGTCAAACGAATTTTGATGTACTTTCAACTGGTGAGCAATTATTATTCTTATCCGCTTTCTTGGTTACTCTTTTGGAACGAGCAAATCCGCCTTTAAAGGTACTTGCGCTTGATAATATCGAGCATCTTGATGAAACGAACCTTTGTAACCTTCTAAGTGGTTTAAATGAAATCTCGCATAAACTGGATAACATCCTCATTGCAGGTGTTGTCAATCCGGTGGAGTCGAGTGGGTGGAAAGTATGGCAACTGTAGATTTAACAAGCGGCCTTAACGATGAGCAAGCTAAAGCAGTATTATCAGAATCGGAACGTATTCTTATGTTAGCTGGAGCAGGTACGGGCAAGACCCGTACCCTCACCCGCCGATTAGCTCATTTAAACCTTAACTGCCGTGTTGGAACATCTTCTATCATCGCAATAACATTTACTCGTGCCGCTGCGAAAGAAATGAAAGAAAGGCTCAAACCACTGATCGGTGAGAGTGAAACGAAGAAATTAGTCTGCTGTACGTTCCATGCTTTGGCTGTTCGAATATTGCAGGAATGGAGTCAACGTTTAGGACTTGATAAACATTTCACGATTTACTCACAAGAGGATCGGGAAGAAATTATTAAAGCTATCCTTACCAAATTCGGATTTAAAACAACCTTTAGTAAAATTCTTGATAAAAGAGATAAAGTGTTCATGTCCGAAGAAGCGTCCGCTTGGAATGAGTATCAATGGCAGCTTAAACGATTCAATGCGGTTGACATCGATAATTTAATCCCAAAGGTAGTTGACCTATTTAGGAATCATGCTGATGTTTCTGAGTACTATCGGAAAATGTGGAAGCATGTATACGTTGATGAGATGCAAGACACAAGCAATGATCAACTACTATTCCTACAACTCCATAACCCGCATAATTTGTTTGTTGTTGGCGACGATTATCAAACCATTTACTCATTCACCGGTGCTAGGGTAAAAAACATCTTGGAGTTTCCGCAAGAGTTCCCAGGTACCGAAACAATAAAACTGGAACACAACTATCGTTCAACAAGGCAGATTGTTGAAGCAGCTAATAACCTGATTAGTCATAACGTGTTCCAAACTGAGAAGACGCTTATTTCCACTCTAGAAGGTCCTGAAGTTGAAATCCTCTCTGTCCAAGATCAAGACATTGAAATGGATATTCTAGTTAGAGGTATCCTGCAAAAAGATCCCAAAGAGAAATATTCTGACTATGCTGTATTGGCCAGAACGAATGCATTAGTAGAGGAAGCGCGGAACTTCTTAAGAAGCAAGGGCATCCCTTGTATGGTTATTAGTAACTCAGATGACCCACTAAAGCAGCCAGATGTGAAAAATTTACTATCATATCTAGATTGGATTTTTAACCCGAAAGATGAATTCGCGTTCAAAAAGGTCCTGCGATTTCCTGAAATGCATCTAAGTGAATTGCAAATCCAAGAAGCTGAAGAAGTTGCGATAAGAAATTCAGAGCCATTATGGCATGCACTTATTCGTTCGGATGATCCTAAGGTTTATCAGTACGGAAGTGATCTTCATAGTATTGCCGAGGATGTACGGGGCTGCTACTTTGCAACAGATGCTTTCCAAATGCTGATCAGAAAGTTAAAGCTGGATGATCATTACGAAGAACGCTTATTACTTAATAGGAAAGAGGACATAAGTAAGGCTCTTACCTACATCTTATATTGGACGGAAAGGCAAGAGAAAGCAGGCGAGGATTACAGCCCTTCAGCGTTCCTTAAGTGGGTAAAGATCAGGGACATTCAAGAGAAGTTCATGGAGGAACGTGACGCTGTTAAGCTCATGACTGTACACGGTAGCAAGGGACTTGAATTCGAGAACGTGTACTTAATTGGCATGAATGAGGGGATATTCCCTAGCCGTAATACACGAGATATGGAAGAAGAGCGGCGGTTGGCATTCGTAGCTGTAACAAGGGCAAAGCGGTTTCTAACCATTACATCATCGAAGATGACTCGTAATTGGGGTAAGACTGAAGAGATGGCACCAAGTCGCTTCATTGCAGAACTTAAATCCAAAGGTAATGAACTGAAATAATAGGAGGAATAAGATGTTCAACTACGTTTTAATCATATCTCAATATTATTACTCTCGACATTTTTTCATCGTAAAGCGACCTTCTGACTTTCTTGATAAAGCAAGGGAATTTGCCAAAGAACTAATGACATACAAGCGGGAAGAAACTAGCACAAGGGAAATGTACTTAGGTGATCTTGATCCTAAATACTCAGGAGATGGAAGTCGGACGCGATTCAATATTAATGATAGCGGAGATATTTATTTACTTCAAAGTGATTATGCGAATAAATTGATGTGGGAAAGTTGGAGTTACAAAGAGGATAGCCGAAGGGAAAGTAGAGGTTTTCAGAAAAAGGAAGTCACACAATCAATTGACAAGCATCACAACTATGACAATGTTGCTGATATTGTAAAAAAGTATTTTGAAATTTCTTGATATCAAAAATGAGAGGAGGTTATGTTAGTTGGAATCGATTAACTTATTCGAGGTTAGCTACCCAGCTGGGATGTGGGGAGACCACCCAGCATATACCATTCTCAAAACGGCCAAATCAGCAGGAGCTGCTAAATACGATGAATTTTTAGATGCGAGCGATTGTTGGGACATTACCTTCATTGATTTCTGCAAGCAAGTAAGGGTTCGTAAAGTTGGAAGTTCGGCACCTCATCTTAAATCTACTCCTTTTGATCATCCAGAGCGGATTGATTTAGTAAATCAATTGATTCGTGAGATTGGTACCAGAGGACGTAAATTCCTTTACTCGAAGAAACATGACAGATTCGCTGCTTTTCATTGGGCTAATGATCGATTGTGGTATACAGACGATTATACTGGCGAGCCTATGTTGATGGAGAACGGTAAAGAAGGAAAGACTCGCGAACAAAAGCACGCTTTCTCACACGGTGGAACCTTATGGGGCTTAGTTAATGACTTTAGAGATTATATCTTTGGGGATGATGATGCAAACCACAATAATGGTTATGGTGGTCTATATTGCCCACACTGGGGTTACCCAGAAGAGGAAATGGAAGCTATAAGAACAGCAGCTGTTGAATTAGGATATCTAAAAATGGAAGTGGCACGACATGAATCTTGATCACTATATATCAGAAATAAAACGTTACAAAGAATTAACAAAGCCTCTCCCTGAAGATAATCCAGGTCCTTTAATGAAAAAAATCGAATACCTTTCAAAATGTTTATACCTCATTGGCGAGGTGTCCGCGGAGTATGACCGCAACTATAAATTACTCCACGTACACCGTGATATTGAGTTTGCAAGGGCTATGGTTGACCCTAAGACACCAAGGCCCAAGAGAGAGAACGCAGAGCTGCTGGTGGCACGTCTGAAGGTCGATGAAGCTGAAGCTTATGGTCTTATGCAAAAATACAGAAATGAATATGATAGCATGCGGGAAAACATTCACATGCTAAAAATGAAGATGAATGTTGGATTCGCAGATGGATCTATCGGTGGGGGAAGGTTTCAATCATGAGTAATAATATGAAAACAGCAATTTTAGAATTCATTCGCAAATACAATCAGGAAAGAGGCTACTCACCGTCTCTTCGCGAGATCGGCAAAGGTGTAGGACTAAAAGCACCATCTTGTGTTTTTAAATATCTAAATATGTTACAGGACGAAGGACTCATTACAAGAATTCGCTTCTCATCACGGGCTCTAGAGGTCATTGGAGAGCGAAACTACACGGATGAAGTAACAGTAGTCGAGAAGCAAGGGAATCTTCCTAGCGTCATTCTATGGCAGGGAAGACGGTATGTATTTGATCCATTGGGGTGATAAAGAGTGTCTGACATCAAGTGGATAAAGCTAAACACGGGTATGTTCGAACATGACAAAATAGATTTTATTGAAAGTCTTCCTGAGGCTGATGCAATAATAATTATATGGATTCGCCTACTGACACTTGCAGGTAGGAGTAACGCTGGTGGATACATTATGTTAACTGAGTCTATACCGTTCACGGACGACATGCTGGCAAACAAGTTCAAGAAAAGTATTAATACAGTAAGATTTGCATTAACAACTTTTCAGAAACTCGGAATGATTTCGATGGATGACGGAGCGATATACGTAAATAATTGGGAAAAGCATCAGAACGTTGAATCCATGGAAAAGGTAAAGGAATATGAAAGAATTCGAAAGGCGAAGCAACGGGCGGCAAAAAAACAACCTCAAATTGAAAATGGGGATATTTTAGGGACATGTCCCGGAAATGTCCCGGACGGTCCCGCTGATGTCCGGTGTATAGATTTAGATTTAGAAATAGATATAGATAAAGAAGAAGATATAAAAGATGTTGCGCCTGTCGACGCCAAATCAAAACGGAAGTATGCTGATTTCGTTTTCTTAACGGATGAAGAGTACCGCAAACTCTCAAACCAGTTGAAAGATGAACTTCAAGACTATTTCATTCGATTTGGAAGTTGGTTGAGTGGACAGACCGCAAGAGTTCAAAAAAGTCGCAGCGCTTATCTAACGATTCTAAACTGGTACCGCGAGGACCTAAAGAAACGGGGTGCAAAAAATTCAGTCAATGGGCGAAGTTCTGAAAAGCATAATTCCGGGGTCGACTACGGGTTCTGAGATCGGTCGACATATCTGCGAGGGTTGCGGAAACGAAGTCGTAATAATTCAGATGCCAATCTTAGGCGGACCAGACAAGGGAAAACTGATCACCAAAAATCGTGGCTGTGTATGCTGGGAGAATGAACAGGCTCGGGAGGTAAAACGGAATCAAAGAGCGCAGAAAATTAAGCATATGGTAGACCGCTATAGCACGATAAATCCAGACTTGGAGAAAGCGAAGTTTGATAACTTTGAAGTAGACACACCAGTTTTAAAAAAATCGTTAGAGCTCTCCATCGAGTATGCACAAGAATTTTCACTCGACAGACCAAAGAACCTGCTATTCGCAGGACTGTATGGTTTAGGTAAATCACATCTTGCCTACTCGATTTGCACGTCTTTGCAAGCAAGGGGATTCTTGGCAATATTTATCTCTGTGCCAAAGCTGCTCACGATCATTAAAAGCACATACAACAAAAGCAGTGAGTTTACAGAGGCTGAACTTTTGGACGTACTATCCAAAGTGKATATTCTCGCCTTTGACGACATCGGAGCAGAGAAAGCAAGAAAGGAAGAAGAAGGCGAGACATGGGCAACGGAAAAATTGTTTGAGATCATCGATGGCAGAAGCGGACGGCATACGATTTACACAACTAATCTAACGTCAGAAGAATTAGCTCGAAAAGTCGGGCAAAGGAACTTTTCACGGATGATGATGAATACGAAGCCTATCAAGTTTGACGGTGAAGACTACAGAATTAAAAATAAGCGGTTTTAGGCAAAAAAGTGAAATGGATACTAAACAGTAATCCAATGCAACGCTACACCCTGAAATAGAACACCAGTTCCCGAGGAGGAAATAATTTGAAAATACAAATTGAACAATCTGTATTAAGTAAGCATTTGGACAATGCAGCTAAGTTTTTACCAAAGAAAGATGTGATTCCAATCCTGTCGCATATTATCCTTTCAGCTAACTCCTCAGGTCTTGAAATTGTTGCGGGGAATTCTGAAACATTCCTGAAGCCAGTAATTAATTCGGAAAACTTAGTAATCATTGAAAGTGGATCAGCAGCAATTCCAGGTAAAGAACTTTCCGAAATTGTGAAAAAGCTATCTGGCTTAATAACTATTGAGACTAGAAAACGTGAAGTTGTGCTCCATACTGATAAATCAGAATACGAATTAGATGTGCTAGATCATGAAGAATACCCTCCATTTCCAATTGTGAACGAGTCATCAATTCGAATGAAAGGTAAGGACTTTAAAGAACTGATTGCCACGACGACATATGCCACTAGTACGAATGAAGCAACGCCTATCCTAACGGGTACATTGTTTGCACAACGAGATGGGTCTCTAAGGATTGTTTCCTGTGATCGTCATCGTCTGGCTCGAATTGATTTTGAAAACGAAGGAGAAAATTTTCAAACCGTTCTACATGGTTCGGTTTTAGTAGAACTTGCCAAGATTCTAGGCGACGATGAATTGGAAATCAGCTTTCACAATGCATTACTCGTGAAATCTAATGAATTCACTTTTTATTCCAGAATCTTAGATGGAAGCTATCCAGAGACGGAAAGACTCATTCCGACTAGCTTCTCAACAGAGATGACCGTTAATAAGCGTGATATTACTGAGGCACTGGAAAGAGTGCTAATTGTAGCAAAAGAGAACAAGTCAAATCTAGTTAAACTAAACCTTAGTAAAGATGGGATTGTGATCGAATCTAAGGAACAAAAAAAGCGTGCAAAAGAAACCGTTGATGTAAAAAAATACATCGGCAATGCATTGACTGTTAATTGCAATGGAAAATACCTTGCTGATGCACTTAAAGCAATTGGGACTATGGAAATCGAGCTTTGTTTGAATGACCAGATGGAACCGATTATTGTTCGTGGCAAGGATGAGTTATCCCTACACCTAATACTTCCATATCGAACATGAAGACGATCATTTTAAAGATACATGCCATTCCCCCATCACTTAACGTTATCGAGCGTATGCATCATTTTGCCCGACAGAAGGCTAAGAATCAATGGGAAGAAGAAGTAGGTTGGGAAGCGAAAGCACAAAAAGTTATACCAGCAAAGCCGCTCATTAAATGTAAAGTTCAACTGATCTACCACTTCCGAGATAACCGAGGTCGGGACCCAGATAACTATGCTGGTAAGTGGACACTTGATGGATTAAGGAAAATCGGAATCATTGCCAATGATACATTCAATCACATTGATCTAAAGGCTGTTCTAGGTGAACCCAATAAGAAGAGCCCACATATGGAAGTAGTCATTGAATACGAGGGGAATGAAACAGTTGACACAACAACAAGAACTGAATCCTGAATTTGAAGAAGATGAAAACCAAGTTACCTTATCAATTGTTGACGATGTCTTTAAAATACCATCTTGTTATCCGGGGGATTGATTAATTGAAAACTGAATATACAGCAGCATTTTTATTCGGAGGAATTGGTGGAGGAAGTTTAGGCTTCTCAGGTTCTAGAGCAGAATACATGGGTAAAATCGCAAAGTTCAGGTCGTTGTGCAGCATAGATTCAGATCCTGTTGTTTGCAAAAATTACGAAGCAATTACGGGCGGAAAAGCAGTGCAGATGGATTTGTTTGATCGGCAGCAATATACAGACTTCTACGGAAATGAACCACCTAAAGAGTGGCAGGAAGCTTCTCCTTGGGACATATGGAAGGCTTTTGGCGAACAAGTCCCAGATGTAATATTCACTTCTCCACCTTGTAAGGGATTCAGTGGCTTATTACCTGAGAAGTCAGCAAGTAGCAAGAAATATCAAGCCCTTAACTTGTTGACGATCCGCGGCATCGATATCTCACTAGCGGCTTGCAGGGATTATGGAGGGGAGCTTCCAGCGTTATTTTTACTCGAAAATGTACCTCGAATAATGACGCGAGGCAAAAAGATTCTCCAACTCATCAAAGCAACGTTAAGGAAATACGGATATCTGGTTAACGACGAAACTCATGATTGCGGTGAGATTGGAGGTTTAGGGCAGCACCGAAAAAGGTATCTCCTGATTGCAAGGAATGAAAAAAGGATGCCTGCCTTTATATATAAACCTGAAATTAAGCCACTCAAGACAATTGGAGATGTAATTGGACTGTTACCTTTACCTGGAGACGAAATTAATGGAGGTCCGATGCATAGGGTTCCAATGCTTCAACGTAAGACGTGGGAGCGATTAGCATTTATCCCCGCTGGCGGAGATTGGCGGGACCTTGAGAAAGTTGAGTTTGAAAAATATAGATTAGAGCATTCACCACGAGCTGGTGCTTGGGCGGTTGATGATTGGGATAAAACGGGAAGGACGGTCACTGGCGGCGCTGGAGTAGGTAGAAGCAATGGACTGTCAGCAGTCAATGATCCAAGAACAGGTTTTAAGAGCGGCACTCATGCATCAATATATCGTGTGTCAAAGAATGACGAGCCAGCACCAACCGTAACAGGTGCTATGAGACCTAATAATGGATCGCTTTGTGTAGGTGATCCAAGGTTAAGTGAAAGAGAAAGCAGGCACCCTGGAGTGTACCGTATCGTGAGGGCTGACGAAACGTCCCCTTGTGTAACTGGAACTAGGTTTGGAAGTGGTGCCATAGCCGTAGCTGATCCAATGCTTAATGCTCGAAGTCAACGATATCCCGGTACTTATCGGGTCGAGGATTGGAATGAAGCTTCAAATACAATTCTCGGTCAAACAGATATTCAATGTGGAGCACCATCCATAAATGATCCTCGACTAGGCTGTTCTCCCCGAGCTGGATCATACGGAGTTCAGAAATGGGATGAACCAGCAACTACTGTAACAGGTTCTGGGGATGTTCATTCAGGAAGTACAGCTATCGCAGACCCTCGCATTCCTGATCACAATGAGAGATGCGTGATGGTCATAATCTCAGAAGATGGAACGTGGCATCGTCCGATGACTACATATGAGCTTGGAGCACTTCAAGGGTTCCCTAGCCATTTGCCTGATGGCAGGCCATTTCAATTAGAAGGTTGTAGCGATGCTAAAGCTCGCGAATACGTGGGCAACGCGGTTCCACCGGATGCAGCTGAAGGAATGGCAAATGTGATCCTTATGGCAATGGTGATGTCTGATGCAGGGATATCATTCACTTTTAGTCATCAGGAAGTATGGGTTGTTCCACAAGGTGAAAGTCCAGAATCAGCCATTATACATTAATTTATCAAAATAACATTTGTTGAAATAAAGGTAATTATACAAGCACTTAAAAGCATTAGATAATACAAGATAACCATTAACGGAGATAAGAGGTGATATTTTGTTTACAAAAAATAAGGAAGACTTACCTTTGGTGTTAGAAGCTAAGGACATTCAAAGTATTTTATCCATCGGCAGGCGACAGACATATGAATTACTTGAAAAACCACCATTTCATGTTGAACGAATTGGTAAGCGCGGAATCATAAAAGTATCTAGAGAAACGTTTTTTAATTGGCTCGAAGGTGGAACGAAGCAGGGATTATAAATCCTTGCTTTTTTTGTTTTTCTGGTGATAAGATAGCATTCAAATGTAGCGTTTCTTTGGTTGAAAATCTGGTAGGATTATGGTTGGAACCGTGGTAGGATTTTGGTAGGATACTTGATGAAGTTTATAGGAAACAAGGGATCATCAACGGAAACTGAGAACTGATGAAAACTCAGTAATATCAAGGGTTTAGGTAACGATATGAACACCAAAGGAAACTAAAAGAACCTACAAATAACGAATATGAACCTTCGGGGCAGGGTGCAATTCCCTACCGGCGGTGAGGATACATGCATGCGTGTATCTCCAGCCCGCGACTCTCAGCCAGTAATGGCTGGGACTGATTTGGTGTGATTCCAAGGCCGACGGTATAGTCCGGATGAGAGAAGGTGAAGAACAAACTTGTTAAATTTCATCATTTAACAGGTCTGTTTGTCAATGCCCCCGCCATTATCATGAGCGGGGGCATTGTTCTTCGAGAAGGTTCAATTCAAACCGTTATTTAGGAGGTTTTTGAATTGGAAAATGCATTTAAGTTTGGAAATAAGGGCGCGACTCTTCAACCCACACGTACGAGTGGTATGAGGGGGATCTGGTATGTCGCTCTTGGCGCAACCCTGTGGGGACTGGATCCTCTGTTTCGCATCTTGTTACTGAAAAGCTTTACCTCGGCGCAAATCGTATTCATCGAACATGTTCTATTGGCCATTTACGCTGTGCCCGTATTGATGAAGTATCGTCGTACGTTAACAGGTAAGCTTTCGCTTGCTGTTATTGGAGTTCTGCTGTTCATTTCGTGGGGTGGATCGGCCATTGCCACCATTCTATTTACCGCGGCTTTCTCTCAAGGCAGCGCCAATGCGATCTTGCTTCTACAGAAATTACAGCCCTTATTCGCAATTATCCTAGCTCGTGTGCTGCTCAAAGAGACGTTGCCGTCGAAGTTTTTCGCCTATATCGGGGTGGCCCTGTTAGGTACCTATCTGTTGACGTTCGGCCTCGGGTTACCTGGTATGGGTTTGAAGGATTTAGGTACAATAAGCTGCTTATTTTCCATATTGGCGGCTGTTTTGTGGGGCGGCTCCACGGTGATGGGGAAATTCCTGCTTCAGAAAAAGTTGAATTTCCCTGTCGTGACCTCACTTCGCTTCTTGCTGGCACTTCCACTTCTGACGATTGTTCTGTTAGCAAGTGGTGACCATTGGGGATTGAACGGATCGAGCAGTGAGTTGACGATAATCGCGGTAAACCTGCTGTTCCAAGCCTTTTTCCCAGGATTGCTCAGCATGCTGCTTTATTATAAAGGCTTGTCCACCACCAAAGCGTTCTTTGCGACGTTAGCTGAACTTGCATTCCCAGCAGTTGGGGTCTGTATGAACTGGCTTGTATTTGGTCAAAAGCTGACGATAGGTCAGCTGCTTGGGTTTATACTTATCTGGTTGACGCTATGGTTTATGAGTCGTAACAATAGGAATGTGACAGCTTGATACCTCCGACATCCTGCTCATGGCTAACGGCCACAGGAGCTTCTATTAAACCGGAAAGTACGAAATAAGAAAACTAACGGACAGAGAAGACGTTAATCTATGAAATATGCCATTATATGGGGTATCATTGCCATAATAGCGGCTCCTGCGTCCGTTAGCTCCTAAAAAGAACTACTTTGACCGCAATAGCGTCAATCATGTCCGTTAGGACATTGCAACTAGCAGCACCAATGAGATCATCCCTTACACAAGGCTGCTAGAGGTCCGAAAATTGCACTAGTCAAATAATGTAAGATGATTTAAGCTTGACTCATTGATTGTGTTGAGGAGGGCTATGAAAGATGGAAATCAAATTATTTAAAGCATTGTGGGGCATGGAAGGCTCGCTAGAATCCCAATTTGAACGAATTGCAGCAGCGGGTTATGTGGGAATTGAGGCACCGATGCCGACACTTGCCGATGAAGATCGCTTCCGAAAGCTGTTGGAAGCCAATCAATTGGACTATATTTCCATGGTGTTTACCGCTGGACCTGACCATATCGCTTCTTTTGCTGAGCAAGTGGCACGGGCGGTTTCATTTCGTCCCGTTAGCATTACATCCCACAGCGCCAAGGATTCGATGCCTTTTGAAGAGCAAGTTGAATTCTTTCGTGAAGCGGCTGAAATTGAGAAAAGATACGGGATTGCGATCGGTCATGAAACGCATCGCGGCAGAGCCTTGTATAATCCATGGGAAACAGGCAGACTGCTAGATGCCGTGCCTGGGATCAACCTAACAGCCGATTACAGCCACTGGTGCTGTGTAGCCGAGACAACCTTAGAGAATGAAGAGGAGAATTTGCATAAAACCTTTTCCCGTGTCCAGCATATTCATGGCCGAGTAGGCTATGCACAAGGACCTCAAGTGCCAGATCCAAGAGCACCGGAGTATGCAAACGAATTGCAGAGGCACATGAGCTGGTGGGATAGCATCGTACAAGCGAAGCAGGAGGCAGGACTAACGACAATCACCTTTACGCCAGAGTTTGGGCCCCCAGGGTATTTGCACACCTTGCCATTCACCAACCAACCTGTTGCAGATTTATGGGAAGTTTGCCTTTGGATGGGAGAACATTTCAAAGGACAATATAAGAGTATCTAATCTTATTACTCTCAGTTGAAGGTATAATCATGCTCAATAAACTAAAGAAAATGCCAGCATCAAGACATATTGTTATCGCTTATGTGATTGGTATTTTTCTAATTGCTATTCTTCTTAAATTACCTATTAGTTTAAAACCGGGCGCCACGATCTCTTTCGTGGACGCCCTCTTTACATCTGTTAGTGCAGTCAGCGTGACAGGTCTGACGACGGTTGGTATCACGGATACGCTTAGCAATTTCGGTATTGGCGTACTTATCGTTGCTTTTCAATTCGGTGGGATCGGCGTCATGACATTGGGGAGCTTCTATTGGCTATTGTTCTGTCAGGAAATCGGATTGCTGCAGCGAAAGATGATTATGATTGACCAGAATCGCCACCATTTATCTGGATTGGTTCAGTTAATGCAGCTAGTGTTGGGCTTTACGCTGATTCTAGAGGCGATTAGTACATTGGCATTTGGCTTGTATTTTTATTTTACTGGTGAATACGGGTCGATTGGGAAAGCAGTGTATTATGGGATGTTTCATACCATTTCCGCATTTACGAATGCTGGATTTGATCTATTCGGCAACTCCTTGCTGAATTATTCGAGTGATTATTTCGTTCAGGCGCTTACGATATTCCTGATTGTATTAGGCGGGATTGGGTTCCCTGTCGTGGCTGAGTTGCGAGAATATTGGTGGGGCGGGCATAAGAATTTCCGTTTCTCCCTTTTTACCAAGCTGACCCTCGTGACGACATCGGTGTTGCTACTGTTCGGAACGATCGGCTTCTGGTTGACGGAGCGAACACATGCGTTGGCAGGGATGAGCTGGCATGGGAAAATAATCACCGCACTCTTCACATCCGTCACATCGCGCAGCGCTGGACTTACAACGATTGATATGTCTACCATTACAGAGGCAAGCTTATTGCTTGTTTCTATCTTAATGTTTGTTGGGGCAAGCCCATCCTCTATGGGGGGCGGTGTTCGAACAACGACCGTAGCCGTTATTGTCCTTGCCCTTATTGCTTATGCGCGCGGGGAGAAAGAACCGAAGGTATTCAGTCGGATGATAAGCCAAGAGGACTCACTCAAAAGCTTTGTGTTTTTCCTAACGGGTATAGCACTGCTTCTCGGAGGGATCTTCGTCCTGCTGATAGCTGAACCTAACCGTTGGGGAGTGTCTGCGATCCTATTCGAGGTGGCGTCTGCGTTCGGCACGTGTGGTTTATCCACGGGAATTACCGCAGATCTTGGTACCGCTAGCAAAATCTCACTCGTCGTGCTCATGTTCATTGGACGCATCGGATTGTTCTTGTTTTACTCCCTGTTTACCAATGGGAAAAAGAAACCGGTCATCCGGTACCCAGAGGAGAAGCTCATCATTGGATGATTAGCCTTCCAGTGGAAAATTATTGAATACCATAAGTTGTAAAATGTTATAATAAGATAAAACGCAGCCTAGGAGGATCCTGTGGCTGTTTTTCTTTTGAATTCTGGGGGATTTTGACTACAGGAGTCGAATTCACAAATAATTTACCCAGGAAAGTGAAACGTGTTTTAATTTTATGCGTATCAGATAAGGGAGTTCACTAAAACAGGTAAGCGAAGGGAGGTGACCTCGTTGACAATCAGTTTAGTCAAAGGTCAGAAGATTGATTTAACAAAAGGTAACGCAGGTCTTTCTAAAGTTGCGGTTGGATTGGGTTGGGATCCTGCTGTTGTTGAGAAAAAGGGGTTCTTCGGTACTAAGAAATCGACAGTTGAGATCGATTGTGATGCTTCCGCAATTCTATTGGATGAAAAGGGAAGAATCACGAATCAGAAACATGTGATTTATTTTGCTAATCTACAAAGCCCTGATGGTTCTGTCGTTCACTCTGGTGACAACCGTACCGGAGAAGGCGATGGTGACGATGAGACGATTGCTATTCAATTAGGACAAGTTCCTGCGGATGTGAATAAAATTGTTTTCGTCGTCAATATTTATGACTGTGTGAATAGAAAACAAGATTTCGGTCTCATTCAATCAGCATATATCCGTGTATTGAATGGTTCTAATCAACAAGAGTTGGTTAAGTTTAACTTAACTGATGACTATTCAGGCAAATCATCCCTTATTGTTGGTGAAATTTACCGACATAGCGGCGAATGGAAATTCAGTGCAATTGGTGAAGGTAGCACAGACACAACCATTGGACAATTGGTCAAAAGATATCAGTAATGGCTCAGCCAAATCCTATATAAAGAGAGGTATTTCCCATGTCTATTTCATTATCTAAAGGTCAGAAAGTCGATTTAACGAAAACAAACCCAGGCTTGACGAAAGTTATCGTTGGCTTAGGATGGGACACGAACAAATATGATGGCGGTAAGGATTTCGACTTGGATGCTTCCATTTTTGCAGCGAATGCTGCTGGTAAAGTTGCCAATGAATCTGATTTCATTTTCTACAACAACACTAAAAATGCGAATGGTTCCATCGAGCACAAAGGTGACAATCGTACGGGTGAAGGGGATGGCGACGATGAAGTTATCGTCATTGATCTAAGCGCAGTTCCAGCAACAACAGAGAAAATTGCATTCTGCATCACGATTCACGATGCGGAAGCAAGAGCGCAAAACTTTGGACAAGTTTCCAATGCTTATGTGCGTGTGCTAAATGAGGGATCTGGCGCGGAATTAATTCGTTTCGATCTTGGCGAGGATTTCTCCATTGAAACAGGTGTTGTTATCGGTGAACTTTACCGTAACAACGGTGAGTGGAAATTTAGTGCAATCGGCAGCGGTTATAAAGACGGACTAGCAGGTTTGGCACGTGATTATGGTTTGCAAACTTCCTAATAAGAAGTCTAATGGAATAGGGTGGTGCTTTCTGGAGCATCACCTCCCTACTCTTCTTAATCAATTCAACTCGAGAAATGGTGTTCACTTGACCAGCTTTGTTGCGTTATGGATTGGAATTCAATGATCCGAGTAGACGAATTGTGTAATCGGTGAATGAGATAGATGAGGAAGATCGCGTAAGGATGAATAGCAATTAAACAGGGGGTCCATCTTAATGTCAGACTTTTTCCAAAGCTTTGTAGATAATTTTATGAATTTCTTTAGTTGGGACGTACTCTCGTCAACACTAACTGATCCCGTAAACTGGGGGATTATCGGTACACTCGTCCTTCTCGAAGGATTACTTTCTGCAGATAATGCGCTAGTACTTGCTGTAATGGTTAAGCATTTGCCTAAGGAACAGCAGAAGCGAGCTTTATTTTATGGTTTATTAGGAGCCTACATATTTAGGTTTATCGCCATTGGTGTGGGTACGTTCTTAGTACAGATTACCTGGATTAAGGTAGCCGGTGGGTTGTATCTCCTTTGGATTGCTTATAGTAACCTCTTCATGAAGAAGCATGGCGACGAAGGCGGGGAAGTCAAGAATAAAGGTCTTTCCTTCTGGCGTACCGTTCTTGCCGTAGAAATCATGGATATCGCGTTCAGTGTCGATAGCGTTCTTGCCGCATTTGGTGTGAGCGACAAGGTGTGGGTATTGTTCTTAGGTGGTATCTTAGGCGTCCTCATGATGAGAGGCGTGGCGCAAGTCTTCTTGAAGCTCATTGACAAGATCCCGGAACTGGAGAGAACAGCGTTTATCTTAATTATCGTTATCGGTCTTAAAATGATTGCTGGAGCATTCGGCTTCCACATCTCACATGTGATCTTCTTCTCCGTCATTATTGCCTTGTTCGGAGGAACGATCATTCTTAGCATGCTTCGTAAAAAGAACAAGTCTGGATCCGTAAAAGAATCTTAAATTTAATCTTACGAGTAACCAATGGGCAATCCCTCCGCTAAGGAGGGATTTGTTTACCACATAGGAAAGTATAAGTTTTCGGTTACCGAAAACTGCATATTGGCGATAAAACCAACCTCTAAACGCGGTCGCTCATCCATGAATGGCCGCGATAGAGGTTTTCTCATTGAAATAAAGAGGGAGGAATCGGCATGCGATATTTCAATTATTTAACTGCGGATGAAGAGAAAGCTTTATTTTGTTTACCGCCGAATTCCTTCCATAATCATTCGCACAAAGACATTTTAGCTCATTCTGTCGGTGCTGCGCTGTATATGCCAGCGACCAGACGTTCGTTCGCAGAAGATATTGCTTTTGGTAAAATTGAAGGCTTGGTGTCCGTTGTCCTTGATCTGGAGGATGCTGTAGGTGATAACGAAGTACATGCTGCAGAAGAATCGCTTATTGGGCAAATGAATCAGATCGCCCATTGGATGGAAGTTGGCATTGTAAGTGCTGAGAATCTTCCGCTGATATTCATCCGTGTTAGAAGTGTAAATCAATTGAACTACGTACTAGAGAGACTGGAAGAGCATGTAGCTCTTCTAACGGGTATTGTGTTCCCGAAATTTACTGTGGAAAATGGCGAGGATTATTTTCAAGTTTTAGAAAATTACAACGATGAGAAGTCGGCATCTGCACCAATTTTATATGGATTACCGATTCTGGAATCTGCCTCGATTATTTATAAAGAAAGCCGCACTTTTACCTTACTGGCAATTAACGAAATTATAACGAATTTTAAGGATTTGGTCTTGAACATCAGGATTGGCGCTACTGACTTTTCAAGCTTATTTGGGCTGAGACGAAGTCCGGACAGAACGATTTATGACATTGCCCCGATACGGGATTGTGTCGCTGATATTATTAATATGTTTGGTCGTATGGAAGCCTCCAACGTGATTTCTGGGCCCGTATGGGAATATTTCCCGACGAAGGGACTCTTAAATGAAGTCATGCTCGATAAAGAGAATGGCTTGATCGGCAAAACAATTATTCATCCTACGCACATTAAACCGGTGCAAACTCTCTATGCGGTCACACATGAAGAATATACGGATGCTATAAGCATTCTGAAGAACAGTCATGGCGACCTTGGGGTTATGAAGAGTGTCTACGGCAATAAAATGAATGAATTCAAACCCCATTTCAATTGGGCAAAACGTATTCTTTTACGATCACAAGTTTATGGGGTGCTGCATGAACAACAAACCTTTGATGGATTACTCACTGGACCTAACCGAGCGTACGTATAAAATAGCAGGCGATTTGGAGCTTCACGTCACCGTGACGTCCAATCCCCACAACATACCGCCCGATGCGTTATTCGCGATGGCAGCGAGAATTAATAAGAAACGATCTTTCTTGTTTGTAAGCAAGGTGCTAGGCAAACATATCCCGGTGAATCCGTACACGTCACTGTTAAGTGGAACTACTTTAGCGATATTATTGCAGGAAGTGTTACAAGAAACGAAGTTAGAAGAGAAGGTAGGGCTGGCTGTTGAGGGGCTAATATACCCGGATAAAGCGGAAACGGCCTATAAAGCGATCATGTCTGAACGTTTACCATTAAAGCAGCCTATTGCTTTCATTGGATTTGCGGAAACAGCGACGGCCATTGGTCATGCGGTCTATGAAGCTTTTGGCCAAGGAAGCCATTATTTGCACACGACACGCGAAGTGATCGATGAATCACCGTCCATATTTCAATTCCAAGAAGAGCATTCGCATGCTACAGATCACTATGGATATTCCGATGACCCTGCCATACTTGCGCAACCTGAAATTCTCGTTCTCGTCGATGATGAAATTACGACAGGCCGTACCTCGCTTAATATCATTCGCGACCTGCAAGGGAAATACCCCAAGAAAATGTACTACGTGTTAGCACTGCTGGATTGGCGTACAGAGGAAGACATCCTACAGTTTGCCCAGTTGGAGCAGGAATTGCAGATTACGATTCACGTCATCTCATTAATCCGCGGGAATACGAAGGTAGTTGGCTCTAGCGAGAGCTTGCCCTTGCAAGCGCCTAGCCCTTTGCTTGAGGAGCGCACAGATCTGCAAATTTGCTATGTGAATCAGCTATTCTCGCATGCTCCTTATGCAGGGAACCGCCCTTATTTGCAGCATAGCGGAAGGTTCGGACTTACCCCCTCCAATTCGGAACAATTGGATCGTTCCATTACGCAGACGGCCGAGCTGCTTAAGCGTAAACGTACAGGGATTAAGACACTCTGTGTCGGCACAGGGGAGTTTATGTATATCCCAATGCGAATTGCCGCTGAGATGGGGGCAGGGGTGTCTTACCAATCAACGACACGCAGCCCGATTCATGTCACGGAACACGGTGACTATGCAGTGAAATATGGCCACGCTTTCCCCTCGCCAGAGGATGAACGAGTCGTGCACTTCTTCTACAATATTCCTTACGGCACGTATCAGGAGATCTTTCTTTTTATGGAGAGAGAAGCTTCCCCTTCGTCTATGGAGCCGATTGTGCGAATTCTCCAAGCCAAGGGACTGCACACCCTGCATATCGTCTTCTTCTCGCCGCAAACGGTCGATTGGAAGGAGGCTAAGGTATGGAAGCTTGGCAATCCAAACGCATAGATGCTCCCCAACCCATGGGGAGTTATCCACCATCTGATGTGACATTTCTACTGAAGGATATCAGCAACATAAAGCTGGAAGTCGCCTTAGAAGCTAGAGAGCGAGCTATTCAATCTGGAACGCACTATTCCGAAATGCTTCCTCAGGAGCATCTGCCCTCCTCGGATTATTTGAACCTGTATCATGAAACCCTCGAGCTGTCTGCCGAGAAAGTAGCTGTATCCGTAGGTGTGGTTGCTGAGCTTATCCGAACCAAGAAGGGGGCGAACACGGTCCTTGTTTCCTTGGCTAGAGCGGGTACGCCTGTTGGCATTTTGATCAAGCGATACTTGCAAGATATCCACCAGATGAACCTGCCGCATTATAGTATCTCAATTATTCGGGGTAAAGGGATTGATGAGAACGCTCTCTTGTATATGTTGCAGAAACATCCGGGTGCAAGGCTGCAATTCATTGATGGGTGGACAGGCAAGGGGGCCATTCGTAAAGTGCTTACCCAAGCTTGTGTTAAAATGGCAAGGGATTACGGGATCATCCTAGACGATGATCTAGCGGTACTCGCCGATCCTGGGCATTGTACAGACATGTTCGGAACCCGCGAGGACTTTCTCATTCCGAGTGCATGTCTGAACTCGACAGTCTCCGGATTAATGAGTCGCACAGTGCTGCGCGATGATTTGATTGGCCCGCATGATTTTCATGGCTCGAAATATTACAAAGATTGGCTGGATCACGATCAGTCTAATCATTTTATCGAATCGATTGTTCCCTTTTTCAACAAGGTGACTAAGGAAGCCCAGGAGTTGGCCCAATCTTTAGTGACTAATCCACCTGAAATTACCTGGCATGGCTTACGGGATATCCAAGCGATTCAGACGACCTATCTCATGGCTGATATCAACTTGATTAAGCCTGGTGTGGGAGAAACAACTCGTGTGTTGCTTCGGAGAGTACCGTGGCGGATCTTGGTAGATCGCATGGATAATCCGCATATTCGGCATATTTTGCTGCTAGCTGAGGCGCGTGGTGTACCTATTGAGGTGTATCCAGGCCTCACGTATTCGTGTTGCGGCCTCATACAATCTGTGAAAGGGGATGCCGAATGATTTATGCCAGTGATTTAGATCAGACCTTAATCTACTCCCAACCAGCAGAGCGAGCGGAGCATTTGGGGGAACGTATCATGGTTGCCGAGCTGATCGATGGCAAAGTGAGATCTTATATGTCCTCCAGCACGTATCAACGGTTACAAGAGCTGATGAATGAACTCATTTTCATCCCTGTGACAACGCGAACGATTGCCCAATATGAGCGAATACATCTCATCAGTCAAATTCTGAAACCCCAATATGCGGTTACAAGCAACGGGGGGAATATGTTGATCGATGGCAAAGTGGATACGGAATGGCGAGATCTCGTTAGGACCCGTGTTAGCGAGACGAGTGCTCCTGTCGAGGATGTCCTGCCTGTCATGCAGGCAGTGCTGCAGCAGGATTGGTTGATTAGCTCGAGCTTCTGCGATGAGTTATTCTACTCGCATATCGTCGAGCGCGACCGCATGCCTGTGCAGGAAATAGCCGATTTGAGCAAACTGTTGAAGAGTAAGGGCTGGCGCACTTCTGTTCAAGGTAGGAAGGTCTACATTGTCCCTGAGGCCGTGAGCAAGGGGGCAGCAGTTGCTCATCTGAAGCAAATACTTGATGGTCGGAAAGTCATTGCTTCCGGTGACTCCCTGCTGGATCAGAGCTTGTTAGACATCGCTGATTATGCGATTGCTCCAGGTCATGGAGAGTTATTCCGCCAAGAGCAAATGACCCCGTCTGGGATATACAGATTTACGGAGGAATCCGGCATTTTTGCAGCTGATGACATCACCGCATTTGTTCATTCCACACATAGCGAGCATCGAAAGTTGCTCATAAAGGAGCCCTCATGAAAAAAGTATGGTTTAACCGCTGGTTCTCTGTTGCTTATCATTACATGAACAGCATCCGTAATAATGAGGATGGGGCTCAGTTTAAGATGTATGCAACGCATCCGGATCGTACCCACATGGCGCTGCAAGCAGCGGACTTTGCAGATACAGAGCCTGTTCTTGGCGATGACGACTATGTGGAATTTGCCCTGAATTTTTGTAAACAGCATGGGATTGATGTGTTTATTCCTAGGCTGCATATGTATGCGATTGCCAAACATATCGATGAGTTTGAGAAAATAGGTACACGCGTAACGGTGTGTCGTGATCTGGAGCTCTTAGAAAATCTCATGGAAAAGCAGAAATTTTACGAGTCCATCCGGCCTAAGGGGATCGTCGCGATTCCGGATTATCATGTGGTGAATACGGCTGAGCAGTTTCTTAAAGCGCATGATGCGCTTACTGCGGCTGGGCATGGCGTCTGCATGAAGCCAACGAATGGTGAGGGCGGCAATGGATTTCGGATTATCAGCAATAAGCGAAATGCGCTCACTGATATGTTTGGACCGGTTATGCCGTATCTCACGAAAGAGCAAGCCTACCAGAACTTATCGACTGTGGAACGATTTGATGACGTCATGGTTATGGAAGTACTGGGTGGCCATGAATACAGCATCGATTGCTTAGCTTCCGCGTCTGGTGAGCTTCTTGCGGCTGTCCCGCGTCGTAAGGCGGATGGACGATTGAGGCTATTGGAGGAAGTGCCAGAGCTGATTGAACTTGCTAATCGGGTAGCTGCTACCTACCGCATTCCGTTCAATTATAATATTCAAGTCAAATACAATCAGGATGTACCGAAGCTGTTGGAAATTAATCCGCGGATGTCAGGCGGTTTACATGTCACTTGTTTATCGGGCATTAACTTCCCGTATTTAGCTGTGAAATCACTGCTTGGTGAACAGGTTGAGGTCCAAAAGCCAACCTTCGGCCTATTGGCAAGCCATATTGAGCAATATGTTATTATGAATCTCGGTGAATAATCACTGCCGCGCATCATATCTTTGATAAGAGATGATCATTTCGTATCAATCAGCGAAGAGGGTGCGCGGTATGATCGTAGGCGGAATTATCTTATTCGGAATTATTGTAACGCTAATCGTCATAGCAAGTGCAGAGAAAGCGGAATATGTGTCCAATTTTATCGATAAATAGTCATCTTTGAAGCCTGAAAAGGTTTCTTTTTTTTGCTTCAATTTGGTAGAATAGAAGATAGGTAGTTTACTATGTGAAGGAGATTTAACATGCTGCAATTAAGCGATAGTCAACTTGCAACAATGTGGAGTCAAGGAGATGCGAAAGCGTTTAATCGACTTCTGGAGCTGTATAAGGACAGAATTTATCGATTAGCTTTTCGTATGCTTCGAAATAAATCAGATTCCGAAGATGTTGTTCAGGAGACTTTTTTGCGTGCACATTTGAATTCTCATCGATTTGACGCTACCAAAAATTTCTCCAGCTGGATCTTTAGTATTGGCAAAAATGTTACGATTGATCTGATGCGGAAGAAGAAAAAAGAGCTCTCCATGGATACAAGTGGGTTTCCATCCCAAGATGAACGCCCCCTGATTGAGAAGTTGGTGAGTCATGAGAAAACGCCTGAGCTTCAGCTTATTGAACAGGAAACGTATAGCCAGGTGGAACAAATGATTCAAGATCTGCCAGACAAATACAAAGACCTCATTGTTTACAAATATTATTTGGATATGTCCTTAGAAGACATCAGTCRAGAAGTGAATTTACCTGTTTCTACGATTAAGACGAGGCTTTTCCGTGGCCGGAATTATATCAAAAGAAAATGGGGATCCTTATTCTTCATGCTGCACAGCTTATCCACGATGATCATTTTATAAAGGTAAGCCGGTAAGGCTTATTTTTTTGCCCATTACCTTATGTTAAGGAGTTTTTCATGAGTAATCTTAAATTAGATGCACCTAAAATGCCTAAAGAATTGCCCATCATAACCTTGCAAGAAGGAAAATTTGAACCTGAAGATAGTTTTCATACTGGCATCATAAGTGATTGTATCATTGATAATCAGTCAGCCTATAAGGTCGCGTTTGATAAAGTAATTTTTCGCAATGTGACATTTACACGAATCGCGATGAAAGAAATTGAATTTACGGATGTTATTTTTGATCGATGTGATTTATCGAATGTCGACTTTACAGAAGCAACGATACATCGAACGGAATTTCGGAATTGCAAAATTATCGGCATGGATCTTACTGGATCTACATTACGAAACATCCTTTTTCAAGATTGTTTAGGGGATTTTTCGACTTTCCGAATGGCAAATCTCAAACAAATCACGTTTCATACGTGTTCTTTAAACAACTCTGATTTTTATGAAGCGACTTTGCAAAAGCTACAATTTGAGGTTTGTCAATTAGAACAAGCACAATTTACGGGTACGAAACTGGATGGGATCGACCTCAGCACATGTGAATTTACAAGCTTAGGTGTAAGTATTGAAGATCTGCGCGGATGTATCATTTCTAGAGGACAGGCTTCGGTATTTGTAAGTCTTTTTGGGATCAAATTAAAGGAATAGAGGCAAGGTGAATGGAGGGGGAGACGGTGAAATTTGGATTTGATATTGATGATACCCTCATTAATCTAAGAGAGCATGCGTTTCATATTTATAATCAGAAGCTGCAGCAGGACATTGGGCTAGAGGTGTTTCATGCCTTGCCAACGATGGAAATTCACAGTGCTTTTGGACTAACGAAGGAAGAAGGCGGGAAGTTGTGGTACAGCCTGCGTGATGAGATTTATTATTCAGACTGTGCGTTATTCCCCCATGCGCGTGAGGTTTTGAACAAGTTGGTGGAGCAAGGTCATGAGGTGTACTACATTACGGCTCGCGCCAAAGAACATACGGAGCGCACACGACAATGGTTGCTCGACCATGGATTCCCTGTCGTAGAGGGGCATTTTTTCTGCGGGATGAGTGATTCCGAGAAAGTACATATTATTGAGGCATTGGAGTTGGATTATTATTTTGATGATAAACCGACCGTTCTGGAGACATTAGCCCACCTGCCTGTCCGCATTTGTGTGAAGGACAGATCCTATAATCAACATCTGGAATTGCCGCGGATTACGTCTTGGGATGAGCTAGATGAGCTTATGAAGGGTTAAACAGTGAAAAGAGGTACTCGCATCGTTACAAAACGATTCGAGCACCTGGCTGAAGGGAGAGCAGATCTTGCTCTCCCTCTCCAAATGTCTACATAGTCACTAACTCCAAACTTTCGTCCTCATCCAAATGATGCGGACGAAAGTTTTTTGTTTTTATATTGCTGCGCCATAAAAACGCCCCAGTCTCTAATTACCCACAAAACTAACGCAAGATATTTTATACTGTTCTATATCTTTCACAGCCATCTATGTCCACTATCCCCTTAGCTCAGAAAAATGATAATACTGTAATTTAAAAGTTGGTGATAACGAAATAAAATGAAGGAGCCTAGAAGACATAAAAATGCGAGAATTGAGTAGTGTCCTCAGAAAGATTAGTCGCTGCACTATTACTAAGAATGCATCGTTTAATCAAGTTTTCGAAAATAGGTATTTTGGAGGTAGTTAGATTAATTCGGTAGCAGAACTCGTCTAAATAGCTTTGAAGATGACGGGCGCCGATGCCATGGAAGGTAGTATTAATCCAAGTGCTTGCTTGTTTAACAATTTCAAGTAGGGGTCGCTGCCGTTTTGGCGTATAAAATCCAGTAATCGAGTGGATCTCTTTCACAGTAGGTTCGATATGTTGCTGCTGAAAGGTGGATATGTCGCTTTTAGTAATATGTTTATTTGTAGGATGGGACGGTATAACATGTTTAATTTTGATATGCGTAGGTTCGCCTGAATCATTGAGTGATGAGCCTACGAGCAGGAGATGTTCTTGAGGATGTTTGTGGACAGTTGGATTGAAGGGTTTTCCATAGATAGCGGAGTTAATTTGGACTGATCCTGAGAGCGGACTTTGGTTATCCGCCTGTAGGATGGAATTGCGAATTTTATGCAGGATTAGCCAGGCTGTTTTGTAAGTGACTTTAATAAGTCTTGAAAGCTCCATGGCAGTTGTACCAATATGAGTACGCGAAAATAGGAAAATTGCCAATAACCACTTACGAAGCTCAGTTCTGGAGCCTTCCATAATCGTTCCTGAAAGTAATGAGACTTGGAAACGACATCGGGAACATTCATACAAGGGTAAACGTCGAGTTGTAGTTACATAGGCATGACGATGTTCACAACGTGGACAATAAAAGCCTGAAGGCCATTTTGTTTGAAAAAGAAAGTCAATGCAGATATCTTCAGAGGAAAAATAATTATGAAATTGCTCGTATGACAAACTTGAAATGTCCATAATAATCCTCCCTAAAATAAATGGAATAGAAACGTTTGTTCTCTTTTTTTATTATTTTACCAAACATATGATCTGTTTTCAATGATTTGTATAAAAAAGCTGGCTTCTTTTTCTGAGTGAAGGGGATAGTGGGGATACGGTTTGACGAGAAGAAGTAGTGGAGAGAAGGGCAGGTAGGGGGAGAGTGATTGGGGAAGGTAGTGAGTAGGATAGGGGAGTGCAATGAGGGGGGATTTGATTAAGGGCGGCGTATGTTAGTAAGGAATGAAGGATGATGAAGGATTGGATCGTCTTTTTCAAAACATGTCCGCATAAGGTAGTACTAATGAATTATGGCGAATAAGTAGGATTTGGTCACGGAGGAAGGGGGAGAAGCATGCTGCAGAGGCGACGATGGAGAAGCAGGCCAACTGTGAAAACAAGCCGTAAAAAGGTACTGTGGATTGGTTTGCTCATCTTAGTCTTGTTTTGCATTCAGTTTTTTATTTTTATAGAACGGAATCTAAGACCGCCTTTGATGAATCTGGCGAAGGTTAGGGTTAAGCAGATTGCAACCCAAGCGATAAATAGTGCAATCGCCGATCATGTGGCAGGGGGAACGAATGCAGAGCAATTAATTGATTGGAAAATGGATAAAAACAACAAAATTACAGGTTTTATGTTGAATTATAATGAGCATATGAGGATTACTTCGGAGGCTATTAAAACGGTCCAAGGCGAGTTGAATAATCTGGAAAGTATTGCAGATCATATTCCCCTTGGGCAGGCTATGAATAGTGCTATTCTCGCCTCTTTTGGCCCAGATATCCCGATCAGATTACTTCCTGTTGGAAGTGTGAAGGTGGATTTAAACACACGAACTCAAAATGCTGGTATTAATATGGTGATGTTTGAGGTATATGTGCACATTGTTGCAGAGGTTTCTGTTATTATCCCTTTTGATTCAGAAACTGAAATTGTAGAGACTGAAATTCCGATTTCTTATTCGCTTGTTGTGGGGGATGTTCCTACTTATTACTATGACAATAAAGGTAATCCAGTGGGAAGTTCGAAGGATGGCAGCCCACCGAGCATAACGTTACCAACTATTCCGCACTCAGGGGCAACGAATTCTACGCCCAAGGAGGGCATAATCAAACCATAAGCCCCAAAAAATAAACCCACCGTGAAGGTGGGTTTATTTCTTTTTAGCTCGATCTTCGCGCTCCCATCTTCGTAAGGATGGATAGGGATCGTAGCTCCACTCTGTTGAGCCGTTATCACGGTATAATCCGAAGTGAAGATGAGGGGGAAATTTACCGGATGTACCTGGTTTTCCATAGCCGGAGCTGCCGACCCAACCGATAGTTTGTCCGGGCTTGACGATATCGTTTATTTTGAGCGTTTTTTGAAAGCCGGAAAGGTGGGCGTAGTAGTGATAAATGTTGTTGAGATCACGAATGCCAACTCGCCAGCCACCGTAGGGGTTCCATCCTTTGATTTCAACGATACCATAGCAAGTGCTTCTAACAGGAACACCGTAGCCAGCGAATAAATCTGTACCTTCATGAGTACGGTGCCCACCCCAGCCGCGACTATCTCCCCACGTGCTACGATAAGAATAGTCGGATGAAATTGGCAGTGGGAATGCATGAGCATTTGCTTCTAGTGTGCCCAAAGACTCATAGATCGCAGCGAATTGACGGATGCGTTCTACGCTACGTGCGTTGTGGTAATAATTCCAAAGGTTCATTTGTAAGTTATCAACTTTCGTTCCATTGTTGCCTAAGATCGCTGCCATAGCCGCTAGTACATCTAAATCGTTGGCACGGTCAGCGATGCCATCCCCCGATCCATCCCGCCCTAAGCCATGGAAGAAGGAAATCCTTATCAAATTGGAATCGTTTGGATCTGGATTAAGCATACCCGCCCAAACAAGTTCTGAAAAATAAATATTCGTGATGCTTTGTTGAACGGTTCTTTTTTTGGCAGTGTTTATGGTTTTCTCATATTGATCTACAGCAGCTAGGTATGTCCAAGGAATACCCGTAAGTAAGCTTATTTTTTCAAAAAGCTCTTTTCGCTCCGATTGTGAAGGTTTGGTCGGTTGGGAGCTAGGTATTGGAGCTATCTGATCATTTGTCATAGCTGATGATACATCCATATTTGAAAAAGGCGGTAATGTGATTGTTGATAGGAGGAGGCTAAGGACGAGAACCTTTGACCAAAATGCTCTGCTTTGCATCTCTATCATCCTTCCTGAAATGTTAGTTCTTAGGATGTACGGATGTCTTGTTGTTTATCCTTCGATCTTTCGTTACCGCGGGATATTTGCTATGATGCCAATAAGAGGTGGGAAAAGTGACTTTTAACCATAGAGAAGAGCATATTGATGATCAATTGTTATTAGTTCAAGCCAATTTGGACGATATGAATCCGGAGTGGATGACTTATGTGATGGATAAGCTTTTTGATGCAGGTGCTAATGATGTATATATGGTACCCATCATTATGAAACGAGGACGTCCTGGAATCATGCTGAATGTATTAGTGGATGAGGGTCGTTTGTCTCCGATTGAGGAGATTATTTTTAGTGAAACGACCACACTTGGCATTCGATATCTTCATGCATCTTGTCATCGATTAGCCAGAGAATTTGAGCGTGTAGAAACACCTTGGGGACCCTTAACGGTAAAAGTTGGTTATCACGCAGGAAAATTAGTGCAATTTGCACCTGAATTTAAGGAATGTGAACAAGTAGCAAGGATGCATGAAGTACCGCTGAAGATGGTTTATGAGGAAGTTAGGTTATTATTCTTGCAACAACTGAGACAAAAAAACGCTCTTCCATTGTGATGGAAGGGCGTTTGTCATGTCTACGCTATTGTGGGGTGCCAGGTGTGGCATCGCCATGATGCGTGTGCGTATGAGAGTGATCATGATGATGATGATCGTGATCGTGTTTATGATCATGGCTGTGTGAATGATCATCGTGTGTATGCGTATGATCATGATGGTGGTGATGATCATCGTGTGTATGCGTATGATCATGATGGTGGTGATGGTCATCGTGCGTATGTGTATGTTCATGACTATGATCATGCGCTAGATGCTCATGGCTAATTTGCCATTTACCAATAAATGGATCAACTCTACCAACTACAACGCGCAGCACATTGGGTTGCTTGGGTAAGTCCCTAGTGCCTGCACCATAGCCAATATGATCAACGACCATGGGTGGGAAGCTTTTGGAAAATTCATCAGCAATTCCTGAAATAATACCGGCTCCCGTAGGCGTTGTCATTTCTAAACTATAAGGAGTTGATGCGATCGGTAAGCCTCTCATCATCTCCAGTGTGGCAGGAGCGGGTACTGGATAAATACCATGATCGATATGTATGGTTCCTGATCCTAGTGGTACTGGAGAGGAGAAAATACGCTCGATTTGCAAGGAATCGATGGCTAATGCAACACCTACGATGTCAACGATGGAATCAATGGCACCGACTTCATGAAAATGTACTTTTTCAATAGGTATCCCGTGAATCTTAGCTTCGGCAATCGCAATTTTTTCGAAAATAGCTAGGCTTAGTGCTGTAACACGCTCATTGTATTCTGCTTTTTGAATGGCATTGACGATTTCTGAATAATGTCTGTGCTGCTTCGGAGGATGTTCAGGGTCGAGTATGACATCCAGCTTAAGAGCAGAAATGCCGCGTTTCACAACGCGCTTCCATTCCAAGGTGTAGGGCTCTAGTTTGATTTTGGAAAGCTCATCCTCAATATAAGCACGATCTGCTCCCGCATCAACCAAAGCGCCAAGGGTCATATCGCCGCTAATTCCAGAGAAGCAGTCCAAATATAAAATGCGCATGGTTGTAATTCACGCTCGTTTCGACATATTTTTGTTAATGAGTCCTGCATAATAACCAGCGCCAAAGCCATTGTCAATGTTAACGACAGAGATGCCCGGCGAACAGCTATTGAGCATGGACAGCAGCGGTGCGATCCCGGCAAGGTTCGCACCGTACCCAATACTCGTCGGCACAGCGACGATGGGTTTAGAGACAAGCCCGCCCATGACACTGGCGAGTGCGCCCTCCATGCCGGCAACTACCACAATCGCGTTCGCACCGCGAATGAGCTCGAGCCGGCGGAAGAGCCGGTGAATGCCAGCGACACCCACGTCGTATATACGTTCAACGTGGCTGCCTAGGCATTCTGCCGTAAGGGCAGCCTCCTCCGCCACAGGGAGGTCGGAGGTGCCTGCGCACACGACGGCGATATAGCCGTCGTGGACTTTGAGCAGCGGGCGCTTAAACCAAGTGAGCGCCCGTGCAGTTTCGTGGTAGGTGACACCTTCCACGTTGGCTACGACATAGGCGGCTTTGGCCGCGTCGACCCGTGTGGCGAGTACGCGGTCGGTATGCTCCATCAGCCGCCGGAAAATGGCCTCGATCTGCTCGGGCGTCTTGCCTTCCCCGAAGATGACCTCGGGGAAGCCTGTCCGCTTCTCGCGATCGATGTCGAGCTGCGCAAATCCAAGATCAAGGTTGGCGGGACCTGACCCGCCTTCCTTGATGATTTGCTTCTTGGCTTCGTCGATGTCCAGATCGCCGGTCTGGACGAGTTTTAGGATCTTCTCTAAGTCCATCATAAGGAAGCTTCTTTCACCTTATCTTTCGTTTCTTGAGATAGCACTTCATTCATACTGCCAGTGCGGTAGCCTTGCAAATCTAATGTGACATATGTAAAGCCAAGCTTGCTAAATTTCTCGTAGATCGCATCGCGATGTTCAAGGACTTTGTGAATCTCGTCCGGCATGACTTCGATCCGAGCAATCTTCTCGTGATGACGCACACGTACTTGATAGAGACCTAGTTGGGAAAGGAAATATTCGCCTTCATCCAATTGGTCAATCTTCCACTTCTCGATTTGCGTACCATACGGTATACGAGAAGATAAGCAGGCAAATGAAGGTTTGTTCCATGTTTTCAGACCAAGCTCTTTGGAAAGCGCTCGGATCTCGTCTTTGGTTAAGCCGGCTTCTTGCAGCGTACTGCGGACGCCTTGCTCATTCTTCGCTTGTAGTCCTGGTCTATAGTCGCCTAGATCGTCGACATTGGAACCATCCAAGAGAAACGGATAGCCCAGTTCCTTCGCGATGTCTTGTAAATGGGAATAAAGCCCTGTCTTGCAGTGGTAACAACGGTCAGGATTATTGGCAACGAAATTCGCGTTCTCCAATTCCTTTACCTCTGTTTTGTGCAAGCGAACGCCAAATTGTTCAGCTAGTTGTGCAGCGGCATCGAACTCCCTCGTGGGAAACGTTTCAGATGCTGCAGTTACGGCAAGGACTTGGTCACCAAGCTCTTGCTGTGCACGTTTGAGGACGAATGTACTGTCAACCCCTCCGGAGAAGGCGACGATGACACGGCCCATGTTTCTTAAAATTTCACCAAGCTTGCGATCTTTCTCGCGCGTCACTTCAGTTATGCTCATGTTTCTTTCCTCCCATACAGCCTTTATGTAGTAAGCTGAGCTGTTTTGGTCCATCTAAACAAGTGTATCACAACTGACCCCCAAAGTGGATTGTTTTGTCAGTCATTCATGTTATAATAACATCATTGAGAAACCAAATAAAAAGGCGGGAATTACAGTGCCTAGAAAAGTGTTAGAGAGAAAACCAGACTGGTTAAAGATCAATCTGAAGACCGATGAGAATTTCAAAGAAATTAAATCGATGATGCGTTCCAAGACGTTGCATACAGTTTGTGAAGAAGCCAAGTGTCCGAACATTCATGAATGCTGGGCGAATCGGACAGCGACTTTTATGATATTAGGTGATATTTGTACGCGTGCTTGTCGCTTTTGTGCAGTTAAAACAGGTCTCCCAACGGAGCTTGATTTGGAAGAGCCGGAACGTGTTGCAGATGCAGCGCTACAAATGGGGCTTCGTCATTGTGTTGTTACTTCGGTGGCACGCGATGATTTAACAGATGGCGGTGCCATGATTTTCGCTGAGACGATCAAAGCGATCCGTCGTAAACTGCCGATGTGCACAGTTGAAGTGTTGATTCCTGACTTTCTAGGTCGAGAAGAATCACTAGCTATCGTGCTTGAGGCAAAGCCAGATATTCTGAATCACAATATGGAAACGGTAGAGCGGATGTCAGATCGTGTTCGTTCTAAAGCGAAATACCGTCGTTCCCTCGAGCTATTGCAGCGTTCTAAACGGATAGCCCCGAACATTCCAACGAAATCCAGTGTCATGATTGGTGTAGGGGAAGAGTGGGACGAGCTGCTACAAACGATGGAAGATCTGCGAGAAGTGGATTGTGATATTATGACGATCGGTCAATACTTACAGCCGTCCACGACGCATTTATCGGTATCCAAGTATTACACACCTGAACAGTTTGCTATGCTGAAGGAAGAGGGCATGAAACGCGGCTTTAAGCACGTGGAATCGGGTCCGCTGGTACGCAGTTCCTATCATGCACATGAACAGGTGAAAGCAGCATCAAGCGTTTAGAAGGCGAATTCAATGAACGGATCATAGAAAGGAGAGCTTCCTACCACCATGATTCATATTGCCAATAAAACATACGAGCTTGTTACCGATCACAAAAATGGTTGGAATTTCGAAGTGTTCAAGGAACGCTTCAGCGAAGTGTTGGAGCGGTACGATTATATTGTGGGCGATTGGGGATATAGTCAATTACGACTGAGAGGGTTTTTCAAAGAAATCCACCCAAAAGCGACCAAAGAATCCTCCATCGCAGCTCTTCAAGATTATTTGAATGAGTACTGCAACTTCGGCTGTGCTTACTTTATTATCGAGAAAGTAAACGCGCCTAAACAACAAATACCGTCTGAAGTTATTAGTTCTACAACGGTTTAATCAGCAATAAACCAAATAACGCCATCTGAACTCCAACAAGTGTGGAGAGCAGATGGCGTTATGTTTTTTGTTATACATGCGTGTAAAGCTTATTTTATTTCAAGGCCAACGAAGGCTTCGCGAACCCGATTCCAGAATGGAAACGGACGGAACCGTGCGAACTTTACTTTCACATTGGAAGCCACTCGGCAACGAATGGAAACGACATCGGCACGCTGCATATATAAATGGTCCAGCGACAACAGCATATTCTGCTGTGCTTTTGGATAAATGTCACAGTGGTGATGCTTTGGCAAGATCATCGATGAACCTAGTGTTCGATACACGCGATTGTTAATCGATGCGATCTCGGCAATTTGAATAGCTTCAAGCGATGGATGGACCATGGCGCCGCCTAAGCTCTTGTTGTAAGCCGTACTGCCTGCAGGAGAAGATATGCAAATACCGTCACCGCGGAACATTTCAAACATTTCATCGTTCACGTGAAGTCTTGCGACTAGTGAAACTTCGATCCCACGGATCGTAAACTCGTTAAGTGCGAGGTGTGTTTCAACACCCTTGTCCGTCGTAATTTCGATTTCGACAACGGGGTAGCGCACGACTTGCAACTCCTCTGGTGTTGCGACACTAAACATTAATGAAGCTAGATGATCTAATTCGTCCGGCTTCCAATCTGCGAAAAATCCAAGATGCCCCGTATGGATCCCAACGAATGCGATATGATCTAACTTGTCGACATATTTATGAAAGGCTTGGAGCATCGTGCCATCTCCGCCAATGGACAGGACGATATCGGGATGGTCTTCATCCCTTGGCATGCCTTGCTGAGCGGCGAGAGCGTGGAAGCGTTCGGTCAGCCCCTTGGAGATGTCATCGCCTCGTTCAATGACGTTATATTTCAATCTTGTTCCTCCTAAGAGTTTTGCTTTAGCAAAAATTGCTTCGTAAGCGTGGACTGAGTTTTCGTAGAATTATAATCTTAATAATTGGAACAGAAGGCATCAATATCTTGGAGAATGGATTCAGGCGTATACCGAAATTCTGCGGCGACCCGATAGCTGTCGTTGCTGAAATGCGTAACTCTTACAATTTCACCATAGACAGTCATAGGCTGAGAGACATTCGGGAGAATGAAGCTGAACTCCAGAATCAATGGAAAGAATAGTCGATTGGATGTGACAAAGGATAATCCGCCAACACTGATATCGAGAAGTTGTCCAGTAAAAGCGACACCCTTCTGAGCAGATAAGCTTCGAATGCCAGCGACACGCAGTGTAATCGGTGTACGCAGTGTAAGCTTAGCACGAGGATGTCTGCGGTTTTGATGTTGAAAAACTTCCTCTGGAAGAGATAGAGTCAGGGAACAGATCGTTTTTTTTAGTTCAAGCCCAATCAAATCGACATAGGCGTAATATAAAATGGCACCATCTTTGAAAGAAAATTCAACGAAAGAAACATGTTCGAGCTTGTCAAAGGGGTAGACACCCAATTGTTCAAGACATACGGTTATCGAATCTTCGCTTATTTTGTCGATAGCAAAGTTATCTTCAAAGCAGAAAGGTTGTCCATCTTTACTTTCACCAACAATGATAATATGACAATCCTGATTTGGTGAAAAAGAAGCCAATTCTAGTACCTTATTCCAATCCATAGCATCACCAAGTCGTTAGATTTACATTCACATCTGCCTGTACATCCTGTAAATACTCTTCTCATCATAATTTATCTAAGTCAATAAGAAAAGCCCCAAACGGGGCTTTAGCTTAGGTTAAGCGATTTTACCACATAGGAAGTTAAGTTTTCGATACCGAAAACCGCTTTCCTATTGGCGATAAAACTTACCTCTCCTGGGGTCCCTACAAAGTAATCGGAATTTGCTTCGAAGGTTAGCGTCACTTTGAGGGGTAGAATAGCGGTCGCTCATCTTTGAATGGCTTCGATAGAAGTTTTCTCATTATTAAGACAAGGTGCTCGTAACGAGGGAGAGTTCAAACGAATGCGCAAAGTTGGTTGAGATCGGACGCACACGAATCGAGAAGTGAGGTCCATGAATAAGATGGGATGGAATGGTTGCTTGGAAGCGCTGCGATTGCTCAATAAGTTCCCCGATTGGAGCCATGAGGATGATTTTCTGCTCCCACGTTTCGCCATTTTCTGCATAATAAATGACTTCAACTGCCGTATCCTGCGGCCAAATAGGGCCGAAATGGATTTGCGCCGTAATCTCTTTCGTTGATGGGAGAATCTCGTCTAAGGGAACGTCAGAAGTCGATTTATCGGCATGATCATCAATATTCATTATTCTTACCTGATGCCAATTGCTGCGGATAAACTGCTTGTAGTCGGCAACTTTGGTAGCCACATCATAATTGTCCGCGACAAACAGACGAGCACGTTTGGCTGTTGGTACATACGAAAGATTCGTGTAGTCCTGCACCATTCGGTGCGTATTATAGACGGGGCTGAGCGATTGAACAGACCGCTTCATGCGTCCAATCCATTGATGAGGGATCTCACCCTGATTGTAGTAAAGAGGGATAATCTCATTCTCCAAAAGGTGATAAATCGCTTTCGTATTTTCTTTTTCCTGTGCGGCCCAGTCCGCGGCTCCCGTGGATCCGATAGCCCAACCATTCATACCGTTGTAGCCTTCCTCCCACCAGCCGTCCAGCACGCTGAAATTAAGAACGCCGTTCATGGCAGCTTTCTGGCCGCTAGTTCCGCTAGCCTCAAGGGGTCTGCGAGGGTTGTTTAGCCATACGTCGACGCCTTGAACGAGATAGCGAGCCATGTTGATATCATAATTCTCGAGAATAACGACTTTACCGAGAAACTCTTTTAATTGAGAGATGCGGTAAATTTCTCGGATGAGATCTTGGCCTGGGTAATCAGCAGGGTGGGCTTTCCCAGCAAATATAAATTGCACGGGTCTCTCAGGATTATTAATTAATTTCTTGAGCCGATACAAATCATTGAAAATCATATTGGCCCGTTTGTAAGTAGCGAAGCGTCTGGCGAACCCAACTGTAAGGGCTTTAGGATTTAAATAGTGCCTAACTTCTTCAATCCGTTCTTCGGATTCCCCGTTACGTTTGCGTTGCTCCATGAGACTATTGCGAGCATAACGTACCAGATCATCTTTCAAATGCTGATGAACCTTCCAAATGGATTCATCGGGAATGACCTCAATTTGCGCCCATTGATGCTCGTTGGACTGCTTTGCTCGCCATGTGCCGGGGAGGAATCGATCGAAGAGCTCCTTCCAAGCAGGGGCGGTCCAAGTATCCAGGTGGACACCGTTCGTGATAGAGCTGATCGGCACCTCGCTGGCATCGATATGACCATGGAATTCCTTGAACATTTCGCGTGAAACTTGCCCATGCAGCTTGCTGACGCCATTGCGCAACCCCGCTGTATTCATCGCTAGATGTGTCATATTGAATTGACCGGACTTATGATCAAGCCCTAATGAAATAATGCTTTGTTTATGCTTAGGCAGCTCGCTGAAAAGGTGACCGAGATAGTGTTCCACCATCCCGACGGAGAACGTATCATGACCTGCTGGAACAGGTGTATGGGTCGTGAAAACGGTGGCGGAGCGCACGGTCTCTACAGCTACATGAAAAGGAAGGCCCATGTGAAGCAATTCCTTCAACCGTTCTAACGTGAGGAAAGCCGCGTGACCTTCATTAATGTGGTACACATTCGGGTAAATACCGAGTGCACGCAGCACTTTGACACCACCGATTCCCAGTACCATTTCCTGGGCGATCCGCATATCTTGATTCCCGCCATACAGCTGTGCGGTCAACTCTTTATCTGCGTCTTGATTGGCTTCATGATCGGTATCCAGCAAAAAGACCAGATTGCGTCCTACCTTAGCAGCCCAAACCAAGACGGTGATCGTACGACCAGAGATATCAAGTGAAACTGTGAGCTGCTGGCCATTTTGAAGTACCGGACGAATCGGTAATTGCTCAAAATCATAGGGGAATAATTCACTTTGCTGACTGCCGCTCGCATCAATCTTTTGCGTGAAATAGCCTTTTTTATAGAGTAGGCCCACGCCTGCAAGTGGTATTCCGAGGTCACTGGACGATTTGATATGATCGCCGGCAAGAATGCCGAGCCCGCCTGAATAAATCGGAAGCGATTCATGAAAACCAAATTCAGCAGAGAAATAAGCAATTTGCACATTTTCTTCGTCGGCATAGTTAGTTGAATACCAACTGGGTTCATTCAAATACGTATCAAATCTTTGCATGACTTGGCGATAACGCTCGACAAAATCAGTGTTCTGGCTTAAGGCTTCAAGCTGGGGTTCCTCTAGCTCATGAAGAAGTCGAACGGGATTGTGACCGAGGGCTTTCCAGCGGCCAGGGTCGATGCTTTCAAAAAGCTGCAGAGCATCATGGTTCCAGCTGAACCATAAATTAAAAGCCAGCTCGCGAAGTCGTTCAATCGCCTGCGGTAAACCTTTCGCCTCTTGGGGGTCGGCTGCTATCATATCTGAATATTCTCTCCCTTTATAAACATGATCGTAATTACCCATATTATCTTGTTCCACCAACCTTTTCATACACCAGTCTAAGTAAGGAATATGCGAGGAAGAGACTCATGATGACAGCAAAAGCACCAACAAAGACCATCGCACTTATCGGGAAAATAAGCTTTAGATAGCTAATAACGGGTGAATTCGCCTCATAGTACGGCATGAATACAGCCTGGGGACTTCGAAATCGCTGCATAGGCTCCCAAATCAGGAGAACAATAGCAGCAGAGAGTATGCCGTGAAGGAGGCGGGCAAAAAGGAACGGGAGATAGCGCATGTTGGTATGGCTTAATAAGCTGACAATTTGAGCATGCACGGACATGCCGGCCCAGGAGAGGATAAAGGCGCCTATCGCGACTTTACTGGAAAGGGCAATCGAAGCAGGGGCACCACCTGCAGCTTTAGCACCCAGTGTGACTTCGAATAACCCATTCATGACGGCTTGCGAGAGCTCGTGAGGCAACCCTGTGATGGATAAGAGGGATGTAATTAACAGATAGAACACATTCATAACCTGGGCAGAAGTAAGCACCTC
Organism: Paenibacillus sp. 2RAB27; assembly: GCF_052115445.1. Taxonomy (NCBI): domain Bacteria; kingdom Bacillati; phylum Bacillota; class Bacilli; order Caryophanales; family Paenibacillaceae; genus Paenibacillus; species Paenibacillus sp. 2RAB27. The sequence goes on from NZ_JBFRGR010000006.1 coordinate 157,582, forward strand.
TAGAACGACAGAGAAGAAGACAACAAGTCCACCTACAACGAACATCAAGCGGAGAGAGTGGAGAATCGACTCACTTAATAAAGTACCTAAAGATCTTCCATCCCGTAATCTCGCGCTATGCATTGTTTGGAAGGCTTGTTTCCATATAGAGCCCCTCTCCCTAGGTGGCCCAGGAGTAGGTAAGGCTTTCCTGCCATGAAACCGCATGATGAGGCCAATCATGAACGAGCCTCCATAGTGGGCAATGGCCAAAATAAAGGCTAAGGTGGCATCGTGGAAAAAGCCAATCGATACGGCTCCGATTAGAAATATCGGATCCGAGCTCGTTGTGAAGGCAACAAGCCGTTCGCCTTCTTCCCGGTTGACCAGCTTCTGTTCCCAGAGCTGAGCAGTTAACTTAGCCGCTACGGGATATCCCGCGGCAAAACCCATCGCCATCACGAATCCGCCTATCCCAGGGATACGGAAGACGGGACGCATCATCGGATCAAGCAGTGTACCGAAGAAATGAACGATCCCGAAGCCGAGCATAATTTCGGAGATAACGAAGAAGGGAAACAGGGCTGGGAAGAGCACATCCCACCAAATAGCAACACCGCGTAAAGCGGCTTGAAAACCGTCATGCGGGAATAGAACCAAGCATACAATGATGCCTATAATAACAAATGACATAAGCAAGGCTGKGGTGAAGTTTTGTTTCGGCATAGATCGTAGATACCTCCTCTTAGTCAACTATATGAATAAGCTTGGACATACATACCGTCCCGAATTTCATGAAATAGTAGATAGATAAGCGCCTATGTCCAAGTAGGACTGTATAGTCGTTTAATTTGGTTCTTGGGACTGTTCAGTCCTTGTTTTTATGGTAAAATAGAACTAGTAAAACTAAAATCCATACGTCGGGAGTGATTCAAATGACAGGTGTCATTGCCGGATTGGTTGTCTGTATGTTCGTGTTTGTCATTCGAGAAACGCTCATGCACGCAGGGGACGAGGATTTAGAGAACTATTGAATACGAATTGCGAGGTTTCTTGGTATGTCAGAGAGCAAAAACAGAACCATATTTGAGTTAATGGGGGGGGCGGAGACGGTAAGTCGTTTGGTAGAGGCCTTCTATCCGAAAGTACAGCAGCATCCGTTACTTTCGCCGCTTTTTCCTGCTAACATAGACCCAGTTATAGAGAAACAGACGTTGTTTCTAACCCAATTTTTCGGTGGCCCAACCTTGTACTCCGATCGCCACGGTCATCCGATGATGCGAGCTAGGCATATGCCTTTTCCGATTACAAGAGAGCGTGCGGATGCATGGTTAGCTTGTATGACAGAAGCGATGGCTGACATCGGCATGCCGGATGATTTACAGGATTTTCTAATAGAACGGCTTAGAGGTTCTGCTTATCATTTCATCAACACACCTGAGGAAGATTAGTCCATTCTTCCCATACAATATTTATTACTTAGGGAAAAAGGCGGGATATCAAGTGGTCGAACCCTTATATGAGATCTCAGTAACATGCACTTACTGTACAAATACGTTCAAGTCGAAGAAGGTTCGACCTAGCTTCAAGAAAGCAAGTAAATCGGATTCAGATTTCTGTATTCACTATAAGGATGTTAATCCCGATTACTACGTTGTACGGATCTGTCCTTTCTGCGGGTACGCACATACGGAGAACTTCTCGGATAAATGGACTCCGGGAGAACGAGCTATGTTCCATGAAAAAGTAGCTCAGAACTGGTCAATGCGGGATTATTGCAAAGAGAGAACGTGGGAAGATTCCCTGCAGTGCTTTAAGCTAGCGCTGCTAAGTGCGCAAATTAAAAACGAGAAGTCACGCGTGGTTGCTGGATTATTGCATCATTTGGCTTGGCTTTACCGGATTAAAGGTGACTGGGAGCAAGAAGAACGTTTCCTCTCATTTGCACTAGATGCGTATGTGAATGTGTTCGAAACGGAAGGTATGGATTTAAATAATGCGAAGCTTATGTATTTAATGGGCGAGTTGAACCGGAGATTAAAACGTTTTCCCGATGCGGTTAAATGGTTTTCACGGATTATTAATGATCGTAAAATTATGGACGCCGGGATGATTAGGGCTAGTCGCGAACAATGGGTGACAACGCGAGAAGATATGCTTGCTATGCGTCTAGAACTGCCGGATGAGATGAAACAAGCTACGTAAATAAACAATAGATCGGCATTCAAATAAAATGAACGCTTAGCCATGACACGGTATCTAACCGGATGGTTAAGCGTTCATTTTTTGTGCGATTCCTTGTGGATGCTTGAATAGTGTGGGACGGTTTTTGCCAGTATGCTTGGATTGATAGAGGGCGTGATCGGCTTCCGAGATCAGTGTTTTAAGATCCATGTGTGGAGAGTCAGCCGTTGAGATCCCGATAGAAATAGAGATGGGAGCCGCTTCCAAGCCGTTCTTTTTGTAGAGAAATAATTCCGCAATGGAGGTGCATAAGGTTTGGCCGTAGTTAAGGACTCGAATAGGGTCTGTTTCCGTACAGAGCAGAATAAATTCTTCTCCCCCATACCTCGCCAGGTAATCTTGCTCTTGAATCAAATGACGAAGAACAGAGCTTACTTCTTGGAGTAATTGATCGCCTTCTAAATGTCCGAATCGATCGTTATACAGCTTGAAATTATCGAGATCAATCATCATGATAGATACTTTACGCTTATGTAAGGTACTTTGAGCGATAGGCATAAAGCTTCTTAAGTTGGGCAGTTTGGTCAAACCATCTTGATTCGCTTGCATTTCAAGCTTGCGCTGCAATCGCCAATTGTTGTTCTCGTCATTCACCATAATGATGATCATGAAGAGGGTGGCGGAGGTAATGCCAAACATGAACAATTGATCAAGGGTATAGGACCAAGATAAGCTGCGTTCCAGGAAGCTATGGGTAAGTATACGCATAATGAAAACGAAACCACATATTTGTAGCGAGAGTCGAATAGGTATGTCCAAGAAGCCATTGCGGTATTCTTTGTTATGGAAAAAGGAGCTAATGAAGGCTGGGGCAATGAGGTCTTGTGCGATGATGAACCAGGCTTGATTTTCTTGTGAAATAATACTAGTACCAGCAGGCAGTATGGTCGAGAAGAGGGCAACAGGTAATCCGTATCGCAATCCGGCCATGAAGATGGGTAACGAGCGTAGATCGATTAAGCCGAATGCCTCAGGAAGTGGAACCAGCATCATGATGATGCTGGCTAACCCTGTAAGCAAGGAGGCGAATAGATGTTCATGCGAATCAATTAACATCTTGCTATGAACTTTCAAGGCTAAATAATTTAAGGTAACTAATGTACATGCGCTTGTCAAAGGAATGAGGTACTCATTCATAAAGGTTCGTTTGCTCCTTGCAATGAACTATGAATTATGTTTATTTCGTACCGCGGTGTCCGCTAGTAAATAATCGCGATCTGTATCCACAAGCGTCAACTTGTTATGACAACAAGGGAAGACAAGCAGTTTCTTTTTCCCCTCGTGTATGGACTCGAGCTCATGAATTTTGAGCGGCAGCAAGACATTTGAGCTTAGACAGAACGGACATTGGGCCACATAAATGTCCTTCATGATGATGTCGTAAGGCCAAGTGTTAGCAAAAGGTATCAAGGGTTACTTCGATTCCGATTCGCTCGTGTCTGACGATGTGCTTTTCGCGAGCTCTGCTAATTTCTGAAGAAGAATATGTTGTGGCATATGCATGAGATGTTCTAATGGTACTTTAAGCTGCTCCGCTAACTTAACAGCTGTTTCAGGAGAAATTTGTAACGGTTTCATAATTTAGAAATCACCCATCCTGTTCCGATTTAGTCCGAAGGAACTATACATAATTGAATCATACTTTTTGAAGAGAAGCAATGAGGAAGATGCGGATAGTTGGCGAATGCCTGGTGGATATGATTTAATTAAAAGTGGAAAGGAAAGGTGATCGCATTGTTAACATTACCTCTTAATCAAACATGGAATCTTGAAACATTTTTCCCTGGAGGAAGTGATTCTCCTGCATTCGCTGCACATCTAAAGAAGCTTCAGGAGTCCATTGCATCTTTTCAAGAGCAAGTACGTCGTACAGCTTCTMCGCAAAGCGTAGAGGATACCTCGTCGCTGGCCCAATTGATTGAATTGCTTCAGCATAATGTGATGCATATTCACGAGGCAGATTCTTTCGTAGGCTGTTTGCAAGCAGACAATCAGAAAGATAAGAAAGCACCTGTGTTAAGCGGACAAGTGAAAAGCTTATATGCGGAGCATTTATCTTCCCTTACGCATTTTGATCAGATTCTGACTGGAGTTCCAGATCAGGTTTGGGCAGCCGTATTGCAACAAGAGCCCTTTCAAGCCATTGCCTTTTCGCTTGATGAACGTCGCGCACTGGCTAAGGAGAAACTGCCGCCTGAGCAAGAAGCTTTAATTAATGATTTAGCCGTTGACGGCTATCATGGGTGGAGCGATTTGTATAATTCAACCGTGGGTCAATTCAGTATGACTGTTGAAGTTGACGGTAAGCAGGTTGAATTATCCGCAGGTCAAGCTTTTAATAAGCTGCATACTGAGAATCGTGAGGAACGTTTAGACTTATTTGATAAATGGGAACAAGCATGGACGGATAAAGAAGAATATTGTGCAGAAGCATTAAATCACTTGGCTGGCTTCCGTCTTCAAGTTTATAAGGCAAGAGGCTGGAAAAGCATACATAAAGAACCACTAGCCATCAATCGTATGGAAGAAAAAACATTGAACGTGATGTGGGACGTTATTGACCGTAATAAAGGTCTTTTCGTGGATTATCTAAATCGAAAAGCGAAGCTGCTAGGCGTTGACAAGCTGGCATGGGTTGACGTGGATGCGCCGCTAGGCGATTCATCCAAGAAGATTTCTTACGACGAGGGTGCGAGTCTGATCATTGATCAGTTCAAACGGTTTAGTCCGAAGCTTGCTGCCTTCTCTGAGGAAGCTTTCGAGAAGCGCTGGATCGAAGCGGAGGATCGCCCTGGCAAGCGCCCTGGCGGCTTCTGTACCTCATTCCCGCTAGCGGGTGAGACTCGGATCTTCATGACGTACGGCGGGACGCTGAATAACGTCTCTACGCTCGCTCATGAGCTAGGACATGGTTACCACCAGCATGTGATGACGGATATGCCGGCGCTCGCGCAGGAATATGCGATGAATGTAGCTGAAACAGCTTCTACTTTTGCTGAAATGATCGTAGCAGATGCGGTCGTGAAGAGTGCGACGTCGGATGATGAACGCATTGTTTTGCTCGAGGATAAAATCCAAAGGGCTATCGCGTTCTTCATGAACATTCATGCACGGTTTATTTTTGAAACGAACTTCTATGGGGAACGCAGTCAAGGCTTAGTTAGTGTAGAGCGCCTTAATGAGCTCATGGTCGATGCACAAAAGCTTGCTTACAAAAATGCCTTGAGCAGCTACCATCCGCATTTTTGGGCAGCTAAACTGCACTTCTATGCGACAGACGTTCCATTCTACAATTTCCCATATACGTTCGGGTACATGTTCAGTGCTGGTATTTATGCAAGAGCGGTGCAGGAAGGCGCAACTTTCGAAGACAAGTACATCTCCTTGCTTCGCGATACAGGAAGCATGAACGTAGAGGAACTAGCGCAGAAGCATTTAGGTGTAGATCTCACAGAGCCGGATTTCTGGCAAAGTGCTGTCGACATGGCAGCGCAAGATGTGAAGCAGTTCATGGAGCTAACCGAATCGAAGATACGGGTGTAAGTTTGGTTGGTGGCGTTGGTTGACACACTAGGGAGTAGTAGGCAATGGATGAACTTTACTGCTGTACTGGAGCCACTAGGGTTCCAATCAAAGTTCTCAAAGCAGTTAGCGATGTCAAAATTCCAAAAGTGCACTTTTGAATGGGTTTTCAGTTGTTTTATTGGAAATTGATGCAAAAAGGCATCAATTTGGAGGAAATCCAGTGGAGATTGTTGAAAATCGATATAAAGGATGCCTATTTACACGTATTTTCTAACCTGATAACATAGACGCTCTCGCTGCTTTCTACCTCGTTTCGGATAAATAAACAGCCCCTCAGAGAAGGTATCTGAGGGGCTGTTCTTTTATGTATTATAGCTTAAAGATTTGAATGGTTTGCTGCAACTGGGTCACAACCCGCGTCATTTCTTCCGCTTGGGTAACGATGCCCTGTACGGTGGAAATTTGCTCATTCATGGAAGCAGACACTTCTTGCGTACCCGCCGCGGACTCTTCGGTAATGGCTGAAATATTTTCCATCGCTGCGGCGATTTGTCCAGAGCTTTGAAGCATGCTTTCACTTTCTTCTGCAAAGCGTGTAATTTCCTCAGAAATGAAGCCGACGCTGCCAACAATCTCAGCAAATACAATTTCGGTTTGATCGATTAAGACGGTTTGTTTCTTAACGACATCTTCATTGACTTGGATGCTGCGAATCGCATCTTGAATGCCTTGCTCAATGCTCTTAACGAAGCCGAATACTTCACGTGTGAGGGAAGTGGATTCTTCAGCAAGCTTACGTACTTCTTGCGCTACGACAGCGAAGCCTCGGCCATGTTCACCAGCTCTAGCAGCCTCAATGGATGCGTTGAGGGACAATAGGTTCGTTTGCTCAGCGATCTCGGAAATGGAGCGAGTAACACTCGTAATTCCTGCGGCTTGGCGAGCAAGCATATCAATCGTATCGGATACTTGTCTCGTTACTTCAACATTTCGTTTCATACCGACGCCTTGGCTCTCAACGGATGTGCGTCCTTTTTCTACGAGGGTCATCATTAGATCTGAACGGTGTTTCATTTCTTGAGCAGATCCAGCATAATTTACGATTTTCACTTCAATATCTTTGGAAGTGATGGAAACGCCAGAAATCTCCTCAGAGATTTGTCCCGCACCAGCAGCGAGCTCATGGGCCGAAATACTCACTTGCTCAAGAACAGTACGAAAACTTTCATTCTTTACATAGATATCACGGCTTGTCTGGAAAACTTGTTTCGAAATAGATCCTGTATCGCGTAAAATATCGCGGAGCTTGTCAATCATTTTGTTAAAAGATTGGCCGAGTTGACCGAGTGAGTCGTCAGACGTGATTGCCACCTTTTGAGAGAAGTCCCMTTTGGAAATATTAAGCGCAATGCGAGAGATATCGGCAATTGGCTCTGTCAGTTGTGCTTCAAACCAACGAATGAAGGGAAAGCTTCCGGCTAGGATAATAACTAGGAAAATAATGCCAAGTAAGCGGTTCCAGTCTGAGGCAAAAGTTACAATTAACATGAAGATCGAATTTAAACCAATTAGTGCAAAACAACCAAGTTGTAGTTTCTTTCTAAACGATAAGGATGAGATTTGTTCCAATCCGATCGACTCCTCTGCAAAATTTGTTTACTTATGGAGAAAAATAATAGGTGCATTTGAAAATTATATCACCGAACTTGGAAACATTCTACAGTTTTTCGACACCAATCGTTCGGTATTTACAAGAAATTTGGAAATTACATTAAGTGAATATAAAGAATATAGTTAATTATTCAAATATTGGAAATAAACTGTTGAATTATGTAAATTGTCTGGGTATAATAGGTCTACAGTCGCATAATTAACATAATTAGTAAATATACGAAATTTAAGGAGGAGTATTATAAAATTGGAACAGTTTACACTCGCGAGACAAATCGATATGGTATTTCGTAAGATTAAAGATGAGCTTTCTCATGTGAACTCAGGCACAGTGTTTGTTCATATTCGCAACAATGAGATTGGCAAATTTGGTATTAAACATTTGCCGTTTGAAAGCTCAGAGGGTGTACTGCCTGCAGTTGTTAGTGCAGGGTTAACAGAAATACAATTCCAAACATTTCGTCAAATGGCGATCGAGTCACTTAAGCGGAAGAAGAGCTGGACGCATGGGGAAATTATGTTTGACTTTACGGTAAGAAAGAATGTTATTTCAATTAGCATCATGTTCGAAAGCAATTATAATATGGCCACATTCGCACGTACGATTTAGCACTTATACCCATTTCTATTAGGTGAAAGAAGAACCCCGATCACAATTGTGATTGGGGTTCTTTCGCTAACAGTATACGGCCCTTGCCATAGGGAATACACATTGGAGTTCCGAAGATCGGGTCAGTTGTTACCTGACAATCCATCCCAAACACTTCACGCAACAAAGATGCATTGACGATGTCCTCTGGCTTCCCTTCCGCATATATAGAGCCTTTCTTGATGCTGACAATGTGATGCGCGTAACGACAAGCTAGATTAATGTCATGCAGAACCATGACAATTGTGCGCTGTTCTCTCTCGTTCAGGTCAAATAATAAGTCCAACACTTCAATCTGATGGGTAAGATCGAGATAGGTGGTTGGTTCATCTAGGAGTAATGTAGGCGTGTCTTGCGCTAAAGTCATCGCGATCCATGCGCGCTGGCGTTGTCCGCCAGAGAGCGAATCCACGGTGCGATCGGCAACTTCTAGCATATCGGTAAGATCGAGTGCCTTCATAACCTTGTTTTCATCCTCTTGACTCCATTGCTGCAGCCAACTCTGATATGGATAGCGCCCTTGTTTAACAAGTTGTCTAACGGTGAGGCCTTCTGGAGCAGTTGGCCCTTGGGGCAAGATCGCCATTCGTCGTGCGATCTCTTTGGTCGAGAGCTTCGCGATCTCATTCCCGTCTAATAGAATGCTACCTGAAGTTGGTTTCATAAGTCGAGCAAGTGAGCGTAATAGTGTGGATTTTCCACAGCCGTTACTGCCGATAAATACGGTTATTTTGCCCTTAGGGATTTGTACATTTAAACTTTGGAAAATCGTTGTATCGCCATATGTCAATTGAAGCGATTGGGCTTCGAGTGCTTGGTCTGAGGTTGTCATAAGCTCGTTCTCCTTTTCGTAGACATGGGGGTTATCCCCGATTCCTACTGCGATATAGGACGTAGATGAAAATAGGTGCGCCAATGGCTGCTGTAAATACACCTGCTGGGATATCGAGTGGCTTGAACAGGAAACGACCACATAAGTCTGCGATCAGCAATAGCAGAGCGCCAGTGAACGCAGAGACAGGAATCAAGGAGCCGAAGCTAGGACCGACAAGTTTACGTGAAATGTGCGGAGCCATGAGCCCAATGAAGCTTATCGCACCGCCAAAGGCGACAGCAGCTCCAGCCAGGGCAACACTCAGCATAATTAACAGAAAACGTTGACGCTGTACATGGCTTCCAACACTCTGTGCAATATCTTCACCTAGGGACTGGATGGTAATGTGCCGCGCGTAGAAGAAGATAACGGGTATCAGCACAGCGACCCAGGGGAGCAAGGGGTAAACCGCTTTGGCCCAAGATACGCCATAGATACTGCCCGTCATAAAAGTTAGTGATTGCTGAGCGAGTACGATAGGGCCCGTTAGCATCATGAGATAGGATACTGCACTCATTGCAGCTGTGAGCCCTGTCCCAATGAGGACGAGTCGCAGCGGCGTAATGCCATTTTTCCAAGAAAAGAAGTATACCAGCAAGGTTGCAAGGAATGCGCCTAGAATAGCTGCGACCGGCAGCCAATGAATGCTGAGTTTATCTGAGAAAAAGAAGAAGAAAGATACAGCGCCAAGCGTTGCACCGCCTGTTGTTCCAATCGTATCTGGTGAAGTGAGCGGGTTGCGCACGATCCCTTGTAGAATTGCGCCTGCTACACCTAAAGATGCGCCGATTAGAACAGCTACGATGACACGAGGCAAACGCAATGAGCGAACGATCATCATACTTGAATCTGTTCCATAGCCGAATACGGCCTTTATGACATTCACCGGTTTAATCGTAATACTGCCGACGCCTGTGCTTATAATCATCATGAGGATAACCGCTAGGAATAGAGATAGCGTGACGACAATGGCTTTTTTGCTTATTAAAAAAGAGTAACTTTTGCTTCGAATCGTAATATCTCGCTTAGAAGTACTCATTTCAGGAGTCCCCCTTTACGCGCTATGTAGATAAAGAAAGGAACGCCAAGGATAGCGGTCATTACACCGACATGAACTTCCTTCGGCATAATAATAAACCGCGCTCCGATATCCGCGCTTACCAACAGAATACCGCCTAGCACAGCGCAATAAGGAATGACCCATCGGTAGTCAATCCCGACAAGGAAGCGGACAATATGAGGTATCATGAGGCCGACGAACACAATTGGGCCTGCAACAGCAACAGATCCGCCAGCAAGAATTATTATAATGAGTGCAGTAATTAGTTTGATGTACACGGTTTGTTGTCCTAATCCTTTGGCAATATCATCACCCATGGATAAGATATTGATGTGGGGGGATAGCAGAATAGCCCCGATCCAAGCGAGCAGCATATACGGATACACGGATTGCAGCATAGCCATCGTACGCCCTTCGACAGATCCTACAAGCCAGTAGAGTACTTGTTCGAAGGCTTTGCCATTACCCAGCAATATTCCTTGTGTGAGTGAAGCGAAAAAAGCCGTCATCGCAGCGCCTGCAAGTGTGATCTTCATGGGTGTCAAGCCGTCGCGTCCTAGCGATCCAAGCCCGTAGACCAATGTAGCACTCACGGCAGCGCCAAAAAAAGCAACCCACGTAAATTGCGTTAGGCTGGATATGTTGAAAAAGCTTACAGCTACAACAATAGCAAAAGCAGCCCCAGAATTAATTCCGAATATACTCGGCGAAGCGAGTGGATTTCGAGTCATTGCTTGCATAAGTGCACCAGCAACGGCCAAACTGCCACCAACGAGTGCGGCAATTAAAGCTCTAGGAATTCGCACAGTTTGAATAATTATCGATTCATTCGTTGGTTTGTCAGAAGGATCAAAGGAAGTCATGATTTGATCCCAAGAATACGTTTTGAGGCCAAATCGGACACTGCTAAGTATGAGTACAAGTAGAACACAAACGGCTGCTAGTAACCCGATACTTTTATAAATATGAGAGAGACGTTCTGTTGTTGGTGTATGCACGGTGGGTACCCTCTTCCTTCCTACCTTTCTTGCTTCATATATTCTAAAGTCAACGGTATTTGAAGTCAATGAATATGAGAATCATTATCAAAATTGTTGACAAATCAGGTCCATTTCTAGTATTATGTGCACAGTAGTGAGAATCGTTATCATAAAAAAGTACAACTAGGGGGAACACAATTCGTATGTTTAATCAAAAACGCCGCACGTTTGGAAGAGCGTGGGCTCTTGTTGCATGTCTCTTTGTTTTTAGTATGATCGTAACCGCATGTGGAGAGAAAGCAGAAACGAAGTCGTCTGCCTCAGCGGCTCCGCAAGAATCAGCGAAATCGGATGCTACTCGCACAATTAAGCACGCTATGGGAGAAACAGCCGTACCTGCCAACCCTAAACGTGTTGTCATTTTAACGAATGAAGGAACAGAAGCTTTACTTGCTTTAGGAATTAAGCCGGTTGGAGCTGTTGAATCCTTCTATGGTAATCCTTGGTTTGACCATTTCAAAGCGGACATGCAAGGTGTTACAACAGTAGGTGTAGAAGGACAGCCGAACCTGGAAGTCATAGCTTCACTGAAACCCGATTTAATTATTGGAAATAAGCTTCGCCAAGAGAAAGTATACGAGCAATTGAAAGCTATTGCGCCAACTGTTTTCGCAGAAACACTGCGTGGAGAATGGAAAAATAACTTCAGTCTGTATGCAGATGCATTGAATAAGAAAGCCGAAGGCGCCAAAGTAATCGGGGATTACGATAAACGTATTGAAGATTTCAAATCCAAAGCAGGCGACAAGCTGAAAGAAAAAGTGGCTGTTGTCCGATTTATGGGTGGTAAATCGAGATATTACTATGGTGATATGTTCTCTGGGGTTGTTTTCAAACAACTAGGCTTTGCTCGTTCGGATGCTAAGAGTGATGAGAAGTCCTTCGAAGATATTACCAAAGAACGTTTAACTGAGCTGGATAATGCTGATCGCGTATTCTACTTTACGTATGAAATTGGTGATGGCAAAGGCAATAAACAAGAGCAAGAGTGGATGAATGATCCGCTTTGGAAAAATTTAAAAGTGGTGAAAGAAAATAAAATTGTCAAAGTAAACGATGCAACTTGGAATACAGGCGGCGGCGTTCGATCAGCAAACATTATGTTGGATGATTTGTACAAAATCTACGACATTAAATAGGTTGAAAAAAAGGGCTTTCTCCGAGTATCTACCMGGATGAAGGCCCTTTTGTTGCTTAAGTATTTTGGTTCGTTAAATTATCTGCTGAAATTGTTGCTTGCACCAGCAAGTTGTTGCTCAGCAATTTGAACGAGACGACGAGTGATGCTGCCCCCGATAGATCCTGTGTCATAAGACGTCATGTAACCATAGTAGCCATCTTGAGGAATTTGGATGCCCAATTCTTGTGCAACTTCATACTTCAATTGGTCTAGGGCTGATGATGCTTGTGGAACTAGTAGGGAGTTACTGTTACTATTGTTGTTACTGCTGCGAGATTGTCCTGTAGCCATCTGATATCACCTCCAGTAATAGGTAGTATGAACAGTTTTGTAAATATTACTCATACTTTTTTTGGGAAATTAATCCTTTTTATAAAAGCGTAAAAGCAGGAATGATTCGACTTTGGTATAATGGAAAAATGGACGTCGGGAAGGCGGGGAGAAAGCATGTTTGAACTAGTGATTAAGGGCTGGTCCTTAGATAAAGATTTACAAATTATTCAAGCGGATGTTCATATGTCTGTGGATGATAGTCTTATTATAGAAGAACCTTTATGCATTGATGTTGGTCTTCCTGCTTTGTTATATAGTGCGCTGCATGATACAGCACCGAACCGCTTTGCCCCTGCCGATCAGTGGGAACGGATGCCGTTCTTCGTATGCGGATGCGGCGACCCAGAGTGCAGAGGTTTCTCTTTCGTTGTTCGGCATTTGCCCGAGGAACAGCTTGAACTCTCTTCTGTGGAAGAGCGAACGAACGGTACATATCGCGAACTGGAGACGCATGTCATCCCGATTCGCGAATATCGCGAACAAGTTGTAAACATCGGGGAAACCTATTTGCGATTTGTTGCAGATTTGGATTACCGTCCTTATTTTCAGAATACGGTGAAGGTCGTCGAAGAGCTGGTAGAGCAATTACAACTAACATTACGGAGTGAATAATATGGCTGCATCGAAATATTATGTGGTTTGGGTTGGACACAAGCCAGGTGTATATCGTTCATGGGCGGAATGCCAAGCCCAAACGAATGGCTATCCACAAGCGAAGTTCAAGTCTTATGAGACTGAAGGTGAAGCGCGTCAAGCACTTGAGAAAGGATGGCAGAAGTCACTGAATTTTGCTGCAAAAGGGACTGGTGGTTCGGCCGTTGGTAAAAAAACGGCGACTCCTGAGTCAGCGCCTGAGGTGGATTATGACAGTATTTCAGTGGACGTTGGCTGTTCCGGAAATCCAGGGATTGTGGAGTACAAAGGCGTGGATACGCGGACTGGTGAAATCATATTCTATCAAGGACCGATTTCGAAGGGCACGAATAATCTGGGGGAGTTTCTTGCCATTGTACATGGACTGGCTTACCTGCAGAAAAAAGGAAGTAAACAAACCATTTATACTGATTCGGTTACAGCGTTAAGTTGGATTCGGAAGAAGGAAGTATCTACTAATTTAGTGCGAGATGCATCTACCGCGGAAATATGGACTTTGGTGGATCGCGCGTTGAAATGGCTGCATACGAATACGTATACCAATAAGATCGTCAAGTGGGACACGAAAAAATGGGGCGAGATCAAGGCGGATTTCGGCAGGAAGTAAGTCGAATGAATGTGACGTCCTAATTCGTGAATAAGTTGGTTTGCTTTTACTTTGATGCGTTATCACACTAAAGGGAGAAATATTGCGAGAAGTGTGGTATGATAGTTTCATTGTTTTCATAACAGATATGAATTCTAGGAGGAATAAAGAATGGCACATCCAAAACAGCGCAGTGACATGATTAAAAAAGGTTTCGACCGTGCTCCACACCGTAGCTTGCTACGTGCAGCTGGCGTTAAAGAGGAAGATTTCGGCAAGCCGTTTATTGCGGTTTGTAACTCTTATATAGACATTATTCCTGGACATGTGCATTTGCAAGAATTCGGTAAGCTTGTGAAAGAAGCGATTCGCGAAGCAGGCGGGGTTCCTTTCGAGTTTAACACGATCGGTGTTGACGATGGAATTGCAATGGGTCATATCGGGATGCGTTATTCCTTGCCAAGCCGTGAGATTATTGCCGATTCCTTGGAAACAGTAGTAAATGCACACTGGTTTGATGGCATGGTTTGTATTCCTAACTGTGATAAAATTACACCTGGTATGATCATGGGTGCTCTTCGCGTTAACATTCCAACGATGTTAGTAAGCGGTGGACCGATGAAAGCTGGTAAAGATAAAAACGGTAAATCCATTTCCCTTTCTTCCGTATTTGAAGGCGTTGGTGCTTTCCAAGCGGGTAAATTGGATGAAGCGGGTCTGGAAGAGTTGGAACAATACGGTTGTCCAACATGTGGATCATGCTCCGGTATGTTCACAGCGAACTCCATGAACTGTCTAGCTGAAGGTCTTGGACTTGCAATGCCAGGTAACGGAACCATTCTTGCTGTTGCGGAAGAGCGTAAGCAATTCGTTAAAGATTGCGCGAAGCAATTGATGGTTCTGATCGAGAAAGATATCAAGCCGCGTGATATTGTAACGATTGATGCGATTGATAACGCATTTGCTTTGGATATGGCGATGGGTGGATCCACGAACACGGTTCTACACACTTTGGCTATCGCGGCTGAAGCGGGTATCGAGTATCCGATCGCTCGTATTAACGAAGTAGCAGAGCGCGTGCCTCACCTTGCGAAAATCGCTCCAGCTTCTGATTACCACATCGAAGATGTGCATTTGGCAGGCGGTGTGAGTGCGGTAATCAATGAGTTGCTCAAAAAACCAGGTGCTTTCAACGGTGACTGTCTATCCGTTACGGCACAAACACTTCGCGAGAACGTGGCTGGACGTGAAATTCAGAACTTTGATGTCATTCGTCCACTTACGAACCCGCACAGTGAGCGCGGTGGTCTAGCTGTTCTATTCGGTAACTTGGCACCAGAAGGCAGTATCGTAAAAGTTGGTGCTGTTGATAAGTCTGTTGGCGGACGTCACGTAGGCCCAGCGATCTGTTTCGACTCCCAAGACGAAGCTTTGTACGGTATCGCAAATGGTAAAGTAAAAGAAGGACACGTTGTTGTCATTCGTTATGAAGGGCCAAAAGGTGGACCTGGTATGCCAGAAATGTTGGCACCAACATCCCAAATCGTAGGTATGGGTCTTGGCGCGAAAGTAGCCTTGATTACCGACGGACGTTTCTCCGGCGCATCCCGCGGTATCTCGCTTGGTCATATGTCACCTGAAGCTGCCGAAGGTGGACCACTCGCTTTCGTACATGATGGCGACATCATCGACGTCGACATGGATGGACGCAAAATTGAATTACAAATCAGCGATGAAGAGTTTGCCAAACGTCGTGAGTCATGGGCAGGATTCCAACAGAAGATTACTTCTGGTTACCTAGCGCGTTATACGAAAATGGTAACGAACGCGAGTGCTGGCGCTATTTTAAAAATCTAATTCTTTACAAGATAAAAGCCTTATCCGACTTGTGTCGGGTAGGGCTTTTTGTTCAACTATTGGATGCGAGAATGCTGTCATCACTATCCCCTAAGCTCAGTTCAGCCTTCATTGAACCGACAACCTGAGCGAAAGGGATAGTGGCCATAGATTTAGCTGTCATGAAGAACCTTGATGAAGTGTTACAAATATATAGACGAATCAAGAGTGTAGGGAATTCAAGCCAGAAAAAAATGCATAAACAGAAGAGAACCGCCCAAAACTGTTATCGCAACAACAATAGATAGCGTCAATACAAATCGCGCCTTGAAGATCGAAAGCATCATGAGTGTACTCTTCACGTCGATCATGGGCCCGAATACTAAGAAGGCAAGCAAGGAGCCAGGTGAGAATGATTTGGCGAAGGAGACTGCGACGAAGGCGTCTGTCGTTGAGCACAAGGAGAGCAGGTAAGCGAAGCCCATCATGAACACGTGAGAGATGAAGGCTCCCTGGCCGATGGCGCTCAGGCTATCCTGTGCCACGAATGTCTGTATCAGCGCCGTCAGAAGCGCGCCCAGCATCAAGTACTTGCTCATCTCGAACAGCTCGGAGGATCCATGGCTGACCATGGTCATGAGCTGGCTGCCACCATGGGCGTGGTTGTGGCCATGATGGTCATGACCATGATCGTGATGATTGTGACTATGATCATGAGTATGACTATGGTCGTGCTTGTGAGCGTGATCGTGGCTGTGGTGATGATCATGCTGCTCAATGTGTTCTTTTCCATGTGCATGATTATGTTGATGTGTCAGGCTTGCTGCAGGCTCAATTGGATGCCTCAAAGGGTTGCTTTTAAGGAAACGCGTGAGCAGGAAGCCAATGACCAGCGCGACGCCAAAGGTGAGCCCCATACGTGAATAGGCCATAGCAGGGTTACCGCGGAAAGCCATCCAAGTGGAAGCGAAGACGATGGGATTAAGGATAGGCCCCACTAGAATGAAAATAACAGCGATGTAGACGGGCATGCCTTTACGCATCAACCTGCGTACGAAAGGAATCATGCCGCACTCACAGAGGGGGAACATAATTCCCAGCACGCAGGCGAATAACACACCACCGAGGGGGTGTTTGGGGGTCAATCTTTGGATGACACCCTCAGGAATAAAGTTTTCAACGATCGTAGATAACAGGACGCCGAGAATCATGAACGGAAGGGCATCTAAGAAGATGTCCATAAAAGCCATAAAGACATGGCTGATCGGTTCCATGACCATCCCCATTGGGGGGAGTTGTCTTGTTGTTACAATCAGAAACAAGAGAAACACGCATATCACCGAGGAGACGGGAAGGCTCCAGCGGTATAGAGTTGAGGACAATGCAGTAACACCCCTTTGCCGAAGGAATTGGTATGTAACTATCCTATGTACATGCTGGGCTATCTAGGACAATGTCCTTGATTGACATTGCTACTTAAGCGTGTATAATAATAGKAAATCAATTGCGATGATAGGAACAAGTACGTTTGTCTCCCGTTTCTCAGAGAGCCGGTGGTTGGTGCGAACCGGTGAAACAAGCAGACCGAATGGATCCTTGAGCTTGAAGCTGAACACTGTGTAGAATCACCGGAACCTAGGCCGGATTAAAACCACAGTTAACTATGCTAAACGGTAGCTCTCCGTTATCAGAGCCTGAAGGTTTACATGCACATAACTTCGGTTATAAGTAGGTAGACAAATTAGGGTGGTACCACGGTCTCTCGTCCCTTGCGGAGGGAGGCTTTTTTGTTGTCTTTTTTAGCGATACGAATGAGAAATAGTGAAAATCATTGGAGGTATTTGGAATGAAACGTGTATTATCTGGTATGCAATCCAGCGGTCAGCTGACGATTGGCAATTATATTGGGGCACTTCGCAACTTTGTGAAGCTGCAAGAACTTCATCGCTGTTATTTCATGGTGGTCGATATGCATGCGATCACAGTGCCGCAAGAGCCAGCAGCGCTTCGGGAACAAACGGAGTCCATCGCTTCGTTATACATTGCTTCGGGTCTTGATCCGAATAAGGCTTCTGTCTTCTTACAGTCCCATGTTCACGCACATGCAGAGCTAGGCTGGATTATGACGACGCTGACGCACATGGGCGAGCTTGAGCGCATGACACAATTTAAAGATAAGTCTGAAGGTAAAGAATCTGTCGGTGCAGGACTATTCACGTATCCGTCTCTGATGGCGGCTGACATCTTGTTATATAACGCAGATCTTATTCCAGTTGGAGACGATCAGAAACAGCATTTGGAGCTGACGCGTGATTTGGCTAATCGATTTAATAACCGTTTCGGCGATATGTTCACAATGCCACAGCCCTATATGCCTGAGGTAGGCGCCCGTATTATGTCGCTCGATGATGCTTCCAAGAAGATGAGCAAGAGCAGTCCAAATGCCGGCAGTTACATCGCGATGCTCGACGAGCCAGATGTCATTCGTAAGAAACTTAGTCGTGCTGTTACGGATTCTGGGCGCGAAGTGACGTATGATCCTCAGAATAAACCTGAGGTTAGTAATTTGATGTCGATTTACTCACACTTTGCGGAGATGAGTTTAGCGGAGATTGAGGCTCGATATGAAGGGCAAGGTTATGGTCCTTTCAAAAAGGAACTGGCCGAACATATCGTTGCTGTTCTGGAGCCTATCCAACAGCGCTATCGTGAGATTCGCAGTTCTGGAGCCATTTTTGACATTTTGAAAAAGGGTGCGGACGAAGCTGCCGAGGTGGCGAATCAAACGCTGCTTGAAGTAAAGAAACGGATGGGCTTTATTGTTCGCTAAGCGCATCTCTACACAAACAAAAAGCTCAAATCCCAATGACTGGGGATTTGAGCTTTTTTTTCATTCGGAAGGTGTATTTTTCCGACGACGCATTTTGGCTTTCGTAACGAAGCCGTATCCGATAAATCCTAACGAAATGAGGGAGAAGAGGAGCACCATCCACGGCTCGCGTAGAGCAATGAATAGGGAAATACAAGCGAGCAGCAGCGTACCAACAACTGCGAATAGGAGAGCAAGTGGTTTACTCATCTAGGCGACCTACTTTCTTGAAGTTCATGACATCTTCTTATATTAAACTTTTTTGAGCGCTGTGCATATAAATTCATTTCCTCCACATACTATCTTTGCAAGCTTGCAAATACATCAAAGATTATAGCTGACTGAAAGGAGTTCGATCCTGATGGCACAAAATCGTAGCAGCAATCAACTGGTAGTTCCACAAGCAAATCAAGCTTTAGATCAATTGAAATATGAGGTAGCTCAAGAGCTGGGCATTCAAATCCCTCAAGACGGTTACTATGGCAACATGGCAACTCGTGATACAGGTTCCATTGGTGGTGCGATTACTCGCCGCTTGGTACAAATCGCTGAGCAAACGCTCGCGGGGCAATCTGGTTCTAATTTCCGTTAATTAGATACTAGACTCCGTACTAGCATTCCCGAACTATGTAATAATAAAGCCTAGGAGCCTAAATAGCTCCTGGGCTTTTGTTGCGTGTGGGTATGCGAAGCTACGAATAAGAAGAACCCCTGCAACCATGCAAGGGCCCCATTCTCAATAAAGGTCAACTTTAAACTTCTTCTCAAGCTTCGTATCGTTCACCCAGCCTACATAAGAATCAAGTGTTTGGAAATTGCGGTCCATCCGAATAACACCGACGAATGGGAATTGCTTGCGATGGCGGTAGCGGACATCCGCCCACCTCACTTCATAGCCCCACCGATGTTCTTTGACCTCAGCACAAGTGAAAGAGGAGAAATAGAGCAGCGCTTGAATGTCCTCATGCTGCTTGGAAACCTCGACGGCCGGGTGGTCAGAGCAGGTGATGGTGTCCAGCCATTTCAGCTTGCCATTTTTGAGTTCGCCTAATTGGTAGGTTCCGTCTGTGCACTCTTTCACAATATTCCAGACATAGAGGTTGAATGTTACAATAAGGGTATATTTATCACCGGGCTGATAAGTAGCATCTTTGCGATAGAGCCCTTTTTCAATAATAGCGTGATCCAGAGTCCGCCAAATGTAATACAGCGCAAGTAAGCCGTATAAGGTAGGGAAAATCAGCTGCGGCTTCGCTAGATGGAAGGACCACATGAAGATCGCGGCAATGTGACTCGTGAATATGAACGGATCGAAGATGTGAATGATGTTCCACGACACCCATTTTTCCGAAAAAGGTCGAATGGCTTGTGTACCATACGTATTGAAACAGTCGGTGAACACATGAACGCAAACCGCGATCCCGATCCACATAGCGAGATGCAGGAAGGATATGCCATGGAAAAATGGTGCAAGTGCACCAGTAATCAACAACGTCCATAAGGGGAGGGCAGGCAACGAATGTGAGCGACCGCGATGATTGCGAATATAGAGGGCATTGCCCTTGAAACGGAGCAGTCCATCAATATCGGGAATCTGCGAGCCAACGACGGTTCCAATGAAAACAGCAGTTGTTGCTGCTGTATTTGCGGAAATGCTCGGGTCGATTTGCGAGAGCCCTGCTAATCCTAAGCCAATGACGAGATGAGTGCCTGTATCCAACTGGTTATCCTCCTAAGTGTTCTGTACACACGGTTTGTTCTGTCTCTGAGCTGAAGGGACAAATTACATCTTGCTCTTAGTTTACCATTTTAGAGCAAAAAATAAATCAGAAGGAGATCTAAAAATGTCTAAAGTTTTTGTAGAGTATGCCATAAAATCAGAATTTCGAGCTTCTTTTCACATCTATATGCAAGGAATCCAGCGACGGGAAGGGCGTTTGGAGCTATTGGAGGGGACCGATCAAGAAGGACTTTATGTAGAAATTTGGCATGATGTGACGTATGAGGAATACCTGAGCATGAAGGAGGAACGATTGAACGTTGAACGATTGCGTGATGGGCAGCATGGCGACTGGGAGCAATGGATCAAMGGCGGCATCCCCAAACTGCACATGTGGCATTTCTCGCCAGCTACGTATTCTTAAAACGAAAAAACCGCTGCTCTAAGCGAGCAACGGCTTTCGTATGCGAATCAGCTATTATCTGGAGAAAGCTCCGCCCCGGAAGGGGTAGGTGTAATTGAGTTCTTCATCAAATGTAATGTAATCTAAATTCACCATAAGTAATAGGAAACGCATGCCAGTAACAGGATCACTGATAATGATATGATCTCTTCCTGCGGCTTCTAATCTTCCTTTGAAAATTTTGGCGTTCCACTCGGAGTTGTTTTCGTATGTCATATAGATGGTTGCCATTTTACCAAGGTTCAAACGCAGAATATTTTCGATATACGATTCTTCAAGTGCTGGAAGTCCCGGTACATTAACGCCTGTTTGTAAACCACTTCCTGGTGGAGTGAGGACAGACCCGGCTGGTGTTTGGGGAACAACTTTATTCGTAATTGCAGTTGGAACGGGGTACGCTGGATACGGATTGCCATATTGCATTTGCGGCATTGCTTGATTACCTATTTTGTAAGGGTTATTCAACATGAGTATAATTTCCTCCTTGAGCTTTCCATACGAAAGCTTCTTCATATAATGTGTTTGAACGATCGAAAAGGTCATTTTCCATAATCATCATATTGTGCTTCTGCCTATTTGGTGACGAATTTGTGGGCATTTTACAAAACAAAAAAGCTCCCGAAGGAGCTTTATCAAAGTAGAAATTTATAACCGACACCCCACACCGTCTTGACGTGCTTGGGTTCTTTAGGATCATCCTCGATTTTTTTGCGAAGGTTGGCGATATGTACATCGATTGCACGCTCAGTTACCTGGGAATCAAAGCCGCGAACACGATTTAACAGCTCTTCTCGACTGTAAACCCTGCCTTGATTTTGCCAGAAAAGCTTCATAATTTCGTATTCGGAGAAGGTTGTCTCAATACTTCTGCCACTAACATATAGGCAGCGCTTTTCCAAATCCAAGTGGATCCCTAGGGGATCAATCACGTCAGATGGCGATGGGACTTGTGAAGGATAGGCGTTGGAACGTCGAAATAAGGCTTGTATTCTGGCCGATAGCTCTCTCATCGAAAATGGTTTGCATAAATAGTCATCTGCACCTGTTTGAAGGCCCTTCACACGATCCGAAACTTCGTTCTTGGCCGATACCATCAAGATCGGTATGGATGAGGTCTGACGAATTGTTGTACACAGCTGAATCCCATCCATATCAGGTAACATAAGATCAAGAATAATCATATCTGGTTGAAAATCCCGGAATAAGACCTTGCCTTGTCGGCCGTTCTCTGCTCGTTTCACTTCATAGCCATCTTCGTATAAGTAAATGGACATCATTTCACCGATACTTAAATCGTCTTCGATGATTAAAATTTTGGACATACAGGTTCCCCTCCTTTTCCTTTAAAAGGTTAGGTGCTCGATATGCCTTCCCGCAATAATCGATCCTATCTATAAGACATGTTATCCTATCCATTTTGTGACGTCCAGTTTTAACTTATTTGTAAACAGAGAAAAGAAGCTGATGTTTACTTGAACCTTCAATCTTAGGTCAAGTGAGTCAGCTTCATTCCGTTAGGGGGAGAAGAAGGGGAACGATCATACGGTCAAATGCTTCCGGACGAGATCTTCGCTCAGATGCTCTGCTTTCCCTTCGGCAGCAATGGTGCCGCGGTCAAGTACATAGTAGTAATCAGCGATGCTAGTAGCAAACTCTAAACTTTGCTCTACCAATAGAACGGCAATTTCTCGATTGCGCTTAATCGTTTCAATAATGGCCTCAATCTCCATGACGATAGATGGCTGTATCCCCTCCATAGGTTCATCTAGGAGCAGCAGTTTAGGTCCAGGAGCCAATGCCCGTGCGATAGCTAATTGCTGCTGCTGGCCGCCACTGAGGTCCCCTCCTTTGCGATGGAGCATTTGTCGAAGTACAGGAAACGTATCGAAGATCGTATCGGGTAATTTCTTGCGACGATCGAATGAGGCTTCTAAGCCTAATAAAAGATTCTCCTCTACCGATAGCTGGGGAAATATTTCCCTGCCCTGTGGTACATAACCAATGCCTGACTTGGCACGGCGGTCTGGTGAAGATGAAGTGATGTCTGTATCCGAGTACTGAATGGAACCCGATCGGGGCTTAATGAGTCCCATAATACTCTTCATTAAAGTTGATTTTCCAACCCCATTGCGCCCCATTAGACAAACGATCTGACCGGGTCTTACTTCGAGGTTGACGTTACGGATGACCATACTTTCGCCATAGCCGGACTCTATACCTTGTAGTTTAAGCACCGCGTTCAACTCTCCTTCCGAGGTAGACTTCCGCCACTTTATCGTCATTCTGAATCTCTTGCATGGTGCCTTCGCGCAGGACAGTTCCTTCATGGAGAACCGTTACCATTCTAGCGAATTGGCGTACGAAAGCCATGTCGTGCTCAACGACGATAATAGTTTGATTGGCTGCAATTTCATGGAGCAGTTCACCCGTCTTCTCTGTTTCACTATCTGTCATGCCAGCGGCAGGCTCGTCGAGCAGCAAGAGATCAGGCTCTTGCATGAGAAGCATCCCGATTTCAAGCCACTGCTTCTCCCCATGGGAGAGGGAACCCGCATGTTCTTTGGCTTTACTTTGCAGACCGATCATTTCAAGCCTGAGGTGAAGTCGTTCTCTTTGTTCACTTGTGGTTTTGGCCCAAAGCGCGCTGAGAAGGCCGCGCTGCTGCTTCATGGATAGTGCCAAATTTTCAAACACTGTCAATGTCGAGAAAACGGTAGGCGCCTGGAATTTGCGTCCAATCCCTAGTTGGGCAATTTGGTGCTCTTGGTGCTTGGTGAGATCAATCGAATCCTTGAATAAGACGTGGCCTTGCGAAGGCTTTACTTTGCCGCAAATGACATCAAGGAGTGTTGTTTTGCCCGCACCATTAGGCCCGATAAGGAAGCGGAGTTCACCTTGTTTTAACGAGAAATCTAGATTTCGCAAGGCTTTGAAACCGTCGAAGTTCACCTCAAGTCCCTTGACGCTCAGGATTGTCTCGTCAGTTGTCGGTTGTTGTTTCGCTAATTGTCCTAGCATTGAAATGTTCCMCTTTCCGATTTGCATAAGCGCGGTTAAGTTTCTATGACTTCTTGCGATGTAGAGATCTGCTTCTTCGGATGCTGATTTCTGTTTCTTTTCCAATTGGAGAAAAAGTGGGTCAATGTGCCGACGATTCCCTTCGGCAGTAAAAGGACCACGACGATGAACATGGCGCCGAGCATGATGGGCCACCAAGCCGGATAGGCTTCGCTAAAGGTTGTTTTAGCTGTATTCGTAACTAATGCTCCAAGAACAGCGCCGCCAATCGTTGATCGACCGCCAATGGCTACCCATAGCACCATTTCAATAGATGGCACGATGCCCATTTGCGCAGGGGAGATGATCCCTTCTTGAAGTACGAAGAGTACGCCAGCAAGCCCAGCTAACCCCGCGGAGAGGCAGTAGATGAATACCTTATACGTTACGGGATTATAGCCAATGAAGCGCACCCGATTCTCACCATCACGAATGGCAGTAAGAATATTGCCGAGTCGGCTAGTCACGAGCATAGTGCTAAGGATCAGCACGAGTAGTACGACAGCTAAGGTGAGATAGAAAAACAGCAGCTTGGTTGATTGCAACTGTAGATTCAGACCAAGAAAGGTCGTGAAATTCGTCAAACCATTCGTCCCGCCCGTATACCCTTGCTGCCCAACGAAGAGTGTCACCGTAATGATGACTAAAGCTTGGGATAAAATCGAGAAGAATGCACCTTTAATCCGATTGCGAAACGTAAAATAACCAAGGATGAAGGCGACGATCATCGGTACAATGAGCGCCAATAGGAATGCGGCCGCGGCACTGTGGAACGGCATCCAGAACCACGGCAAGCTTTTGACACCACTCCAGGACATGAAATCAGGCAATTGATTTGGCGTGGAAGCCAGCTTCAGGTGCATAGCCATACAATAAGCGCCGAGACCGAAATATACGCCATGACCAAGGCTCAAGATGCCTGTATATCCCCAGATTAAATCAATTCCGATCGCGATAATGGCATAAGCCAGGAATTTGCCGAGTAAGGATAAACGAAAGTCAGACAAGAATAGGGGGGCAAGCGCGATGAGTAGTAGACAGATCCCATAGATGGTTAGTTTGAGCTTAGATTGTTTGGCAAAAAGCATAGATAGTAGTCACATCCTTTCTTCAATCTAAGGATCTCGAACGCATCGTTACAAGTCCCATTGGTTTCCATTGTAGGAAGGCGATGATCAGTGTAAACACAAGTACTTTACCGAGTGTAGCGCTGGTTGTATATTCCAAAGCCGTATTGAATACCCCGATTCCTAATGCACCAGCTACGGTGCCGATTAGCTTGCCGATTCCGCCAAGTACGACGACCATGAAGGCATCTACAATATAATAGGTCCCAATTGTGGGCCCGATCGGTCCAAGTAAGGATAGGGCACAACCGGCGATACCTGCCATAGCGGAGCCAAAAGCGAAGGATTGGGCATCAACTCTACGCGTAGATATTCCTAAACACGAAGCCATTTGGCGATTTTGCATAACCGCTCTCATTCGTCTTCCGCCAGCAGAGTGATAGAGATAGAGATAGATAATCAAGATGCATAATGCCACAAGCCCAATGATAAAGAGTCTCTTATATGGAAGAATTAAGTCTGCCGTTACGTGCCATCCGCCTTCTAGCCATTGTGGTGCTTTCACAGCGACGTTGGGAGCGCCAAAGATGGATCGCGCAATTTGCTGTAAGGCAAGGGAGACGCCCCAGGTAGCGAGTAGGCTATCCAACGGTCTGCCGTACATGAAGCGAATGAGCACAACTTCGAGCAGCCAGCCTATGGCGAAAGCAACGACAAAGGCAACGCCGAGTGAAACGACGAAATACCAGCCGAATGCAGAAGCGGGCATATACGATTGAAACCATTTCTGTACGAGGTAAGCCATATAAGCACCGATCATAATAAATTCGCCATGCGCCATATTCATAACGTTCATGAGACCAAAGGTAATGGCGAGACCGATTGCGATCAAAAGCAGAATGGAGCTTAAGCTGAGTCCGTTAAATATTTGAAGCAGTAGCAAACTCATGGCGACCTCTCCTTTCTCAGATGCGGGAGTAAAATGATGAAATCCAGGACTGCGGTTAGGCAGTCCTGGTTTCTGAGTACCAACTTGTAAGTATTATTTCGTTACTTCTGCGCCCCAAGGGTATGTTTTGAGGAATGGATCCGGTTTGAGTGCTTTGCCGGAATTCCAAATTTCTTTGATTTGGCCATCAGCTGTAATTTGACCGATACGTGCTGTTTTGTAAATATGTTGATTCTCACCATCAATGGTGACTTTACCTTCAGGTGAATTCCACTCGATTCCTTTGGCTGCTGCTTTTACTTTCTCTACGTCAAAGGAACCTGCTTTCTTCACAGCTTCAGCCCACAGATACACAGCTGTGTACCCAGCTTCAATTGGATCATCTGTTACGCGGTCCTTACCGTATTTGGCTTTGTAAGCATCAACGAATTTTTTGTTTTCAGGTGTATCTGTTGTTTGATAGTAGTTCCATGCTGTGTAGTGACCGTCGAGAACGGAAGCACCGATACCACGCACTTCTTCTTCGGCAATACTCACGGACATGGTTGTTAAATCTTTTGCCGAAATTCCAGCATCTTTCAGCTGCTTGAAGAAAGCAACGTTGCTATCGCCGTTCAATGTGTTGAAGACAACGTCTGGTTTTTCCTTTTTAATCTTACTAATGATTGTATTGTAGTCTGTGTGTCCAAGCGGTGTGTATTCTTCAGCAACCAGTGTTCCGCCATCCGCTTTCAACTGCTCTTTAATAATTTTGTTGGCTGTTCTTGGGAAGACGTAGTCGGAACCAAGGAGGAAAAATTTCTTGCCTTTGTTTTGCAGGAGCCATGTGACTGCGGGGATGATTTGTTGGTTCGTTGTTGCGCCGACGTAGAAGATGTTAGGTGAGGATTCTACGCCTTCATACTGTACCGGGTACCAAAGTAATCCTTTGTTTTGCTCGACAACCGGTAGTACGGCTTTACGGCTAGCTGATGTCCAACAACCGAAAATTGTTACTACGCTGTCTTTTTGCAGGAGCTTCTTTGTCTTCTCTGCAAAAGTTGGCCAATCCGATGCCCCATCTTCGATCACGGGTTTAATCTTTTTGCCCAATAGTCCCCCAGCTGCATTAATTTCATCAATCGCCATGAGCTCAGCATCTCGAACAGATACCTCACTGATGGACATTGTACCTGTTAGTGAGTGAAGAATTCCCACTGGTACGGTATCGCCAGATGTTGAAGCCACAGGTGCAGTCGTCGTAGAGGTGGTAGATTCTGTCTTCGCACAGCCGGCCGCTACTAACATCAAAGCCATACTTAGTGCAACTGTAAGCTTACCTTTGTTTCTTATCTCTCTCATTCACGTCCCACTCCCTTGCCTTACAAGATTTGGATTACATGGCTTATGATAAATGGCGATACAAGTTAATGTCAACATAGATAACATTGAAATACAGTTTTTTGGTAAAAATGCACAAAATCAAGCGAAAAACTTGTAAAAATCACATGAAAACGAAAAAATTGGTTCGAAAACACCGATTTAACGTCAATATACATAACATTGAAGATTTACAATCGATAAATACACGAATATAATGAGTGTAAAGGAATGCCATTATTCGGATTTAGAAGAGGTGAGAAACGTGCATTTAACGGAAAGAGAGAAAGAGAAGCTACTCATTACCGTAGCTGCTGACTTAGCTAGACGAAGGCTTGCCAGAGGCTTAAAGCTGAATTATCCAGAAAGTATTGCTCTGCTGACTTCCGAGATTATGGAAGGAGCAAGGGATGGCTTGACGGTCGCGCAGCTCATGGCATTCGGTACGACGATATTGAAGGCAGATCAAGTTATGGAAGGTGTGCCGCAAATGATTCACGAAGTGCAAGTGGAAGCCACGTTCCCCGATGGAACCAAATTAATTACGGTACATGAACCTATTACTTAATTACACATGAAAGGGGCGAGCACATGGTTCCCGGTGAATATCGAACAGCCAAAGGCTATATAGAAATGAATGTTGGCAGACAGACGATAGAAATCATCGTTACGAATACAGGAGATCGACCGGTTCAAGTGGGGTCGCATTTTCATTTTTTTGAAGTCAATCGAGGGTTGGATTTCTCAAGAGAGCTAGCCTTTGGCATGCGCCTAGACATTCCTGCAGGAACAGCAGTCCGTTTCGAGCCTGGTGAGCAGAAACCGGTTCAACTTGTCGAATTAGGTGGAGCCAAATTGAGTTATGGACTCAATAATTTGAGTCAAGGTTTAGCGGTAAAAGACAAAATGCCGACAGAAACGAAAGCAAGATGGCAGGCTTGGGAGGGGATGCACGGTGAGTCGAATAGATCGTAAGAACTATGCACTGATGTTTGGCCCTACAACAGGCGATGCCATTCGATTGGCAGACACAGAACTATGGGCACAAATTGAGCATGATTACACCGTATATGGGGATGAATGTAAATTTGGCGGCGGCAAGGTTATCCGTGACGGTATGGGACAATCCAGCGGCGCGACCCGTACACAGGGGGTTCTAGATACATTAATAACGAATGCTGTCATTATTGATCACTGGGGGATTGTCAAAGGTGATATCGGTATTCGTGATGGTCATATTGTTGGTATTGGCAAAGCTGGCAACCCGGATATTATGGATGGCGTACATCCGAATATGATCGTAGGTGCAAGCACCGAGGTTATTGCGGGTGAGGGTAAAATCGTAACGGCTGGCGGCATCGACGCGCATATCCATTTCATTTGTCCGCAGCAAATTGAAACTGCGCTTTCTTCAGGCATGACGACGATGATCGGCGGTGGTACAGGTCCAGCAACCGGAACGAATGCGACAACCTGCACGCCAGGCGCATGGCACATGCAGCGGATGTTGGAGGCAGCCGAAGCGTTTCCGATGAATCTGGGCTTTACCGGCAAAGGGAACTCTTCCTTCTTGGCGCCTCTGACGGAACAAATTGAAGCGGGCGCCATTGGCTTGAAGCTTCATGAGGATTGGGGAACGACGCCGGCAGCGATCGACATGTGTTTGGAAGCGGCAGATCGTTATGATGTGCAAGTGGCGATTCATACGGATACATTGAATGAAGCGGGATTTCTTGAGGACACGCTTGCAGCGATTAAAGGACGTACCATTCATACGTATCATACCGAGGGAGCTGGGGGCGGTCATGCACCGGATATTATCCGAGCGGCCGCAGAGCTGAATGTCCTGCCCTCCTCGACCAATCCGACACGTCCGTACACGATCAATACAATTGAAGAACATTTGGATATGTTGATGGTGTGCCATCACTTGGATAGTCGAATTMCGGAAGATGTCGCTTTCGCCGATTCTCGGATTCGCCCTGAGACGATTGCAGCGGAGGATATTCTGCATGACTTAGGCGTGTTCAGTATGCTGAGTTCCGACTCCCAGGCAATGGGGCGAGTGGGTGAGGTCATTATTCGAACGTGGCAAACCGCGGATAAAATGAAAAAACAGCGCGGACCGCTAGCTCCGGATACCGAAAGCAATGATAATTTTCGAATCAAACGCTACATGGCGAAGTATACAATAAATCCAGCGATTACCCACGGTATATCGCATCTTGTAGGGTCGATTGAACCAGGCAAATTCGCAGATTTGGTCGTTTGGAGTCCGATGTTTTTCGGTGTGAAGCCGGATCTCGTCCTTAAAGGCGGCAGCATTGCTTACGCCCAAATGGGAGATCCGAACGCATCCATCCCAACACCGCAGCCTGTCTTCGGTAGACCGATGTTCGCTGCATTTGGGAAAGCGTTGACGCAAAGCTCGATTACCTTCGTTTCTCAGGCAGCGTATGACAGCGGGATCGGGGAGCGATTCGGATTGCAGAAGCGGATTGAGCCGGTGAAAGGCTGCCGCAGCATTTCCAAGAAAGATATGATTCATAACGACGGAACTCCTTCTATAGAAGTGAATCCAGAAACCTACGAGGTGAAGGTTGATGGCGAAGCCGTAACCTGTGAGCCTGCGACAGAGCTGCCGATGGCGCAGTTATATTTCTTATTTTAAAAAGAAGAGAAGAAAGTCCCGATTGAGGTGACAACAATGACTGCGTTAGAACATCCACCGTTCCATTGGTTAGCTTATCAGCAACTGTTGGATTCGGCGCTTCCGATTGGCGGGTTTTCCCACTCTTTTGGATTGGAAACTCTCGTCCAGCAAGGGAGATTGACGACGATTGGGGAGCTTGAATCCTATATTCGTTCGATGCTTGCGGGCAGCTGGGCATCCTCGGATGCCATGGTCATTAAAGCGGCTTATCGGCACATCCCTCGAGGGGAGTTGGGGCAGCTTTGGGACCTCGACCATATGCTTCATGTGCAGCGGGTAGGGAGTGAGACGCGAAGCGGCGTTCAGAAAATGGGACGCAGATTACTCCAATTATCACGTTCGCTGTATCCGGAACTGAATTGGCAGCCGCTCGATGATGCGGTAAGTGCTGGGAAATGCAGCTCGAATCATCCTGTTGTTCATGGATGGGTGAGCTACCATTTAGGCGTTCCTCTTCATCAGGCTGCTGAAGGCTATCTATATACGTGTATCATGACATGTATTAATAGTGCGCTCAGGCTAATGTCCATTGGACAAACGCAAGGTCAGATGCTGCTTGCGAAGCTCGTTCCTTTGACGGGAAGTGAATGGCAGCGAGTTTCACATCTGGATCCAATGGAGGCTTTCACGAATTCACCAGCGGCTGATTTAGCTATGATGCAGCATGAAACGTTATATTCACGTTTATTTATGTCCTAGAAGGAAATCTAACTATATATCTGAGGAGGAATTACAATGTGTCAAGGAAATGGTCATCATCATCACGAATGGGAGAAGCCGGCAGCAGACCGTAGTCGCCCGATGCGAATTGGGATCGGAGGTCCTGTAGGTTCCGGTAAAACAGCGCTAGTAGAGCGCTTGGCAAGAAAGTTGAACGGACGCTATAGTATCGCAGTTATCACGAATGACATTTATACTAAGGAAGATGCACGTATTCTGATTAGTTCTGAGGCATTGCCAGAAGAGCGTATCATTGGGGTAGAGACAGGTGGATGTCCGCATACGGCGATCCGTGAGGATGCGTCGATGAATTTCGAAGCGATTGAAGAGCTGGAGAAACGATTTGAGAATCTCGATATTATTTTCATTGAGAGTGGCGGTGATAATTTGGCAGCTGCATTCAGTCCGGAGCTCGTGGATCGCTTCATCTATATTATTGATGTGGCTCAAGGGGAGAAAATCCCTCGTAAAGGCGGGCCAGGCATCATGCGTTCAGATATGCTGATCATTAACAAAATCGATCTTGCTCCTTATGTGGGCGCCAGATTAGAAGTAATGGATTCCGATACGAAAAAAATGCGCGGCGAGCGCCCGTATATCTTCTCAAACCTGATGGGTGGTACAGGGGTGGATGATATCGTGTCTTGGGTGGAGACGGAGTTCAGCCATGCCTAAGCTGACGGGGGAGATATCCGCACAATTTGCGGTGCGCAGCGGCTTCACACGGCTCGTACACAAATATCATGCCTCCCCGCTCAAAATCGCCAAAACGTTTCGTTACGAAAATGAAACGTGCATGGATGGTGCCGCCCCTATGGATCAGTTGGGCGTTTATATGATGGATTGCTCACCTGGGCTGATGGCCGGTGATCATTATGAAATTAACGTGCGCCTTGAAGAGGGCGCACGTGTTTTTCTAACGAACCAGTCGTTCACGAAGGTGCATCCTTCTCCGGGGGATCAAGGAAGCACGCAGCATCAAATACTTCGACTGGAAGCTGATGCGCTGCTCGAGTATATGCCGGAGCCGTTAATGCTCTATAAGGATGCTGATTTATTCGCTGAAACGGAAGCGCATCTATCGAGAGGATCAGCATTGATTTTCTCAGATGTCCTTTGTCCCGGTCGCACGCAGCGAGGGGAAATATTTCACTATACGAGGTATGTGAACAGGATGAAGGTCTGGTATGAGGGTCAGCTGATCTTCTATCAGAATCTGCGTGTTGAACCGGGGACGATGCAGCTGACTGCACCAGGTTGCTGGGAAGGTGAGACGCATATGGGAAATCTGTTTATCTTCTCAGACCGGCTTGGTCCACGCCACCTTGAAGTCATTGTGGACAAATTAAGTCAGCTGGAAAGCCATACGGTTCGAGTAGGAGCAAGTCTAACTTATAAATATGGACTTGTTGTGAACGTCATGGGAAGGCATGCCTGGGAGCTGCAAGATGTCTTGACGAAGGCATGGCATCAAATCCGCCGCAGCTTATTTGATTTAACGCCGTTGCTAATGAATAAATAGAAAGAGGAGGCAGGTTATGACCTGTCTCCTCTTTCTATTCATACCGGCTGCTGGTGGGGGAATATGTTTAAGGCTGAAGCTTATGGACACTATCCCATTGGCTCAGGATCGTTGCCGCTTGCTAACCTGAGCGAAGGGGATAGTGGCGTTAGATAGCTTTAAGGGAGCATAGATAGAGGCGTTAAGGTGTCCCAGAGGTTAATTCCACAATTTTTTCACATATTCCAAAATGGAATCGAATGGTAAGTGCATTTTCCACGCATACTGGAAGGGAGAATCGACAATATGATGACAACTGCCCGTGCTTCATTGTCAAATGATGTAGTGGTTGGTATGATGAGAATGTTCATTAAGATGTAGGATCGGAAATTTGATATAGAGGAGGTAAACGCACATGGATAATCAAGTCACTTACGAAAATGTTTCAACCGGCTCGTCCCAAGGGCAAGCTGGAACTGATGCCATAGATGCTAGCTCGACGAAAGGTGCAAATGGGCCTGTGACCTTGAAGGAATATTACCGACTGGTGAAACCGGGTATTATTTATTCCAATTTGATGACAGCATTCGCTGGATACTGGGTAGCGGCCAAGTGGGATGTTGACTGGCTCCATTTATTTATGACGATGCTAGGCACAGCACTTGTTATGGCTGGAGGTACGGTACTGAATAATTATTTGGACCGTGAGATGGATGCGAAGATGGAACGCACACAGAATAGAGCACTGCCAAGTGGACGGTTAAGCGCTAATTTTGTTCTTTGGTTCGGAATTATTCTTGGTACGATTGGATTAGGGGTTCTCTATTTAGGGGCGCATTCACCTTTAGCTACATTAATGGGTTTACTTGGATTGTTCTTTTATGTTTGGATCTATACAGCGTGGTTCAAAAGAACATCGGTATGGAGCACATTCGTAGGAGCGATCTCAGGAGCAGTACCACCTCTGATCGGTTATTGCGCGGTTAGCGGGAATATTGATTTGGGAGCGATCTTGGTTTTCTTGTTCTTATTCCTATGGCAGCCGCCGCATTTCTGGGCGCTTGGTATTCGCCGTATGGAAGAGTATCGTGCAGCGGGCTTCCCGTTATTGCCGGTAGTCAGAGGAACTTTTGTAACGAAAATTAGTATGGTTCGTTATGTCGTTCTATTAGTACCTGTTACAGTAATGTTAACGGCATATGGTTATGTAGGGACGATCTTCCTAATCGTATCGACAATTCTTGGATTAACGTGGGTTTTCATGAGTGTCAAAGGATTCAAAGCAAATGGGGAAGCAGAAATTGTATGGGCAAAGCGCATGTTCTTGTTCTCCCTTTTATATTTAACGCTGTTATCGATCTTGATGGTTATTGATACGACAGCGAAAATTTAGTCTGGGGGACGAAAACGATGGGGACGTTTTTGGAGAAAAACTGGTTTAAGCTAGCACTGGGTGCGATTTTAATTGCAATGATTGCATCCTTTGCTTATAAATTAGTGACGAACGGCAGTAAGCCGGATGAAAGATTAACAGCAATGAAGGCTGCGCCTTCTTTTACACTGCAAGATTTAGATGGTAAAACAGTTACCTCCGAAAGTATGAACGGTAAAGTACGACTCGTGTATTTCTTTTACTCTTTTTGTCCAGATGTGTGCTTGCCGACAAGTTTCTTGATTTCACAGGTGCAGGATGAATTGAAGAAAAAGGATTTACTGGGATCCAAAGCGGAAATATTATCGATAACTGTGGATCCAGTAAGGGATACTGCAGAGGTGCTGAAAGCATTCGGAAATCGCTTCGAATCGAAGCCGGTTCCAGGCGGATGGACGTTCCTACGAGGTGAAGAAGCGAAGGTTCATAAGCTTGCTGAAGATTTCGGTATTATGGTCATCAAAGAGAAAGACGGCAATTTCTCACATTCCAATGCGATCTTGCTCGTCGATCCAAAGGGTCAGCTAAGAAATTACTATGATGCAAGTAATCCAGAATTGGATGCAGATCATATCGTGAAGGATGTTGTAACCCTTTCAAAAGGGAAATAACGCAAAGTGATTATTCATAAGCAGGGTTGGGCGCAGGGTAGATAATATACGCGTCCAGTCCTGCTTTTTCTAATTGCCCAATGAGATATTCTTCTGGTGTGCCTTCGACACCTGCATAGCCCTTACGGGTATAGATGTGTTCGGCATCGGGAAATGTATCGCGCAGCAAATAGCGGATTTTTTTGCCGGATGCGTCATTGTCAGTGAAAATATAAACAGGCAGATCGCCTACCTTTTTGCGCAACGAGTCCAAGGTAATGGAACTGGGAGTGCCGAAGGTACATTGGATGATGACGGTATCATCAACGACTCGCTTCAAGCGACTCCTATCATTTTTTCCCTCAACAATTATGGCAATGGACATGGATTCACCTTCACTCCTTTTTAGAGTAGTATACCCCGTTTGGAGCGGCGATCCAAGTAACGCGGAGCTGCGATATTTCCTGGGAAATGACAAGGATTTACAGCGTATGACACATGGAAAAAGGCCTGACGACATCAAGCCTTTTATGTGAAGAGAAATTATGAAGTTATCACAGGTGATTTGAACGTACGAAAAGGTAGAAGTGATAGAGCTAACATTAGGATGAAGAATGCAATGAAGTAGGAGGATATATGATCGCGAAGCTGGCCAGCCATCATGGGTCCAATAAAGGCACCGACCGAATAAGAAATCGAAAGCAAAGAAAACACACGACCATACCTAGAGCTGCTGGTAATACTGGCAAGTAAAGCTGCAAGTGCGGGATAAATGACACCTTTGGCCATGCCGATTAAGAAAAGGGATACGGTTAATGGAATTGGCCACTGGATGGCTAATCCGAAGAAAACTGCGGCAAGCCCGATACTCCCGCCGATTGTCCGTAAAAAAGGTGATATTTTATTCAAAAACCAGAAAGAGATACTAAGCAATGCGCCTAAACTGACTAATGTAAAAAATACGCCAGAAGTAAGAATTGACTCTCGTGCTGATTTCATTAAGGGCAGTTCGAAGAACAGAATCCCCTGTGAGCAAGAGAGTGCCATGGGAATGAGGAAGAAAAGCCAGGGGATAGAGACACCATCACCTTCATCACCTTCTTTGATATCCTGTGATGCATGATGTCCGTGCGGATCTAAGAGGGCTTTGGCTCCTGTCTTGTCCTCTTTGTGAGCTAGCATTTCCTTCTCTTTTACACCGAAAATGGCAAGAATACCCGTGAAAATAAGGATCCAGCCTAATACGGAAAAAGAGGTTGTAAAGCCAATTTTGGCTACTAATACAGCACCTGCCGCAGGCGAGACTACGGATGCTAGGGTGTGGACCAGGCCGTTGCCTGCCATGAGCTTGCTTTGATGAATGCGATCACGCGCTATGCGAGCAAGTAGAGATAAACAAGCAGGTGATAGGAAGGCAAGTACAAATCCACTGATGGAACGAATGTAAAGCAGATGCCACGGATCTTTCACGTTGGATTGAAATAGTAATATGATCCCTGCTACAATTAAACTAAAGACAATGAAAAATTTACTGCCGTATTTGTCTACACCATAGCCTGCAAGGAGATTGCCAGGAAGATGTGTGAGTGAATATACGCCCATGATGAGCCCTATAAATGAAGGAGCAGCTCCCAGCGATAAGGCGAAAGGGGATAAAATCGGGTATTGCGCGTGTAAATCAAAAAATGCAACAAACATAAATAAGTACAACCATATGGCTGTTCGCACGGTTTTACCACCTCGATCCTTTAGTTTCATCTCTTCTTAAGTTTTACGCCGCTCGTCCCAAGGATATGACCGTTCGGGACAAATGACACAAATTCGAAACAGGGAGGAAGTATGGACCCTATAGTTTTTATACTTTTGGCTGCCGTCGGGATTTTTCTAGTTTTTCGTTTAAGACAATCTTATCGTAGAACTGGAAAAAGCATAGATAAGACCAAAGAAATCGAGCAGAAGCTAGCACAGTTAAGGAAAAAAAGAGATGAAGATTAAGGAGTCCGTGTAGTATGATAGGAAGGGACTTTTGGATTATAAGGAGGGGTTAAAGTTGGATCAGTGGATTTCGTTTGCACAGGATCGTTGGTATTTAATTGTAGGGGCTATTATTGTTCTATTTATTGTGATTGGTATTGTCAAAACCGTGGTGAAATGGGTCGTAGTCCTTGTCATCGTTGGGGCGCTTATCGTTTATGGAGCGAGTTATAAGGATAAAATAAAAGATATTGGGGCAACGGTTATTTCTCAAGTCAGCGATGACATCAAAGATAAGACGGTTAGCGCCTTGACTTCGGAAGCCAAAGAGGCGAAATTCAAGGCTAACCCGGACGGTTMCTTTTTAATTACCACGAAAAGTTTGCAAGTAGAAGGGAAACCGGGATCCGATGAGGTTCAGGTCACTTTTCTCGGGAAAACTTTCAAGATGAATGCAAATGCTGCGGTGAATGCATTCATCGAGCAAGCAAAGAAAAATGCCTAGTCAATTGCTGGGCTAGCTTATCAAAGGAAGGTGAGTACACATGACGGATACCGCGTGGTTTTCAACCACCTCAATCAATTTTATATCCATCTTGATCGTTCTCACGATTGCAGCTTCTGTGCTACAGGGGTTTTTCCGTGGTGGCTCTGGTTCAGCCAGGCATTTCGTTGCTATGTTGGTGGAAGCAGTGCTCGCCATCCTCGCCATGTTTATTGCTTGGAAGGGTGTGCAACTGATTTCACCTTGGATTCAAACGTGGCTGAAAGATCAGAATTTGCAGATTCCGACGGTGGACATAAGTGCGTTAAAACAAGCTTACTATACCGTCATTACTAGCTTGCGCGATTTTCCATTACTCCGTTTTGGCGTTTTATTTATTCTGGGCTATGTTATTATCAAACAAATCTTGAATCACTTGGTTGATTTAGTGTTTGGGCGTTGGTTAGCAGAACGGTTTGCCATGCCCAAACGGAGCCATTCGATCTTGAGCTCGATTTCAGGCGGGGCCATTGGATCCATAGCTGGATTTGCTAGAGCTCTAATGCTAATAGCTATTTTATTCATTTATGTTTCCATATTCCCTCACTCGATGCTAACCCCATATATTGAGTCTTCACATATGTATCAAAAAGGAGCTCAAGAAGTGATTTCACCGTTCACAGGTGATTTTATTGCGGAGAAGGCGCCTGTTTTCACACGTGCTGTAGAGCAAGAATTCACGAATATTTTGCAACGAAAATATGAAGTTCTTGACGCGAAAATCCCGGGTAACATTGCGGAT
The DNA here is from genome assembly GCF_052115445.1 of Paenibacillus sp. 2RAB27. Lineage (NCBI taxonomy): Bacteria > Bacillati > Bacillota > Bacilli > Caryophanales > Paenibacillaceae > Paenibacillus > Paenibacillus sp. 2RAB27. The sequence goes on from NZ_JBFRGR010000006.1 coordinate 194,913, forward strand.
GCAGCCAAGGAAATTACAGCAAATGCCACGACAGATGAAGAAAAAGCTAAACTGCTGTACAGTTGGGTCGGAACCCGCGTTCAGTATGATTGGAATAAAGTAAAGCTATATGAAGAACAACGAATTTGGAAGGAGCAAACGCCAGAGGATACGTTCAATACCAAAGAAGGCGTTTGTATCGATTATTCAAGGTTATACGCACAAATGGCCAGATCCATTGGACTTGATGTGAAGGTTGTCACAGGTCTAGGGTATGATGGTCAGGGTGGATATGGCCCGCACGCTTGGAATGAAGTGTATCTCAAGGAAACGAATAAGTGGGTACCTCTGGATTCTACTTGGGTGGCAAGCGGAGCAAATTGGTTCAATCCACCGAATTTCGATCAAACACATGTGAGGGACGTTTAGAGGAGAGAATATGCGGAAAGAGTTACATGCTTACAAGATGATTTATTTGGATGCAGGTGATACGTTAGTAACGATTCCTGCGGCACAAACGATTTTAAAACAATACTTGCAACTGCGCGCAGTTGACCGAGATGAAGATCATATTAATGAACTTTTTACAGAAGCATTTCGTCTATTTTATTATGTTGAGAAAAAAGATAACTTCGTGGTGTGCAGTCCAGAGTCAGATCGTGAATTCTGGGTTAACCTATACCACTATGTTCTGCATAAGTTAGGCGTTCATGAGGATTGGACAGAGGAAGAGATTTTCAACTGCTGTCATGAGCTATACGAGATTTTCACAGCACCGGAGTATTATGATTTATTTGATGATGTGAAGCCATTTCTGGAAGAGCTGAAGAAACAAGGTTTTCGTATCGGTATTATCTCTAATTTTGCGCCGACACTGAAAGCGATTCTAGCTGACAAAGKGGTATTACACTATTTTGACCCCGTACTGGTATCCACCGAAGTTGGTTTGGAGAAGCCTGACCCTGCAATTTTTCGGCTTGCTTTACAGATGGCGGACGTTGAGGCTAGTGATGTCCTATATGTCGGGGATCATGAGACGAATGATATTTGGGCCCCTAATCAAGTAGGAATAGATGCTGTTCGTATTATTCGGTACCCTTATCACACGGGAGATGGAATCCGATCCCTACTTGAATTGATTCAGTAAGTTTTATCGCCAATAGGAAAGCAGTTTTCGGGGACCGAAAACATAGTAGTTCCTATGTGGAGAGAAAGGATATGAACCCGCATGAAGTCATCCATTATGGATGATCCGAAGAAAAAAGAAATCACTAAAAAACGGCACTTTTCGTTTCGGATCAATATATTTTTCTTCGTTACTTTTTTACTTTTTTCCGTACTCATTGTACGGTTAGCGATTCTTCAATTCGTTCAAGCCAAGGATCTGAAGGCTGCAGAGAATACCAACACGAATCAAACCAACAAAATCGCCCCAATTCGCGGCAATATTTATGATTCTACGAAATCCCCGCTGGCGTATACCATTCCCGTACAGTCCTTATTTTTCCGTATTGAACCAGGCCAGGATAAGGATGCTAATATTGATTTAGCCAAACGCATTAAGAGCGAAGTATTTGACAAGTATGCTAAACCGAATACAGTTAGTCCAACAGCTGAAGAGATTGTTCTTGCCATGGACTTGGGCTATGACATTAATAAAAATAAAGTGAAAGACCCTAGCTACTATTCCGTACCACGCCGTATTAAAGCAGATTTATCCAATGCTGAAATTGCATTTTTGCTGGAACACCGGGATGAATTCAAAGGGCTGGAAGTGACGGAAGAAAGTATCCGTACCTATGAGGTGGAAGACGATAAGACGACAATTGCTACACAATTGGTCGGGTATACGAATGCATTTTCAACCGAAACAGCGAAAAAAATCTATAAGGATAATCCGAATAGTGAAGAATATTTAAGCAACGAGAATGTCGGTTTCGATGGGATCGAGCGAATGTATCAAGATGAGCTGCGCGGCAAGAACGGGAGTAAGAAGTATCCAGTGAATGCCGCGATGAAAATCATTGGAAGGGCCGAAGTCACAGCCCCGGTTAAGGGGAATAATCTGTATCTGTCGATCAACAAGGATGTTCAGAAGGCGACGGAGAAAATGCTGCATGATCATATCCAATATCTCCGTTCTCCTTCCAATGCGAATGATGCGTATTTGAAATATGGGGTGAAGGCCTCCTCGGGCTTCGCAGTAGCGATGGAAGTAGACACTGGACGTGTCATCACGATGGCGAACTACCCGGATTACGATGCGAATGCCTGGACAGGTGGGATGGCAACAACCACCTATAAGGAGATCGAGACGTACATACAGAATGGTACGATCACTACTGCCAAAGCCAAATATCCAGACGCCAAAGAAAATGCGAAGCATCCTTCTTCCATTGTTTTCATGGGTTCAACGATTAAACCGTTATCCGTATTAATCGGATTGAAAGAAAAGTTCTTTTCAGCGGGGGTTCAGAATTACAATGATACAGGTACATTTACCTTTGGTAGGGATGGCAATAGCTCCATTTCAAACTCCGATAAACACGCTTATGGCAGTTTAAATGCGTCGTCCGCCATTGAGGTTTCCTCGAATACGTATATGTCGGCGATGGTAGGTATCCCTTTCTGGAATAAATACGGTCGGGAAAGCTCGAAGGTGACAGCCAAATGGGCAGAGTATCTAGCTAAGTTCGGAATGGGTGTGCAAACGGGCAGTGGATTGCCTGGTGAATACGCAGGCTCCAATGACTTTATTAAAAATGCGGAGAAAGACAGTTATCAATCCGCGATGGTTTACGCATCATGGGGACAGAATGAGAAAACGACAACGCTGCAACTTGCGCAATATACGGCAACACTTGCTAGTCGTGGGAAACGGATGAAACCTCAGTTCGTAGAAGAAATACGTGATTATCAAGGCAATCTTGTGAAGACGATTGAGCCTGAGGTCCTAGATGATTCATCCAAGGAGTTCACACAGTCGGACTGGAATACAATTATTCATGGGATGAAAAGCGGCGCTCAAGGCATTGACGAATTACCCTTCAATGTCGCTCGTAAGACAGGAACATCCACGCAGGATGTGGCTGGCGGAAGGGTAGAGAATGCCGTTCTGATTGCCTTTGCACCTGTGGAGAATCCAAAACTGGCCGTAGCGGTCGTAGTGCCGGAAGGTGGTTTCGGACGTTATGGGGCATCCCCGATTGCGGCGAAAATCTTCGAAGCATATGACGCGGCATACGGTGGAGTTCTGACGAAGCTTGGCGGCGGGAAGCGGCCTTGGTAAGAAAGCAGAAGAAAGATAGTATAGAGATATGAATGGGAAAGAGCTTGCTGCGGCAGGCTCTTTTTTTGTGATTAAAGCTATTGTAGCGTGCAAGGGTCTTTGGCATTGGCTATTTTGCCGCGGTATGTCGGCTTCGGTTGTCAACTGTCGAGTGCCACTATGCACAAAGTACAAAGCAACCCACATATCGCAAACCGTAAACCGTAAACCGTAAACCGTAAACCATAAACCGTAAACGGTAAACCGTAAACCGTAAACCGTAAACCGTAAACCGTAAACCGTAAACCGTAAACCGTAAACCGAAAACCGCAAACCGTAAACAGTAAACCACAAACCGTAAAACCGTAAACCGTAAACCGTAAACCGTAAACCACAAACCATAAATCACAACCCGCAACCCGCTGACCGGAAACCACAACCACAAACCACAAACCACAACCCGCAACCTGCAAACCACAAATCACAAATCACAAACCGCAAATCACAAATAACAAATAACAAGCCGCAAATCACAAATCACATACCGCAAGTCACAAACCACAAATTACTGACCACATAGCAACTGCAACTGCCCGCTGCCGCTTCAACTCCCACTCCTCCCGCCCACTGAACGTCGTTTGCCCCATTTTTGCGAATAGATGGATTTCCTGTAGTTAATTCTTCGTAAAACCGATATAAATCGAGAATAGCTGGATTTTGTACAGTTAATTTCAGGAAATTTCGCCAATATGTGCTGATGGGGGAGAATTAGCTACATGTTTTCCATCTAAATCGATTTATCCGATGGATTTCTCCTAAATAGCTGTACATTTTCCAGTTAAGTTTGAATTGAGTTAAGCTAAGCTAAGTTAAATTAAGTTGAGTTGAGAAAAATTAAGTCAGGTCGAGTTAAGTATAAGTTGATCTACTGAGGCACCTAATCGAGTAACGAAACTCTGCCTTTTTAGCAACATGCACCAGTTACTGCCCAACGGCATATCCTATTCCAAGGGTAAGAATTAGCTTCACCCTAAATGTTGCCCGAGGTCAACTTTTGTGCGCAGAGGAAAGGTGGTCGAATCTCATGAAAAAAAGCCGGTTATCTGCTTCTCTAAAACGACTTCTCATTTCCATCATTTTTCTATAAGATACAGCCATTCTCGTACGCTCACGGTATTTCCTGAAAGACGGGCTGATATGGTATACTAATATATCGGTTGTCCAAGAGAAAGAATGATGAGAGTACGGAGGAGTGAGTCTCACCATGTGTGGTATTACGGGTGTAATGTATTTTGAAGATAGAGAACCAACTGAGGCAAGCTTGAAGCAAATGACAGATGTGATTGTGCATCGGGGGCCTAATGATGTCGGCTTCTGGACAGAGAATCGCATTGGCTTAGGATTTAGACGATTATCCGTTATCGATATCAAAGAAGGCCATCAGCCGTTAGCGAATGAAGATGAAACCGTCTGGATTATTTTCAACGGTGAAATTTATAATTACAAAGAGCTGCGCACGATGTTGAAAGAGCGCGGTCATATTTTCCGCACGCAGAGCGACACAGAAGTTATCGTCCATCTTTATGAGGAATTTGGCGAGGATTGCGTGAAGCACATGCGAGGTATGTTCGGTTTTGTGATCTGGGACCGCAAGAAAAAGCAGCTGTTCGGAGCGAGAGACCACTTCGGCATTAAGCCGTTTTATTATCATGTGAGTGACCGTCAATTCTTGTTCGGCTCGGAAATCAAGAGCTTGCTTGCGGCGGAAGGCATGAATCGGTTGATCCATACGGACAGCTTGCTGAATTACTTGACCTTTCAATATGTACCAGAGCCACATACGATGTTCCAAGGGATTTATAAGCTGCCGCCTGCTCATTCGGTTACAATTACTTTTGACGGCAAAATGACCCTACATAAATATTGGGATCCCATGTTTGAGCCGGAAGAGAAGCCATTTGACTACTATGTGGAACAAATTCGTGAAGGCTTGAAAGAGTCCGTCAAGCTCCACATGGTCAGTGATGTGGAACGCGGATGCTTCCTGTCGAGCGGGATCGACTCGACGGCGATTGCTACGCACATGCGGAATATCGAACCGATCCGCACGTTCTCCGTTGGCTTCGATGGCGCCAACAACGAGACGCCGATCGCTGCTCAGACCGCAGCGACGCTCGGGACCGAGCACTACGACAAAATCATCACGCAGGATGATTTCTTTGCGACGATGCCGAAGGCGATCTGGCACCAGGACGAGCCTGTCGCCGATCCTTCGGCCATTGCCCTCTACCACGTGGCGCAGCTTGCGCGCGAGCATGTAACGGTCGTGCTGTCCGGCGAAGGCGCGGACGAGCTCTTCGGCGGCTATCGCATCTATCGCGAGCCGCAGTCGCTCAAGCCGCTGGATCAGCTGCCGCCATCGGTGAAGCGCATGCTGAACCGCTTCGCACGCATACTGCCGAGCGGAGTGAAAGGCCGCAACTATGTGTTGCGGGGGACGACTCCGCTAGAAGAACGCTTCCTCGGGAATGCCAAAATTTTCTCCGAGGATATGAAAGCGGAAGTGCTCCGTCTCGATAGTGAGATGCTGCGCGCCTACAAGAATCCCGTGCAAATCGCCGGCGATTACTATAACAAAACGAAACATTTGGATCCAGTAAGCCGGATGCAGTATATCGACATGAATTTGTGGATGCCTGGCGATATTCTCATGAAAGCCGACAAAATGACGATGGCGCATTCCTTGGAATTGCGTGTTCCTTTTCTGGACAAGGAGCTGTACGAAGTGGCTCGCCGCATTCCAGCGAAGTATCGCATAGCGAATGGGACAACGAAGTACATTTTCCGAAAAGCGATGGAAGGCATCATTCCGGATCCGATTCTGAATCGTCCGAAGTTAGGCTTCCCAGTACCCCTGCGGGATTGGATGAAAGGCGCGATGGGAGATATGGTCATGGATCAAATCAAAACCAGCGGAATTGAAGATTACATCGACATTGAAGCAGTGGAGAAAATGCTGCATAAGCATCGCATCGGTCAAGGAGACTACGCACGACGCTTGTGGACGCTTTATATTTTTGCACTATGGCACAAAACGTTCATGGAAGAGCTGCCGAAGAGAGTGCTCACCGCTTACTAATTCGACAAATGAAGCAGCATAGAGATGGGGGTTGGCGGGGATGGGAACCTATAAATTAATCGCACTTGATATGGATGGCACGTTACTAAACGAGGACAAGAAAATATCTGCAGAGAATCAAGCAGCGATTCGCGAAGCCACTGAACAAGGAAAAGTGGTGATCATGTCCACGGGACGCGGTGCCATCAGTGCTATGCCTTTCATTAAGGAACTGGGGCTCTCAACACCCCTTGTTGTGGTAAACGGTAGTGAAGTGTGGGCGTCGCCAGATACGTTGCTGAAACGAACACTAGTACCGATTGAAACGATACGTAATTTGCACCAGCTAGCGGTGGAAAACGACTGCTGGTGGTGGGCGTATTCCGTAGAGGGTGTGTTCAATCGAGAAAGTGAAGGATTAGATATGAATCAGCATGAATGGCTAAAATTCGGTTATTTCACAGACAATGCTGAGAAATTGCAACGTATTCGCGAAGTGGTGTCGAGTTGGGGGACGCTTGAAATCACCAATTCACACCCGTCGAACTTGGAACTGAATCCGCTCGGGATCAGCAAAGCAACGGGTGTTGAAACGGTGTGCCAACTTCTGGGCATTGCGATGTCCGAGGTGATTGCTATGGGCGACAGCGAAAATGATATTGCGATGATTCGTGAAGCAGGATTAGGTGTGGCTATGGGGAATGCCCAGGATGAAGTGAAACGGATCGCTGATATTACGACAGTGACGAACAATGAGCATGCTGTCGCACAAGTCATTCGCACTTACCTGCTCACCTAGCCCAGGACCAAGCTCCACATTCACGCTAACATGGAGGAATGAACTGCGCATGATTACCTTGGGTTGGATTGTCGTTATTCTTTTATTTGTCATCGGAATGGTGGGTGCCGTCTATCCGATCCTGCCTGGTGTACTAGCTATTTATGCTGCCTTTTTCATCTATGGTTGGCTGATCACTTGGAAGCACTTCGGCTTCTGGTTTTGGTTGATCCAGACCTTGGTTGTCATTATTATTATCGTGGCGGATTATGCGGTTAGTGCCTTGGGGGTCAAAAAGTTCGGAGGCTCGAAACCGGCAATCGTTGGAAGCACCATTGGTTTGATCATTGGTCCTTTCGTGATTCCAGCATTCGGGATCATCCTAGGACCATTCATCGGCGCCGTAGTGGGTGAATTAATTGCCGGAACCAATTGGCAAAATGCTATACGCGCAGGAATTGGGTCTGTGCTTGGTTTTTTTGCCAGCTCAGTGGTGAAAATTGTTTTGCAGCTGGCTATGATTATTATTTTCTTCCTGTGGGTCTTTTGAGGCTTAGAAGGACGTAAGAAAACTGTAAGAGAGAGAAGGAACGGACTTGACGAAGGTAACCAAAGATTCCCTTGTAAAAGGGACGCTCATTCTCACCGTGGCCGCGCTTGTAGCGCGGTTTCTCGGCGTTTTCCAGCGAATACCGCTGGTGCACTTGCTTCATGAAGAAGGTATGAAGAGTTATGTTATCGCATTCAATTTGTATTCGGTTCTGTTGGTCATTGCGACCGCAGGAATTCCCAGCGCATTAAGTAAAATGGTGGCAGAGAAACGTGCCATCGGTCGACCGGATGAAGCGCAAAGAATCTATCAGGCTGCAATTTGGTTCGCTGTTGTTGCGGGTGCAGCCATGACTGTGTTGTTATATGTTTTCGCCCCGTTCTACGCAGAAAGCATATCACAGGGTGGTCCCGACGCGACTTTAGCTACAAGAGCGATCGCGCCAGCCATGCTTGTATTTCCGCTTATCGCAATCATGCGAGGGTATTTCCAAGGGCGACAGAATATGATGCCAAACGGCATTTCACAAGTCGTGGAACAGATTTTTAGACTTATTATCTCAATTACGCTTGCCTTTTTCTTGCTCGATTTCTCGCTTGGATGGGCTGTAGCTGGCGCTTCTTTTGGAGGCGTGGTTGGAGGTTTAGCGGCTCTAGCCGTTATGCTGTATTATGCCATAAAGCTGAAGAAAGCCGATGCACAAGAACGACAGCCAGCTGTATCACAAGCCGCGGCAGAGCAGATGGGGGTTGCAAGGTCAGAAGATCGTCCTGTGGAATTGATGCGTTACAGGGATATTTATCGCAGCATGTTAAGGCTCTCGATACCGATTGTCGTCTTCTCCGTGACGGTTACACTCGTGTATCTGATTGATACGTCAATGATTATTCCAATCCTGCAAGATGCTATCGGCACTGACGAAGCCTCACGATTAGTAGGTATTCTAGGTGGACGCGCGCAATCGCTCGCGGGGATTCCCATTATTTTGGCCATCGCCTTGAGTCAATCCGTTGTACCTATTATTTCGGCTGCGTATTCACGCAAAGATTTGAAACAGGTCGGACAGCAGACGACACGCGTGTTGCAGCTTGCAATTCTATCTGGTCTTCCTGCTGTACTAATGATCAGTATTGCGGCTAGACCGCTCGACTTCTTCCTCTTTGGGCATGAGGATTCCGCCTATGGAATCGCCCATGGACCCGCGATGATTTCCTTGCTGACGGCAGGAGCAATGTTCCAGATCGTGATGCAGACCTCAGGAGCCGTTCTGATGGGGATGGGACGGATGAAGCCATTGATGGTTCATGTGKGTATCGGCATCGCGATCAAACTGCTGGGCAGCTTCGTGCTGGGGCATTGGTTTGGCATATACGGCATCATTATCTCAACAGGATTATGTTTCATCGCAATGTCATGGCTGAATATACGCTCACTACGCAAGGAAGTATCGTTCACCATACTGGGTCGTCGGTTCGGTGGACTTATCCTCACGATCATTGTCATCGGCGTCCTTGGCTTTGCAGCAGAATGGCTGACACATAACTTTGTAGTACCATCACCTTGGTTCCGCTTGAATCAAGGTATCCAAGCGGTGCTAATCTGTGGGTTAACAGTTGCTTTGTATCCCCTTATGCTCATGATGACGCGCGTGGTGACGAAGGATGATGTGAAGAACTTTCCATCACCCATACAGAAGCTCATTGGGAAAGCGAGTCGTTTGCTCCGACGTTCGTAATCGCATCGCGCTTGTTAGCGAATGATTTTCTTAATCGCTTGTGCACTTAGAACAGCGAGTTCAATTTTACTTAATCCTAGGCACAGATCTTGTGTCAAATCGAAAGCACTTGGAACCTTCATCGAGCTAATATGCTGTAAAGGTTCATGTTCAAGCTTTAACCAATCACCTCGCTCAACTGGAGCCATTGGCCTGTCAGGCCATGCCGAGTGAAGCGGGGGACTATAGAACGGCGCAGCTCCTTTTTTAAGGGTGTAGCCATCGAGCCTCTCCTGATACTTGCGATCAGGAGGGGTTTTTCGTATGGGGGCGAATAGATGAGGCCAGTAGTCGGAACGAGAGCCGGTGTGTGGAGTAGCAGACGCGAAAGCTAAAGCACCTTGAAGCACACCTGGAGCTCCAAACAGGATCGCGTATAAGCTTTTGCCGAATTCGATGCGTTCGGAGAGCTTTGAGAAATTTTCAAGAATAAGGCCGGCAAGATGGGGTTGAGGTGGATCCATGGATGTGGAACGAAAAGGGAATCCGACATGATTGAGCTGCAGCCAGGCTTGTGTTTTGAACAGAGCGGTATCTAAGACCGTTTGTTTGTAGAGTGGATTCTGAACAACACGTTCCTCGACATAATGCTGCTCATTGACAATTAGACCTAAGGTGAGCAGTGCCGAATCTTGATGAAGCCAGAATTCCTGCCAGATGGGGAGCATCCAAGCGGATATATGTAAATGCGGAAGAAGATGAAATAGGTTAATCTGCCTTTTTTTGCTTTCAGCATAGAGCAGTAATTGCGGGTAAGCATCTTGGAAAATCAGGGCGTTCGCGCGCTCAAGAAAAGAAAATATATACGCCGTGGCATCGTTGTTCAACAGGTGTGGCATAAGTTCACCACGTAAATCCGTCATGCACCAGCCTCCGTTGCGGGAAACCATATGGGCTAACAAGGCCCAATGCAATTCGGGATAATCACGATAACAAGCCCAGTAGGCTTGTGTACGTGTCACGTTATTGCGATTATTGATCTGAGTCAGGGCGACGATTTGTTCCACAATCTGTTGTTCTTGAACAGTGGGTGAGGGAGATAAGACGCCTCCTTCCTGTAAGGCTATTTGTTGATGCAACGCTTTTTCTAATCTGGCTTGTGTGGCAGGGGGAATATCGATGTTGGGAGTCGATAATCCATGTTCAGCAAGTTCTGAGGAAGTCATGAACTTGGCGGCCTGCTGTTTAACAAGCTGTACAACTGCACCTGGCAGTCCTCGCATTTTTTCGTAAAACCCCTGATTATCCTTGTCTTTTGGTGGAAGATTGACTCTCATGATGGCCTCCTCACTAGAAACGCAATCCTACTTTCTATTATTTGCATGTAACGAGTCAGGTATGTCATAGGTGTGAAAAAAACGAAGGAAGAACTTTTGAAATATCCAAATGTTGACAGAATAAGTGTATGGGTAGTATAGTACACTTAAAGTGTATGAACTAGTTAGTACATACACTAAATAATTCCAGTTTTACCTAGAAAGGAACATAGGAGATGGGTAGATGAACATTACGTTTAATAATCGCGATCCCGTTTATCTGCAGGTTGTCAGGTATTTCAAAGTGGAAATGGCCACAAACAGGCTGAAAGGCGGACAAGAAATTCCGTCGCGGCGTGAGCTAGCAGGGCTGCTTCAAATCAATCCAAATACCGCACAGAAGGCATATAAAGAAATGGAGGAGCAGAAGTTGATTACAACTGCAGGCAATTCACCGAGTCGGATAACGACGGATAAGCACATTTTGAATACCATTCGTGAAGAACTCATTCAAGAAGCCGTTGGGGTGTTCGTTCAATCCATAAGCAAGATTGGACTGCCAACGAATGAATTACTTCGTGTTGTTAAAGAAAAGTATGAGGCAGAACGCGTAAGGGAGGTATCGGAATGATTGAAGTGGATGGACTTATTAAGCGATATGGGCGAAAAAATGTGTTGGATCTCGTTTCCTTTACCGCGGAGAAAGGCCAAATCACCTGTTTGATTGGGATCAACGGCGTAGGCAAATCTACGATCATGAAGGCAATCATGGGGCTGACCTCGATGCAAGGCGGAGTCATACGTGTGGATGGCCAGGTTCCAACTACGCATACCTATGAGAAGCTTGTATTCATTCCTGATACTTTAACTATGCCTTCACATATGAAAATTAAAGAAGCCATGCTATTTATGAAGGATTTCTATGGGAACTGGAATGAAGCGCGGGCGGAAGAGTTGATCACCTTTTTCAAATTGAATCCTGAGGATCGACTTTCGAGCTTGTCCAAAGGAAATTCTGCGAAGGCGAATCTGCTGCTAGGACTGTCTTTGGACGCAGACTATTTACTCATGGACGAGCCATTCTCGGGGATTGACATGTTCAGTCGCGAGCAAATTACAGCCGTATTCACAAGCCATTTGATGGAAGACCGCGGTGTTCTGATCACAACTCACGAAATCCAAGACATCGAGCATTTGATTGATAAAGTTGTTTTGCTGGATGGAGGTCGGGTTCGCAAACAGTTTTATCCAGAGGAAATGCGAACGAATGAAGGAAAGTCCGTTGTGGATGTCATGAGAGAGGTGTATGTGACTTGAAATTCTTTATCAAGTTGTTGAACTGGGAACTTGTACGGTTTAGCAAACTATACGGTGCCTTGGCACTTCTGTTAGTAGTATCTCAGTTTGCGGGAATTTGGCTTACAGCCCAATCCTATCTCAGTGATGCACATGCTTGGGTGGACAGAAATGGTGGAACAGAAGCGCAATACGCGGAAAACTTTCAAAAATTGAATCTTATTAATATTTTTCATTCGGTCTGGTACGAAGGAGCCATCAGTTTATGTGCCATCGTTCTGCTCCTTTATGTTTTTATGATTTGGTACAAGGAATGGTTCGGCMGGAATACGTTTGCATATCGACTTCTTATGTTGCCAACATCACGAATGAACGTATATTTCGCTAAGTTAAGTGCAATTGTGCTGTTTGTATTTGGTTATGTCTCCCTACAATTTGTGGTGATTCCGCTTCAATTGGCCTCCTTTCTTGCCATCATTCCAGCTGAACTAAGAGTAACGGTTTCTATAGGGGAACTGATCCGAAGAGATCCTTTGCTGAATTTGTTTATGCCAAGCTATGTTATGCAATTTATTTTGTATTATGGAGCTGGMATTCTAGGGGTTTTTGTACTCTTCACGGCCATACTGTTGGAACGAAGTTATCGTTGGAAGGGCATTGTTGCGGGTATTCTGTACGGTGCAGTGGTTCTGATCGTGATCATTTTGCCACAAGAAATAAGTCAATTAGGAATTACGCTTCCATTATTTCCAAGCGAAATCGTGTTGTTGCAGGTGTTCATCGGACTGTGTATGATCGCCGTTTCAATCGGATTTAGTTCTTATTTGCTGCGAAAAAAGGTGACGGTGTAAATTCTCGAATTCTCGAAATTCTCATGAAAAGCTTTCAAAGACAATGCTAAGGAGGTGCACGCATGAAACGATACTGGCTGCTTGCTACACTGATACCTTTTTGTGTAATAGCCATGGGAACGTATTATGTGTCAGGTACTAGTGATCAGAAGCAGGAATTTGTGTTGAAAACGATGAAAGGCTTAGAAAGCGATGCTGCTGGGCTGCAAATTAAGGTAAATATGGATGGCATCACGACAACAGTTTCTACGAAAGGGAGCGAGTCGGAAGTCGAGCAACTCTCCTATTTGGAAAGGCTTGATGCGGAATCTTACTATGAGGACGATTTAAAACGGCTTGTCAAAGAGCAACGTTCTTTCATGCGAGGGAAGAATGATGTGGATGCTTTTTATGAGGATGATCAGGTACTTGCGTATGTGGGTACTGAAGCTCACAATGATGCATCGAAGAAGCAATCTAACCGGTTAACGATCTCGATAATGGGGAAATTGAACCAAGAAACCTCTTCATTTCAAGTTCGTGCAGACAAGAAAAACGATGAATATATTAATATTCATGACGTTCAGGTCAAAGATCAGATCATGAAGGTACTTGTTAATCGTATGCGAACCGACAAATATCCGCAGTTCTATCATGTTGGATACGATATGTATACGATTGATCTAACAAACAAAAGCTTGCTGAAAAGCGAGCAGATCTTGGCTGCCGAGACGCAAGCGAATGAAATAAGAACGACCACATGGTATATAGCGGGAAATGCTCGGATTGGCCCAAGTGGATATGCGATATTTGATCGCAGTGAAAATAAAATCATAGATAAGGTCGAAAGTCAGACCGTAAAGAGAAATGAAGGGTTAGTAAACCGGGAAATTCGAGTATACGATATTTGGAACGGACAATGGCGAACACTGCAGAGTGAGCCACTGCATAGCTTTTTGATGGAGGATAACTCGATGGGGATGTCTATTCAGTATGCCAATCAGGAGCTATCAATGGCTGCTATATCGGAGAATAAAGACACTCACGTCATGGTAGTAAATGTAGCGGAGAATAAAATGATTCGTGATGTTCAATTACCGCTGCAAGCTCTTCAGAAAGAGTGGGGCAGAGTCAATTATAGCGTAGTAGAGAAGGATCGATTGTATCTACTCATGTCTGGTCGTCCCAAACCATCCGCTGCTATCATTGAGCTGCAAACGGGGAACATCCTGTATCAGGGAGAAGTTGAGCGTAAGGATCAAAATAGTATTGGCTATATCAACGCGAACGGAATCAAAGTGCAGAACTAAAACTGTAGAAAACCCCCTAATCACCATGATTAGGGGGTTTTGTTTGTTATAAATGGGGATACGTACTGAGGTGAATATGGGGGTGAATTAGATGGCAGCCTCACTTATGGCATAAAGCATGTAAGATGTTTTTTGTTACGTGTCCGTATCTTCATTCGGTTGCTGTGCAAGACTTGCTTTGGAGAGCCGTCCCGAACGGAGGAGCGCTTCGCGTAGTAAATATTCAATGTGTCCGTTAACACTTCGAAATTCGTCTTCTGCCCACTGTTCAAGAGCTTGGTGCAGCTTCGGATCTAGTCGAAGTGGGAAATTCTTCTTGGGAGCCATAACATGGCTCCGTTAGTACAACGTTCCGGTATTAATGACCGGTGTCGCTGAACGATCAGACACAATCGCAACTAGAAGATTGTTGATCATGGCAGCTTTACGCTCCTCGTCAAGCTGCAAGCCCTTCGCTTCCAATTGTTCGACAGCCAGTTGAACCATGCCCACGGCGCCTTCGACAATAATGGAGCGTGCTGATAAAATCGCAGAGGCTTGTTGACGCTGCAGCATGGCGCTGGCAATTTCGGTGGAGTAGGCCAGGTGAGTCAGACGAGACTCAATCACCTCAACACCTGCAACGGAAAGACGATGTTGAAGCTCTGTGCTGAGCTCAGCCGCAACCTCATCGGCATTTCCTCTTAACGAATAGCCTTCTGTTTCGTAACGATCATAAGGATACTTGCTAGCTACATGACGTAGTGCAGTCTCGCTTTGAATTTCAACGAATTTCTCATAACTATCTACATCGAACAAAGCCTTGTACGTATCAACGACTTTAAACACGATTACAGCAGCAATTTCAATCGGATTGCCATCAATATCATTCACTTTTAATTTGACACTGTTAAAGTTGCGAACCCGCAGCGATATTTTCTTATGTGAAGAGAAAGGGATTACGAGCCACATACCACTTTTGCGAATCGTCCCTAGATAGCTCCCGAAAAAAGTAATGACCGAGGCTTGATTCGGCTGAACGACATTAATTGTCGTGAGGGAAATGATGCTAACTACGATCAAAATAGCCCCAATCAAAAAGCTCTCTTGTGTGAAACTGTAAATACCTAGCCCGAGCGCGGCGAAAAATAAGAGTAAGCCGATAAAACCATTGAGTGCCCATGTCTTCGTTTCTTTCATACGTTGAAAAACCTCCCTAGTGTATATCGTTGTGATATTTATATGATATCACTTTTTACTTAAATTGTAAAATTAAATTAGGTGTCCAAGGGAGGGATAAGGGCGTCGCTGATCAAGGAAAATAAAGTTCGTTAGTGGAAAATAAAGTGTGTTAATTGAAAATAAAGTTCGTTAATCAGTTTTACAAAAGCAAACACATCAAAAGAACGACAGATCCGAGCAGAATTACGATTGTTGKGGGGGGGGGATCAAGATTAGAATAGAAATAGCAGCCAAACCAGAAGTTTTTATTAAAGCTCGGATTTTTAGGGATTCTCTCAAAGAGAGTTGGCACGGCACTATGGAGTTAGTCATGCGTACATATCACTGATGTTGTCTCTACGGCAATTGGAAGAGTATTAGGACCTTTCACTGCGAAGAAGCTGAGTGAATTGCTTGAGAGGGAAGTTGAGGAGTTGTTTGAGATTCATATTGCTTAGGAACTGCTGATGGCATAATGCATCTGCATTTTTTTATTTATACGTATCTTCAAGCGATATAACCATAAATAGCAAATGAGATTTGGATGTTTACGTTAGCGGATAACGAATAATTGGCGCATCTGGCGCAAGCACTTAAATACTTAAATGGAATACGCCTTTTCCATTGGGTCTTTATCAAAGTGTATAGTATTAATATCAGGTTCTTCAATTGGATGAGACACTTGTTGAACTGGCCGAGGAATGGGTTATCAAAACAACCGAGATCGTAATATCGGCTGGCATCAAGCAGATCCGCGGAATTTTAAGCCATACCATTATAAAGACGATAATAATCGTCCCGGACTCGAATTTGCCAAGCAAGCTGGTTCGAGGTGCCTATGCATCCTGAGCCATGTTCACCTGTTCAAGTGAATTTTAATAAGCGTTCACTCATCAACTCTGAGTGAACGATTTTTTTACGGATTACGCAATGAGCTGGAAATGCGGGGACGTTAAGCTATTGATTGGAACGATAACCCGCCTCTTGGAGCGGGTAACGACTTGTTTTGTCGATACGGATGGGCACAAGGAGAATAAAATAAAGTTAAGTTTAATTAAATACCTATTGTTTTACTTGCAATTGACAGAAAATTCTCTTTGCTGGGACTGCGGACTGCGAATAAATAAAAGTCAAAATGTGTGCACTATTCTCAAGCTTTAAATTTATCGCGGTATTGACCGGAAGTCATCCCCGTTGATTTTTTAAAGGCCCGCATAAATCCTTGAATAGAGGTATAGCGCAGTTTATCTGCAATATCCTGGATCTTCATAGTTGGATCGGCAAGGTACTCCTTAGCTTTCTCCATCCGAAACTCAATCAGGTAATCAATAAAATTAACTCCTGTAACTTGTTTAAATAAGCGACTTAATTCAAAAGAGTTAAGACCGGTTTGTTCTGCGCATTGTTGCAAGGAAAGATCCGTATCATAATGATTTTGAATGAAAGCCTGAACCTGCTCCACAAGTTGGATGCGGCTAGAAGATGCTCCAGTTTCCTTGTATTCTTGGCGCAGCACGGCAAACACACGGTTTCGAAAAAATAACCCGATTTCATCAAGCGTACTGCACTCGGAAAGATGCAGCATAAGCTCTTGGACTTTATTATCATCGAAAGGACCTTGTGGCGCTGATCTTAAGGATTTTACTATCGTATTGACTAATTGAGGAAAGTAGCCGCGCAATAAATCCTCAGAAATATTGAATGATTCTTGAAGTGCATCGATCAGCGTCTGGAAGATTTCTTCCGCTTCATTCCATTTTTGTAAACAGATGGCAGCGGCAATTTCGCTATCACTGTGAAACAAGACATCTGCTTGCATGGAAACGGAAAATTCCAGATCATGAATCAACAATACCTGGTTATCCCCGACAAGAAATCGGTAACGCAAAAGGTCGGAGGCTTCCTCATAGGCTTCGTGCAAGCCGTCCGTTCCAGTTTCAGAATAGCTGACGGTGATATAGGAATCCAGCTTTAGATACTTATGAAGCGCGTCCTGAAGGTTGCGACCCAGACCACGTAGTTCCTCTTGTGTCAGCAGGTTTGCCATGGGGACGATGGCTACGAACATTCCCGGTTGAATCATGATAACCTGCGGTTTACCGTACTCACTTAGTAGTTCTTTGGTGATGTTATCTACCGCATAATAAAACAGGGAGCAATCTTGACGGGAATAGCTCTCCATCATCCTCATTCGGTTCAAATCCAATACCAAGAGAGGGATGAAGAAGCATTCGTAGGGAAACGCTTCCTGCTCGTCAAGCAGAAAATTCTGATGAGGCATGCTTCCGACGAGCAATTGGTGGAGCATAAAATGCTTGGCTTGATCAAAATAAATACTCATCTCAT
This sequence comes from Paenibacillus sp. 2RAB27, assembly GCF_052115445.1. Taxonomy (NCBI): domain Bacteria; kingdom Bacillati; phylum Bacillota; class Bacilli; order Caryophanales; family Paenibacillaceae; genus Paenibacillus; species Paenibacillus sp. 2RAB27. The sequence continues at coordinate 212,618 of NZ_JBFRGR010000006.1, forward strand.
TTAAGAGTTGTCTGTTCTCAAAAGCGATACTCTCCAGATAGCGGTCCAACCATATTACTTCATCGCCGTCTGTGTCCATATTCGTCTTCATCGCCGCAGGCTTCACCTTATTGGTCAGGTCCTTGAGCGGCCGGTACAGCACATTGGACGCACGATAGCCGATAAGCAAGCCACTTAAGGCTAGTACTAAACTGATAGCAAATATGGTATTGCGTTGGCTGTTAGCTTTTGTAATAAACGATTTCTCAGGAACAGTAGCAAAATAAAACCAATTCCTCGAATCTGAGCGCAGCATCACGGTATTGGAAACAGTACCGCTGATACTTACTTTATCATGAATAATCCAATCCGAAGTGGCAGTCTCCTTAATCTTCTTAACAACAGCTTCGTCAGCCGAAGTACCGATTCGGGAGGTTTGGGAATGCAAAATAATCTTGCCTTGCTCATCCGTGACGAAAAGTGTAGAGCCTTCATACGGGGAAGGTGGAGCCAGTTTATAGCTGCTGATGGAAGCGGCATCCAGATAGACGATAAGGGCGGCATTCACCTGATTGTTTAGCAGGATTGGTTTGATAATGGTTAAAACAGGCCTCTCCAGAACTTTTTGGTTGGAAATGGACATGCGAAGATTAAGAAAACGGTTGGAGTAAGTTAATTTCTTAGCTTCACTGATAGCCACCGGGTCGACAAACTCTTCTTCCGTATAGATATTGCCATGGGAACTCAATACTTTGCCGTAAGGGACAGAATAGAAATCAAGTTCTAGTACATGCTCCATCCCGCTTTGCAACTTGACGAGAATTTCGCTCAAATCCATCACTGTTTTCCAATTCCCGCTAGATAAATCTTCATCGACAAATCGCTTAAGCAATAGGGTTGAGTTAGAAGAGGCATATGTATATTGGAGCATCAGATCATCGATCTTCTTGAAGAACATATTCAATTCTTTTTCTGTCTGCTTGAGCAGTACGGCATTCGATTCAACCGCCTGCTCCCGAATGATCCTTGAGGTATTGTATGCAGAGACGAAGCCCATTAGGGCAACCGGAATGCTCGATAACAAGAGTAGATAGGCCAGCATTTTGGTTTTCAGCTTAGGTGTGAACGCTAATTGAAAAAAACGTGTTGCCCAATACTTCACATAGCCATCTCCTTAGTTCAAATGATTAGTTAAGCATATCTTGAAGCAAGAAACGGGTCAACATGAGAGGAGCGGTTTTTTGCCCCAAGTACATGAACATCTTTTGAGAAAAATGAACTTTTCTTGCGAATGCCCCATCCCGGTAGGAAATGTACCATCAAAACAGTTTCATTGCGTGTCATGCACAAGATGGGTAATGTTGAATGTGTTGCTTCAGAAAGATTAAAAAGGAGGTGAGAGTTCGAGATGCTGGCGCAGKCAGGCTAATCAGTCGGCGGGATCGGGAGGCACAAACATCTTTTTTTACAGGTAATTTACTCTAAGGAGGAAACTAATCTGAAAACGGTCGAACACTTAGCTTTAACTGACTTTGCAAGTGCAAGAAGAAAGCTTATGGCGGCAATTGTATTTATTTTGCTATTGAGTTCATTGTTAGCGCTTCCAAATCTGGTGAAAGCAGCTGCACAATCCTATTACATCGACAACCGTGCAGCAACCACGTGCTCAGACGATGGGGCCGGTACTGATTCCAATGCGCCCTGGTGCAGCTTCGCTCCACTTGCCAGACTTACTCTTGGCCCTGGTGACCATCTTCTCATCGCCCGGGGAACCAGCTTCGCGGAGCAAGTCAGTATTGCCAATCTAAAGGGTACACTCTCGGAGCGCATCACCATTGAAGCTTATGGCCAAGGCCCTCGTCCACGATTTATCTCTAACGGCACAAACGCCGCCATGATAATCGCCAATCCAAGTAACGTGATTGTAAGAAATTTGGACATTGGTGACACAACTGCCGATGGAAAAGGGGCTTTTCAGTACGGGCTGCGTGTGGATTTTTCGACTCTTAACAACAGCAATGTCATCTTTGAAGACCTCTACATTCACGACAATCGTGTTGCAGGAATGTTCGTTCGCAACTTAACAAATCTGGCACGAACAGATACCGCAATAGATGGCATAACGCTGCGCAACATCGAAACTACCCACAACGCCCACGGCATCGTATTTGCCAGTCAAGGGACAGTCACTAACCCGGCTTCTGTGGCTTCACCTGATAATGCAGCCAATCGGATTTTTCGCAATGTGTTGATTGAGGGGCTTTTTCAGCATGACGACGACAACAACAACCCTGATCCATCCCAAGTATTCGCTCAGACAGATGCCGGTTGCCCCGACAGTCTCTCAGTTGCATCCGCCTCCTCGGTGATGATTCGTAACTCCGTGTTTGACGGTTCCGCAGGATGCCGTACAAATTCGGGTACCGCAGCTCTTTATCTGGGAACGGTTAAAGACGTTGTTGTTGCCAACAATATCTTTGTCAACACTCCGAATACCGAGAATCCGGACATGGTGGCCATCGATCACGAAGCAGGCACCAACAAGGTTTTGATCGCGGGCAATTATTTTGCAGACAATTATGGTGGTGGCATTGAATATTTAGCGATTCATGGTTCCAACGACTATTCCACTGAGAATTCGATTCGGGCCAATGTCTTCGTTCGGAACGGTTATATTCATAATATTCCGTATCCAGGTGGCGGGGCCATTGCCCAAGTTGGCAATGGCATCGTCCCGGATGCAGTAATCGCAGACAACATCGCATACGAGCCGTATGCATTTCTGACGGCACACCTGAGGGGAACTGCCTCAGCGCTCACCGTTACAAACAATCTTCAGCTTGAGAAAGCTGAATGGATATCGCAATCTTCTGCTGACTATGGCAATTCGTCCAGCCTGTGGTCTTACCAGCGCTCGACGATTACAGGTTGGTCGGACCTGACGCTGGATTCCGCTTCTGGGACATACAGGGACGGTGATGTGGCTATTTCACGTTTCGAACTCACCCCCAGCCTAGGTTCCTCCGCCGAGCTTGCCTGGACTGCTCCGCGTTCTGGAAAAATTGCCATTCGGAGTTACCCAGTCGCTTGGTCAGGAACCTCGGACGTACGCATCACTGTTAATGGGGCCGAAGTTGCAACCGCTACGACAACTGTGCAAGGGACTGTGCTGATCGCGGACGATATCGCCGTGCAGCCGGGAGATGTCATTCGTTTCGTGGCGCCGGCTGGGGGACCTGCAGTCAGTTGGACGCCATCCGTTAGCTTCACGGGCGAAGCTCTTTCTCAAGACACGCTCGGAGAATGGAATTTTTCAGTCGACAACGATGCCCAAGGCTGGACTTCGAATAGCCCCATCCAGGTGAAAGCTGGCTGGCTTGCCATCGGAACGACTTCGGCCGGTGCAACGTTGACCTCTCCGCCGTCCTTAGGCATTGAGGCGGCGGGAAGCAGTGCCATTCGCCTCCGTCTTGCTAACCGCAGTGGTATAAGCTCAGGTCGCCTCCTTTTTCGGGCGGATGATGAAATCTTTTCTGAGGATCGAGCGGTTAGTTTCCAAGTAAACCCCCGCGAAATGCAAGGACTTACGGAAGGCTTTGTCGACATTCTCATTCCGGTTACTGAAGCTGAAGGCTGGGTTGGAACAATTGACCAAATTCGAATAGAACTAGGTACGAGTACAGGCGCTGGCGAGGTGAGGATTGACTCTGTGCAATTTGCCAAACCTGCGGGTCCTCGCTGGGACTTTGACAGCGACGGGGGATGGAAGATTAACCCTGACATCAGCAAGGGCTCGGACGGGATTCGCCCGCTTGATCCGCAAATCGACATTAACAACGGGGATTGGAGCGCCAGCAAGGTAGCAGACATCAACTGGAATAAAGCCCGTTCCCAAACCTTCCGGGTGTCAACAGGCACATTGGCTCAACTGGACGTATGGGTGTATAAGACAGGTACACCAGCTGGCGCTCTTTACATTAAAGTGGCGGATTCCCATGACAAGGTGTTGTTCACAGGAGCAGTTCCACCAAGTGCAGTTACTACGACGGGGAACTTTATCAGCGTATATCCGAGGCTTACGGGACTTGATCCTAATGAGCTTTACAGCTGGCAAATTTTCAGTCCCTATGTGGTTCCAAACGGGGGCAACTATGGCATTGCTTATGACGACACAGGTCGATACCTTCAAGGGAACGTTTATTACAGTGTTGATGGCAGAGGCATCTGGCGCGGTCCAGAGGGATCATCCAAACGCAGCATGAAATTCCGCACTTATTCTGCTACACAGTTCGAAGCAACTCCGATAGACAAGGGATATAAACCCGTTACGGTATCGAATGGAAAGATCGTTGGAAGCGGCGCATACGAGCCAGCCCTTCTCTCTCCAAACGGTTTGGGAATCGATGCGGCCACGCAGCGCTATGTGCATATCCGCATGTCCAATCCCGACAATCGGTTCACCGCTTATCTGCTGTTTACGACGAGTGAAGCTCCTGCATTCGACACCCCGGAGAAAGGTTGGCCTGCCGGCAATGAAGTGGACGGAAGAGGGATTGTTTTCCCGCTGGTACCGGGAAGTGGAATGGTCGACTACGTGCTGGATATGTCGACAATACCGGCCTGGACAGGTACCATTGAGCGACTCATGATCCAGCCATCGTACCGATGGAATTACCGTATTAGTGCTCTTACGAGCACCTGGAGTGGCAAAATTGACTGGGTTCTGGTTGATGACGGTGCGACGGTTGCCGTTCCCGCCAAGCTGCCCGCCACGAACGCCACGCTCACGCCAGAACAGTCGAATGGAAAAAATGATTGGTACGTGGATCCTGTAACACTAAGCCTGAGTGCATCGGACAGTTCTTCAACGCTGGTAAAGACGGAATATAGTCTCGATGATGGTGCAACGTGGTTAACGTATAACCAACCCGTGATAATTGATAAGGATGGAGCCTACAGGGTAGGCTACCGCTCGACTGATAAGGCAGGGAAGGTGGAGGCTGCCCAAACCGTAACATTTAACATAGATACTGAGGCTCCGGCGATCACGGTAACGAACAGCGTATATCGTTTAAGCTCTGCCGAAACATTACTGCCTTTGATTACACTGAGCGATAGAAGCTCCGGAGTGGATTCAAGCAAGACAATGGCAACACTGGATACCCATGTTTATCACCTTGGTGACCCTATTGATCTTTATTCGCTGCAGTTGGGCTCACATACGCTTGTTGTTTATGCGAGCGATTTAGCAGGGAATACAACGAATACAACCTGGACGTTCCGGACAAGTGCCAGTGTCGATGGGCTAAAACAATTGGTGACTATCTTTGGGGACAAAAATTGGATTGACAATGATGGCATAGTCAAGAGCTTGCAAAAAAAGTTAAGCGGAGATCATTTGCAACCATTCATCAATGAAGTTGAGGCTCAAAGCGGGAAGCATATTACACAAGAGGCGGCTAATTACCTGTTGCGTGATGCTCGAGCAGTACTGAATGCAAGGTAGTTAAGATCAATAAAAAGACGACTCATTCCATTAACTTATGGAACGGAGCCGTCTTTTTTATCATACAATGAGTTCTTAATTTGGTGCAACAAGTTACCATTGAACATGAACGTTTTTTGCAGAATGTGAATCTTATTTGCAAAAAGTAAGTGTACACAATAGAAAAACTGAGGTCAAAAGAGTTTCATTGCTTGCTAATCAAACAGTAGGGTAAAGTAAAAGCATCCATTCGGCCGATGGCGAAAAATGTGATAATAAAGCTCGATTATTAAAGGGAGGTTTATTTGCCAGATGAAAAAAAAGATTGCTTTGCCACTAGCATCCATGTTGGTGTTAACATCACTTCTGACAGCTTGCTCGAATAACTCGAATAACAAGGGCTCTGATGCAGAGCCAACGAAGGCACAATCTGCTGCCAGCAACAATGGCGATACTTCCAAAAGAATCAAAGTGTCGGCCATGACGATACTGTATTCAGCTGCACCACCGGACAAGAGCTCGGGGATGAAGATTTTGGAAGATAAATATAATATGGATTATACCTTTATTCCCGTGACTGCTGCAGATTACTACAACAAGCTAGGGGTAGCGGTTGCTTCCGGCGATCTTCCGGATCTAACGGTTTATCCCGGATTAGACGAGAATTGGTATAACTATTTGGATAATGGCGTGTTCATGCCTCTCGAAGACTATATTAATGAGAAGGATACGCCAAATCTGGCTAAAATCCCAAAAGAAACGTTGGGTTTAGTTACTTATAAAGGTCATGTATACGGCCTGCCAAGACTCCGTTCTCAAGCGGCTCACACCCTGACAATTCGCAAAGATTGGCTGGATAAGCTGGGATTGGCCATGCCTACCACATACGATGAACTGGAAGCGGTAATGAAGCAATTCGTGGAACGTGATCCGGATGGAAACGGCAAAAAAGATACGTATGGCCTGGCGTTTAATGCAGGATCAGGAACCCTGGGGGCGGTTTCTCTTCTCGGATCGTTCAACACGCCTACGAATATTAACTGGAGTAAGCATACGGACRGAAAAATCTATCCGGTTCTAGCACATCCTAATTTCCGTGATGGACTTTCATACTTGACTAAGCTGTATAAGGAAGGCATCCTATCCAAGGATTTTGTCATTATGAAAGGCAACCAGGCAGAGGATGATTTTCTGAACGGCCGTGCAGGTGTAATTGGGGATTTTGCCTGGAATGCCTATTCCGCGGATAGGCTGAACAAAGCCAGAGCTGTCAATCCGAATTTTCAATGGGAGCCAATTCCCGCCCTTAAAGGACCAAATGGTTTCCAAGGATATGCCAAAGGGTCGGGCATTAACGGCTTTGTAGCGATCCCGGCAACGCAGAGCAAGGATGTAGCTAAAGTAAAACGAATGCTGAAATTCCTTGATGACCAGATGGCAGCTGATATGAATTCCGATTTGTATAAATTATTAAATTACGGAAAAGAAGGCGAACATTATAACCTGAAGGACGGCAAGGTTGTTTATACCGATCTAGGCAACAAGGAACGTCCTTCTTTGTATCTAATAACGAATCCTCCGAGTGAAGCCACTGGATTGAACAATCCCAACGATAGCAAGGAGCTTCAGGATGTCAAGAATGCTTCGTACAAAGCTGCATTAGCAGGAACTCCATATTCCGATCCTGCGCTTAAGCTTGTGCCTACACCGACATTAAAGGAAAAAGGAACAGAATTGAATAAAAATTTGTTCGAAAGCATCGTAAAAGTAATCACTGGAGAACAGTCGCTGGAAAGCTACGATAAGGCGTTAGCGGATTGGAAAGCAAAGGGAGGCCAAAAGATTCTCGACGAAATGAACGAAGCTTATGTGGCTAGCCAAGGCCAAACCAAATAATGTTCAGGTGGACGGGACGGCAAGGGCTGTCCCGTTTTTGGTAAAATGCAACGACTTGTTGCAAAGGATTAGATTTTAACATGCATGCTTTTGAGGAGGCACGGCAATGAATGGACAAGAGCTTCTGGCATTGAATGCTGATTCAGCGGCAACGAAGAGAACTGGATTCTGGCGGACACTCAAGAGAGAAAGGTATTTATGGTTAATGGTGTTGCCAGGTATCCTGTATTTTATTATTTATAAGTATATTCCGATGTTAGGTATCGTGATTGCTTTTCAGGATTACAACCCTGTTCGCGGTATCCTGAACAGTCCGTGGGTGGGACTGAAGCATTTTTCAAATCTCATCACCAACGATGCCATCCCTCGGGTGATGTGGAATACCCTTGTAATTAGTTTCTATCAAATTGTGTTGGCTTTTTCATTTCCCATTGTGCTGGCCATCATGATTAATGAAGTGAGTAGAAGTTGGTTGAAGCGGTCAATCCAAACGATTGTTTATTTGCCTCACTTTTTGTCTTGGCCGGTTATTGCAGGTATTTTCTACCTCATGTTTAGCAGCAATGGCGGTGTTACAACTCTTCTGGGACAATGGGGGATTCAAGATTTCAATCTGCTCTCTGATCCTGACCATTTTCGGCTAATGTTAGTACTCCAACTGATTTGGAAAGAATCCGGCTGGGGAACGATCATCTATCTGGCCGCCTTACTAAGCATCAGTCCGGAACTGTACGAAGCGGCTAAGATGGACGGGGCAGGGAGATTTAGGCAAATATGGCATGTATCGCTCCCGGGCCTTCGCAGTACGATTATGATACTCTTCACATTGCGTCTGGGCAACGTTCTGGATGTAGGCTTCGAACAGGTTTTTCTCATGCTGAACGCACGAGTTAGCGTGGTTGGAGATGTGCTGGAGACTTATCTATATTCCACTGGGTTGGTTAGCGGCAAATTCAGCTTCGCAACTGCTGTGGGCTTGCTTAAAGGGGTTCTCGGTTTTGTACTCATATACGGATCAAACAAGGTAGCTCGACGAATAAACGGACGAGGGCTGTATTGAACTATTTTCGGAATTGGATGTGGAGGAGCTTACAGAATGACAGAAAAATGGACTTCCCGATGGTTTGACATGATTAATGTGTTACTTTTGTTAATTTTTTGCTTTTTATGTCTTGTCCCTTTCTTTCACGTTATCGCCATGTCAATGGCGAATGTAAAGGATCAGATGTCCGGCGATTTTATTCTTTGGCCAAAAACATGGGATTTCACTTCTTATATATATATTTTTGACACAGGTGTCTTTTTTCAATCATTTAACAATTCGATTTTTATTACGATCATGGGAACTGCGGTTAACATGATCCTTACTACACTTACAGCCTTCGTTTTGTCACGGCGGAATTTCTCGGGCAGGCGCTGGATTATGCTGATGATCATATTCACTATGATGTTCGGAGGTGGACTTATTCCCACTTACCTAGTAGTGAAAGCAACTGGACTCATCAACAGTCTATGGGCCTTGATCATTCCCAGCGCCATATCTGCTTTCAATGTCATCATCATCCGCGAATTCTTTGAAAGCATTGATGAAGGGATTATCGAGTCTGCTGTTATCGACGGCTGTTCCGACTGGGGAATTTTCTGGCGAATTGTGCTGCCGCTCTCCACTGCTTCTCTTGCGACATTTACCTTGTTTTATGCAGTAGGCAACTGGAATCAGTACTTTTCCGCAGTTATTTATATAAACAAACCAACATTGTGGCCGCTTCAGGTTCTTCTTCGGCAGGTTGTTTCTGTAGGGCAGTCCGATTTATTTAATTTGAATGACTCTGACCGCCCTTTGCCTCCTGCGATTTCTATCCAAATGGCAACAGTCATTTTGACAGCCCTACCAATTGTGGTTCTATATCCTTTTCTACAAAGATATTTCGTTAAAGGAGTTACCCTTGGCGCGGTGAAAGGATAAAAAATACAATTGCTGCAATCTAAATGGAAGGATAGAAAAGAATATGGACACTGTTCAACCGGAACTTGGTTTGGTTCGAAATGAGCCAAATCGATATGAAAATGCGATGCGGGATATGAATATGAAAATATACAGAAACTGCCTGCTTTACAATGGAGACATTCCCTTTGCGGTTGGTTCCATGGACGGTAAGTACACCCTTTCAGGAAAAGGACAGTGGACAGACGGTTTCTGGCCAGGGTTACAATTGCTGGCATACGCCGGGCTGCAGGATGATCTGCTGTTAGGTGAGTATGAGCGGTATATGCCGTTTCTTATAGAGCGGGTTAATAATGATCCGACAGTCAATAAAGAACGKGGTTATTTGAATCTGGATCATGATGTAGGTTTTATATTTCATCTCACTGCAGTCTATCACTATGCACTAACCGGATCGCTATCTTCAAGGGAAATAGGGCTAAAGGCAGCAGAATCGCTGCTGGGCCGTTTTCAGGAAAAGGGCAGCTACATTCGCGCATGGAATGACTGGGATACAGACACGCCGGAATTCCGGGAAGAGAAGAAGGGGAAGGTCATTATTGACAGCCTTATGAATGTGCCTCTCCTATTCTGGGCTGCCAAGGAAACCGGAGAGTCTCGCTACAAGCATGCTGCGGAGGCTCATATTCGTCAATTGGCATGTAACATCGTTAGAGATGATGGCAGCACCTATCACTCTTATAATTTCAATCCCGATACAGGTATTCCGATTGGCGGGCGTAGTGTGCAAGGTTATTCTCATGCCTCTACTTGGTCCAGGGGGCAAGCGTGGGCAATTTATGGTTTTGCGCTAGCATACCGGTATACGGGCAATGAGGAATTCCTTCAAGCTTCTCAGCGCTGTCTGAATTATTGGAAACATTCGATTCTTCCTGTAGGAGATGCTCCTTGGGATTTTGCAGCACCACGGAATAAATGGCTTCCAGTAGATACTTCCGCTATGACCATTGCAAGTTGCGGCATTCTGGAATTGTATCTGCACGCTCAGGACGATTGGGAGTTGCGAGTGTTGGCGGAACGTATGATTTCCCATTTGCTCCAGACCCATCGCGCCCCGGCCTTTCCCGTGGGTAATGCTTTCCTCTTGCATGGATGCGTGGGGCCTGCTTATAGGGAAGGGAGCATGGATGAGAAAGATCGGAACTATTTCTACTCCAACCAAAGTCTGATATATGGGGATTATTTTCTCTACGAGTCGATCATGAGACTGCAGAGCTGCAATACCCTTCTGCCCTGGGATTTTTAACAATACGGTTACKGAGGTTTGTCATGAACGTGAGTCTTACTGCTATGTTCGAATCTTATATGAAGCGGATAACCTCGGATTTAGAAGCGAGAGAGGTACAATTTCTATGTCAGGACTGGAAGTTTTGTCCGAAAGATATCTCCGATGCTCACCGTGAGGATTTTGATGATTCCTCCTGGCGCACACTGGATATTCCACATGATTTTTCTGTTGAGGGCGAATTTTCTGAAGACCATGAGGCTAATGGCTTTGTACAAAGTGGTGTGCTCTGGTACCGGAAGAACTTGACATTACCCTCTGGAAACAATCATGAAAAGTACTATTTGCTTTTTGACGGTGTTGCCATGCATAGTCAGGTGTGGGTGAATGGACACTATCTAGGGCAACACCCTTACGGATTTACCCCTTTCTGGTATGACATCACTCCTTATGTCCATCAAGAGGAAAGAGCGGTGAATAGGATAGCTGTCAGAGCAGACAGTTCCTTGCAGCCATATTCCCGATTTTATACAGGGGCAGGCTTGTATCGTCAAGTTTGTTTGATTTCCATGAATTCTCTACATATTGAGCAATGGGGGATCAGGACCGATACGGTTAAAATCGATACCGATCTGGCAGAGCTTCAGGTTCACACGAAAGTCCGCGTTGAGCGATATCAGGATACCGTCTGGAACGCCTTCAACTGGCAAGGAACGGGAATGAAAGATAATTGTGAAGTGAAAAAAAGAGCTTTACTGGTTACCTCCCTTATAGATAACAAGGGGAATGTGGTAGCGGAGGCAAGGGATTCGGCTATTCTCCCCCAATTCAGCAGGCATGAGTTCACACAGAAGCTGCGGGTGATCAGCCCCTTACTCTGGAGTCCGGCACATCCGGAACTGTACAGGCTTCAATCCAAACTCTTGGCGGATGGTGAACTCGTGGATGACTGCATTACCCCGTTGGGCATTAGGACGCTCTCTTTTCACCAGGATAGAGGATTTGAGATTAACGGTGATTCCTTGAAGTTGAAGGGTGTCTGTTTGCATCAGGATGTGGGAATATACGGAGGAGCGGTGCCGCCCAAAGCCTGGGTTAAGAGATTGAAGCTACTGAAGGGAGCCGGAGTCAATGCGATTCGTACTGCGCATCATCCGTTTCCCGCTGAGTTTTATCATGCCTGTGATTTCTTGGGTCTTATGGTAATGGATGAAGCGTTCGACGAGTGGCAAGCTGGTTGGACACGGGGGTACAGCGATCAGCCATATGGCAAAAATGTTTATGGGTATTATCTGGATTTTCAGCAATGGCATGATACCGATCTGCGTGCTATGATTCGCAGTGGCCGAAATCATCCAAGTATCATCATGTGGAGTGTAGGGAATGAGATTCCGGAATTGTATTTTAAGGAAGGCGTTGAAATTCTGAAAAAGCTGGTAGGGATCTGCAAAGAAGAAGATATGACCCGACCTATTACGGTTTGCGCAGAGGGCAGCCATATGCTTCCTATCTATGAGGGGATCATGGATCAAGTGGATGTGGCTGGGTTCAATTATGTATCTAACCGGGAAGGAAGTGCCTACTATGCAAACCTGCATCGGTCACACCCCGATTGGATTCTTCTAGGCTCGGAGACAGGCTTTGAGCCCCATCATTGGCAAGCTATCTGCGATCAGGATTATGCAATCGGTCAGTTTCTGTGGGCTGGGTATGACTATATGGGAGAGGGCGTTGATCGATTCGGAGAGGATGCCCATCTCGGGGATACCTTCGATATCTCGCAGTTGGCCAGCTCCCATAAATGTGCAGAGCGGATATTACGCCACGGCTATGCATATGGCATGGTGGACAGCGCTGACACTCCCAATGGGGAATATTTCTACAGAGCCAGTATCTGGTCCGATGCCCCGGTCCTTCATTTGGCTGTAAAAGCGAAAGAAGCAGAGAAATTTAAACATTACCGCTATCTAAAAGCGGATTTGCACTGGAATTTCCAAGATAACGCAGCCATCAAGACGGCTTATTGCTTTACGAATTGTGAGCAGGTGGAGTTGTTTCTCAACGGCAATTCCCTTGGTGTGCGGAAAACCGAACCAAACAATCCCTTTGCCATGGAGTGGGAGCTTGAATATGCCCCTGGAATCCTGCAGGCAGTGGGTTATATAGGAGGCAAGCCTGTCAGCACAAGTGAACTTGTTACCTCAGGCCAAGCTTCGCAGATCCAGTTGTACTGCCAAGATGGCCTTCTTCAGGGAGGAGAACGTGAGGATACAGTCATCGAAATTTCTATCGTGGATGAGAAAGGGGTTCTTGTGCCGGATGCATCCAATCTGGTAACTGTCGGTGTGACAGGCCATGGAAATCTGCTTGGGGTTATCTCCGGGGACTTGACCAGCAATACCAGCTATAGAGCAAGCAGTTGCAAAGCATTTAAAGGCAGGTGCGTGGCTGTTATTCGTGCCGGGATAACACAGGGACCCATAGAGGTTGTGGTGGAAGGGAAAGGTCTGACATCATCAACCATTGTTTTGACAAGCTGTTGATAAGCGTAAATAAATAATCTACATGGAGGATCAAATGTTAACTGAACGTTATGCCAGAAATTTGAATGACTTGCTGCTGCCAGTAGATCGGATGATTCCGCTTGATCGCGTTGCAAGAGCCTTGCCTCAAGCTTTGAAGCAGTACGCGCAAAATCGCGCTGAGAGTTACTTGAATTATGAATGGCCGTGTTTGCCGGCTACATTGTTTATGGAGTTTTCTAGGAGTGGTGATCGGAAACTATACGAATCCCGATATTTTGCCCGCCGACGGGCACTCCAGACTCTGGCTCTGGGGGAGTGGCTAGAGGGAAAAGGGACATTCATGAATGATCTGGTAAACGGCATTTGGGCCATTTGCGAGGAAACAACCTGGGTGCTTCCTGCTCATCTGTATATGACCAGAAGTAAGATGGAACCTATAACTGATATCGATGAACCAGTCATTGATCTATTTGCAAGTGAAACAGGAGCGCTGCTGGCCTGGATTCTGTATATATTGGAACGTCCCCTGGCTAAGGTAAGTCCGCTGTTGGTAAGCCGCATGCACCGAGAATTGAAGCAGCGTATCATCACCCCTTACCTTACGCGTAGCGATTTCTGGTGGATGCTGGAGGTAAATCCCTTCGGCATCAACAACTGGGCACCTTGGTGTACCTCTAATTGTCTGTCGGTTATTCTACTACATGAATCTGACCAGAATAAGCGTTTAACTTGTGTGACCAAAGCAATGCGAACATTGGACTTGTTCCTGGCACACTACCCGAAGGACGGCGGTTGCGATGAGGGCAGTTCGTACTGGTACCGCGCCGGTGGCTCTTTGTTTGAATGTCTGGAACATTTATACGTGGCAAGTGGAGGAAGGATCGATATATTCGATGAGTCTTTGATTCGTGAGATAGGCCGCTTTATGTCCAAGGTGTACATAGCTGACGACTACTTCGTAAACTTTGCTGATGGAGCTGCTCGCAATCTTGGTATTCCCGTATGCCTGTATCGATATGGGGAACGAACTGGAAACAGCAGCTTGTCTGCGATTGGAAGGCATCTCCACAAGCTGGGTCGTCTTCAGGGCAAGTTGCTGCAAGCGGATTCTTTATACCGAGAGCTAACGGAGATCGCCTGTTATGACGGGATTCAGACAGAGGTTGGGGAAGATCAGATATTTCTTTCGGATGCCTGGCTGCCGGACCTTCAGGTCATGACCGCCAGAGAGTTTAGTGGAACGGCTGAAGGCTTCTATATCGCAGCCAAGGGCGGGCACAATGCAGAAAACCATAACCATAACGATATAGGTCAATTCATCGTCTATCTGGATGGCAAACCAGTTCTAGTGGACCCGGGAGTGGGGACGTATACGGCCCAAACCTTCTCCGAAGGGAGGTATGAGATCTGGACCATGCAATCCTCCTATCACAACCTGCCCGCTATAAACGGGTATCAGCAACTCGCAGGCCGTAAATATTCGGCAAAAGCCTGCAAGTATGAGACAAAACTAGATCAGGCCATGATGTCGGTAGATCTGTCTGGGGCATATCCGGATGAAGCGGACATAGCAAAATGGCTGCGTACAATAACGCTTCATCGCTTGCCAGAATCTAAAGTAACCATTGCAGAGGAAGTTGCTCTGCGGGAGGAATACGGAGATGTATGTATGCATCTGATCACTCCTTGTCTGCCCCGGATCGATGAGAATAATGAGATATGGCTTTTTATTGAGAACAAGGAAGTGGTATGTATTTCTATCTCGGGTCCTCAAGTGAAATGCAAGGTAGATATCATCGAATTGACGGATGAAAAGCTCCAAAAGGTTTGGGGAGATCGCTTGTACCGTTTAGTGCTAGAATCTGCTAACAAGGTGAAGACAGCCTCATGGGAACTGACTCTCAAACGGAGTACATGGCCTACGACGATCACAGTAACTCCATCGCTAATGGGATAGATGGTTCCAAATGATGATCTAACGAGGGCACAGCTTACAACTAACTGATTAAATAACACATGTGGAAATAAGGGTTTTTAAACAGATCGTGTGACCCAATGAATTGAATAATAAAAAAATGACCAAAGACAAGAAAAAGTCTTGGTCATTTTTTTATTTGTGATTACAATAGTAAACGAAAATAACGAACTTTAATTTCCAACTTTTAAGCGTGTTGGCAGAGGAGAGTTCCCATACTAACGAACTTAATAAGAGTAAAACATTTTTTGGAACCTTGTAATTACTGGGTTTTGGGTAACGAACTTTATTTTACTGGACCAGTCGCTTGACACTGATTTTCTCACATGCTATAAGAGAGTAAATGCCAGAAGTGATGAGGTGTCCCATGCGTAAAGTATCGACTGAACAACAATTTCAAGAACAAATTTCGCAATCCGGTGCGACCATCGCCATTTTCAAAACGACTTGGTGTAAGGATTGCCACTATATTGACCCTTTTATGCCAGCAGTGGAGCAAGCTTATGAAGGCCGTCTCACTTTCATTGAACTGGATCGCGATGAATTCCCGGATTTGTGTGAACAATTGAACATCTTAGGCATCCCGAGTTTCATTGCTTTCCGCAACGGTCAAGAGGTCGTTCGGTTCGTTAGCAAGCTGCGTAAAACCCGTGAGGAAATCGAGCAATTCCTTGATCGTGCAATTGAAGTTTCGAATGCTTTAGCTCCTTAGAAGGAGTAAGGCATAGAGGATAGCAGGAATAGCAACACCGTCGTCGGTTTAATCCGAAGGCGGTTTTTTTTACGTTGATCCCCGACCGACGCCTATTTAGTCCGAAATGACCGAACTAATCTCACTGTCCGCATCATTAAATCCTAATTAGTCCGAAATCGCCGAACTAAATCGCCCCAAACTACCTTCAAGCAAGAAAAATAGGTAAATAGTTCGGCAGAATCGGACTAACGGTCTACCAATGAAAGCGATCATCGTTTTAGTTGGGAGAAATCGGACTAACGGCAGTCTTTTTCCATTTCAAGATCCACTTCGGAATAAATGCTTCCATACTACACACACTATAATGTTTTTTCCAAGTGTTGGGCGCAACTCGGCGATAAGCCAACAAACCGATTCCTTGTGGTTTCGGAGCTTTGTAACAATTGCGAATGGAAATGCCTTCATATTACAGCTATAATTGAAAGCGGAACTACAGTATTCGACATGATCCTCAGTAGATATGACATAAAGTAGGTGCAATCATGCAAAAATGGATCCAAAGATTAGCTAATTTATCAGCCATCGGCATGTTTCTAATTCTTGCTATGGGGGCCTTAGTAACCAAAGCTGACGCAGGTCGGGGCTGTGGAGACGAGTGGCCGTTGTGTCATGGAAAATTCATTCCAGCACATACCATTTCTTCGTTTATCGAGTACAGCCATCGCTTAGTTGTAGGTATTGTGACCATGATACTTGTTGCAACGTTTTACTTAGTTTTCCGATATGTGAAGCGTAGAGATGCAAAATTCTTTATTACAGCAACAGTGGTCATGACCCTGGTTCAAGCAGCAATGGGCGCGTTGGCCGTTGTTTGGCCGCAATCTTCCCTTGTCCTAGCACTTCATTTCGGATTATCCTTGCTCGCCTTTGCTTTCTCACTGCTGCTTGCACTCGTGTTTACTCCGTGGGGACAATTTGTACGCACAACGCAGATTCATACTAGCTTTAAAGTGATCGTTTGGTTTACCACGATTTATAGCTATGTCGTTGTTTATTTAGGAGCATTCGTGCGTCATACCGTTTCTTCTGGTGGCTGCTATGGCTGGCCGTTATGTAATGGCGAAGTGATTCCAGAACTTAGCGGTGCGACAGGAATTGTATTTACACATCGGATTGCCGCTTTGCTGCTTTTTGTTTGTATTTTATTTCTTTATCTGCAAGCGCGACGTTATTATCAAAAGACAGACAAACTTTGGTTCGGGAGCAAATGGGCACTTATACTCGTTTCGCTTCAAGTGATTAGCGGCGCAGTCGTAACCTGGTCTTTAGGGAATGAAGTCGCCTATTTATTCACAGGTATGATTCACGCTATTATTGTGGCTTGTATGTTTGGATTCTTATGTTATTTGTGTGTACTCACGCTATATGATCGCAAAGCCTAGCAGTATCATGCGGCATAGGCACAACAAGGCCTTCTAATGGAAGGCCATTTCCTTTTTCATCTCCAAAGAATGAGTAAACATTACATAGACAAAGGTGGAAGTTCCCATGGTACCAACCAATCTTCGAGCGTTTCTAGAGATTCTACGACGCGAAAATGAATTAATCGAAATCTCGGCTCCCGTGGATCCGAATCTCGAGCTTGCAGAAATCCATCGTCGCGTCATCGACGAGCAAGGGCCAGCTTTACTGTTCACGAATGTAAAAGGCAGCGCATTCCCTGTCGTGACGAACCTCTTCGGCACAACAAGAAGAGTGGATCTGGCTTTCGGTCCGAAGCCGGAGCAATTCATGAAAGCGGTTATCAACGCGACGAACTCGTTGTTGCCCCCTACGCCCAAAGCGCTGTGGGGTGAAAGAGGTCTTATCCTTGACCTCATGAAAGTCGGGACGAAGAAGATCCAACCGAATCAAGCGCCGATTCTCGGCGGCTTGAAGAAGGACAACCCGATGGCAGGACTGCCTGTCCTGACGAGTTGGCAAGAAGACGGCGGCCCGTTCGTCACGCTGCCGCTGGTGTACACCGAGCATCCAGACGGCGGTCATCATAACCTGGGCATGTATCGCATGCAGGTGTATGATGACTTCACCACCGGGATGCACTGGCAAATCCACAAAGGCGGCGGCTTCCACTACCACGAAGCCGAGAAGCGCAATCAAGCGCTGCCCGTCACCGTGTTCCTGGGCGGACCGCCCGCGCTCATCGCTTCGGCGATTGCGCCGGTGCCCGAGCACCTGCCCGAGCTGATGCTCGCTTCGCTCATCCTCGGGCAGAAGCTGCCCATGGTGGAGAATCCCCATGGGGGGCACCGCCTCGTAGCCGAGGCGGAGTTCGCGATATGCGGCTCCGTTCCGCCGCATCTCAGACGCCCCGAAGGGCCGTTCGGCGACCACTTCGGGTATTACTCACTCACGCATGATTTCCCTGTGTTCAACGTGAATCATGTGTGGCACCGCAAAGACGCGATCTATCCGGCGACGATCGTCGGCAAGCCCCGCCAAGAGGATTACTTCCTTGGCGAATTCTTGCAAAGATTGCTCGAGCCCGCGTTCCCAATGGCGATGCCAGGGGTGAAAGACCTGTGGACGTATGCCGAGACCGGGTTCCACCCGCTCGCAGCCGCTGTCGTCCGCGAAAGCTACAGCCGTGAGGCGCTCGGCACGGCGTTTCGGATCCTCGGTGAGGGTCAGTTATCCCTCACGAAGTTCTTGATCGTAACGGACCGTCCGACGACCTTAGCGAACTTCTCACAGCTGTTAGAAACCGTATTAGAACGTTTCGATCCGGCTCGGGATCTGTTTATATTTAATAAAACATCGCATGATACCTTGGATTATACCGGCGGCCAGCTCAACCACGGCTCGAAAGCCGTACTGCTCGGCACAGGTGACCCTGTACGCGAGCTGCCAAGGGCATACACAGAGGGCGAACTGCCTGAGATCCATGATATCGCTGTGTACTGTGGCGGCTGTCTGCTTGTCTCTGGTGCCTCGTACGCAGCGGAGCCAGAGTTACCACAACGATTGCTTGCGAATGCAGCTGACAGATTGAAGCAATGGCCTATGGTCATCCTTGTCGATGATGCTAGTGATATCGCGAATGACCAAACGAAATTCTTATGGACGGTCTTCACACGGTTTAACCCTGCAAGTGATATGTACGCGCAATCCAGTGTGAACCGACATCATATTGCATATGAAGTTCCAATTGTCATTGACGCTCGAATGAAACCTGGCTATCCAGACGAGCTGTTCCCGCGGGAAGATATTGTTGAACTCGTTGATCGCAGATGGAAGGAATACTTCGCGTGATAAGCTCGGGACGATTACGAGCGATCTATCCGCATTTGGGATTTGTATTGGTCTATTTGCTGTGGGGGATCAATCTAGCTTCTCTCAAAATCGGCGGAAGAGAATGGGACAGTCTCGTCTTTAATGGACTGCGCTTCGCAAGTATGATTCCAATCCTGTGGGTCTATACTTACTTCTATTATCGTTCTCGGTCACTTCGTTTCCAAATTGCGGGTCGTGATCTTCTGCTTATTTGTGGGTTAGGGATACTTAATGCCGTAGGGATGGAAGCACTGCTGCAATATGCTTTACAGTTTTCCAACGCTGCGAATGGTGCCGTACTTGGGCGAGGTTTTATGCCAGTAATTACAGTGCTTATTGCCGTCATGGCTAGGCAAGTGAAGATTACATGGCGAATTCTCATCGGAATTCCCTTGGCGCTCGGCAGTGTGATCCTCATTGTCTCGGGGGGAGCCGAAGGCTTTCACTTGGGCAGTGAAACATTTCGCGGTGATATTCTATTGCTAATGCGCAGTTTTATGGGAGCCATTTATCTCATTGGGATGAACCGTTTAGTTGTGAAGTATCCGCTTCCGATTTTAATTTCACTTGAAATGACCGCTGGAGCCTTGTCTTTATTACCGTTCGTGCTAATGCGTGCAGATGGTGCTTACTTCGCCGCGATCTCACAGACAGGTTGGATTAGCTTAATCTATACCTCATTGCTGGCAACAGCGGTAGGTTTCTCCTTACACAATTGGAGTTTAGCCAAACTGGGGCCTTTCAAAGCATCGGCCTATGGGTATTTACTTCCGGTTACAGCTGCACTTGGCGGTTTCTTTTTTCTAGGAGAATCGATCTCGTTAAGTCAGTATCTTGGTGGCGTAGGTGTGTTAGCCGCGATGTTTTTCGTGCAGCGTGATCGTACATCCAGCGTCAAACGGGCACCTGTACCTGCACCAACGACCACGACGTTAACGAAGTAACTGGGCTATGCGAGATCGCTTATTATTTGGATAAAAAGGAGGTGATCTTATGCTTCGTGTGTTATTTAATGAGCCGGAACGTATCGACAGCGGACTCCTGCTGGAAGCTTTCGATGCGGTGAGAGCCTATATGAAACAGATCGAAACGGAACAGAGTCACCTCTCCACGGTGCATTCGATCTTTCATCGGCAAGCGATATGGAGCAAGGGTTTTATTGATGCCTTAGATGAGCTCGAACAGAGCAAATATTGCTGTGAGCGATATGGTGAGCGGATTGTTAAAGGCTATTTGGAAGAAATGACTCCGCAAGAAACAGATGATTATCAACGCTTTGTGTATTTCTACAAAAATGCGTTCATCCGTCTTTTTTCTGTTTTTGATAAACTAGGAACCTTTATGAATGACCTCTTCGCCCTGAAGACCGAAACCGTGAAATCGCGATTTTCGTACTTTACGGTACTCCGCCATATGCATGAGAAGCATCTTCATGGCTCGTTAGAACTGCAGCTTTATACCCTCAAAATGACGTATAAAGTGCCGTTAGAACGACTCCGCAATCTACGTAATATGGAAATGCATTATATTAATGCTGAGATGTTAGACGATCTTATGCAGAAAGAGCCGCTGCTCGGTGAACGCGTTCATATTGAGGATGTGAAGCTGAATTTATCCGATTTGCAGCAGGGATTTGACATGGTATGCCGAACCTTAACAATAGCATTTACTTATATCACGGCATATGTGACAAAGGGGTAGGGGACCATGCCATTAAGAGGTCGAACAGTGCTTGTGACAGGCAGTGCCAAGGGTCTGGGCAAAATGACGGCATTGACCTTAGCCAAGAAGGGCTGCCAGGTTGCTGTGAATTATGTAACAAGTGAGAAGGAAGCTGCAGAACTCGTACATCAATTGAAGGATATGGGCGTTCGCAGCATCGCGGTGCAGGGAGATGTAGCCAAGCGCGAGGACATCTTTCGCATGGTTGAAGAAACGGCCTCACAGTTGGGGCCGATAGATATACTTGTCAATAACGCAGGGCCTTTTGTTCGTGAACGGCGTTTTTTCGCTGATTACAGCATGGACGAAATAGACTATTTAATGCGAGGGAATCTGATCGGCGTAATGGAGTTGGATCATCTTGTGCTGCCTATGATGAGAGAGCGCAGATGGGGGCGTATTATCCATTTCGGCTTTGGGAAAGCGGCTGAAGCGAGAGGTTGGACGCACAGAGCTGCTTATGCGGCTGCCAAAGTAGGGTTAGTTTCCTTTACCAAAACATTAGCCGAAGAAGAAGCCGCGCATGGGATCACGGTGAACATGATTTGTCCGGGCGACATTCGCGGGAAGAACAAAGAACGCACCATGGAAGAAGCTCGCTTAGAAGTTGATGGCGAAACACCTGTTGGCCGACCGGGAACGGGTGAGGATGTAGCGCGTGTCATCGATTTCCTCTGCTCGCCTAACTCGGATTTTATCACAGGCAATATTATGGATATCTCTGGCGCGTTGGATCCTATTCAGCCAATACCCGTGCTCAAACAACGTAAATAGAACGCGGCATAGCAAAAAGAGCTTACCATAGAGGTAAGCTCTTCTTTATGATATAGTCGTAATTAGAATACCTGTACGACTTCTGTTATGCCTTCTACCTCTTCAACCAATGCGCGCTCAATACCAGCTTTCAAAGTGATCGTTGAGCTCGGGCAGCTGCCGCAGGCACCCATAAGTTTAAGTTTTACGATTCCGTCTTCCACATCAACTAGATCGACGTCACCGCCATCACGTTGTAGGAAAGGACGAAGTTTATCTAAAACCTCAAGAACTTCATCGTAAATCGCTTCTTTGGTTTTTTCTGTCATTTGATTCATCTCCTTTCTTTATCTATTATAGTACAATACGCTTTAAATGAAAATGGTTTGAGGCTTGAAACTATCAGCATGGGGTGGAATTTTTAAATGCGACCAATTATAGAATTTTGTGCCAGCAATATGCACACAGGAACAGATAAAGTAATGAAAGACCTTGAACAAAATCCGGAATTTGATGTCATGGAATACGGCTGTCTGGGCAACTGTGGCCAGTGCTACATGGAGCCTTACGCGCTAGTCAACGGAGAAATCATTGCCGCAGAAAGCGCCGAGAGCCTCCATGTTCTTATTTTGGAAAAGATCAAAGAGATAGAGGCCATGTATGATTTGCTTAGTGAATAAGCCGATCTAGCTAACCTAACCGAAGTGGCGTTTGGATTTCCAAAGCACGCCGCTTTTCAACATACGAGCAATTTTCCCTGTCATTAGCGTACGTTTTCCCATGATGCCGAAGCCGCTCTTTTTGCCAAGTGAACCGAGTGTGCCTCGCAGCTTGATTTTACCAAGTTTAGGTGCATCGCCTTTCCAAATCGCTTGGATGACTTCGGCTATTTGTTTACCTTGCGCTTGTGCAGCTTGGGCACTTGGTGAGAACGGTAGGGACGCGCAGTCACCTACGACGTAAACTTCCTCAAAGTTCGGGATTTGGTGGTATTCGTTTAATAGAATACGTCCTTGACGGTCTTTTGGTACATTCAAAGCTTCGACAATAGGCGTTGGTTGTATACCCGCTGTCCAAATTGTCGCATCAGTACGGATAATTTCATCTTGATTGTACAAATCACCGCCATCTAATCGAACAAGCGATACTTGTGTACGCAGCTCAATATGATGTTCGATCATCCATTCACGCACATATTGCTGCAGATTCGTAGGGAAAGCGGAGAGCAGACTAGGACCACGATCAATTAATCGGATGTTCAAGTCAGGGCGGCTTTCACGAAGTTCTGAAGCCATTTCTACACCGCTAAGTCCCCCACCAATGATGGATACTTGTCCGTATGGATTGATGTTGTTTATTTTCTGATACGTTGCCCGCGTTTGAGCCAGTGTCTGGATACTGGACGAAAACTCCTGAGCGCCAGTAATACCATGATAACTGTCAACACAACCAAGTCCAATGACTAGCCAGTCGTAGGAGATGGGTTCTTTGTCGTGGAAGTTGATTTGTTTCGTTTCGAGATTAACATCAGATACTTCTCCGTAAACAAGCTGAAGCCGCGAATCATCGGGATAAGCTACACGAATATGCGTTTCAGCAATGGTACCGGAAGCTAGTGCATAATATTCCGTTTTGAGGCCTTGGAATGGACTGCGATCAATCATAATAAGTTCAGTGTCGTCTGGTAAATCCTTTTCCAGCAAATTCAAAGCTATGGTCAGACCGCCATAGCCTCCTCCGAGAATGACAAACTTTTTCATAGCCAACCAATATCCCTTCTGAACGATGATCTATTCTCTATTATCTCTCATACACTTTGATTTCATTATAAAAGGTGTCTCGCTCAACCGCGACGCGGCCCGCACCTTGAATGAGCCATACAATCTCATCGCGTGTTAAACCTTCTGGTGAAAGAGCGCCAGCAGCATGTGAGATTTTCTCTTTCACGATCGTGCCGTGAGCATCTGAAGCACCGAATGTGAAGGAAAGTTGCGTAAGTTTCGTTCCGATATTGATGAAGTAAGCTTTAATATGTGGGAAATTGTCCAACATTAGGCGGCTAATCGCCATCGTTTTGAGTTCGTCCCAAGCAGGAACGAAACGTTTAAGACTTGCATTTTTGCTCGCTGGCTGAACAGAATTAGGAATGAATACGAGGAAACCGCCTGTTTCGTCTTGCAGCTCGCGCAGCAACATCATATGGCGAATCCGTTCTTCTTTCGTTTCAATGGATCCATATAGCATGGTCGCGTGTGTTTTCATCCCTAGAAGATGAGCTTGACGATGAACGTCTAACCATTCTTCAGTGGAAGCTTTTTCGACCTTCATTTTTGAACGGTAACGTTCCGTAAGAATTTCGGCTCCTCCGCCAGGAAGTGTGGAAAGTCCAGCATCCATTAATGCCTTAAGTACATCTCGATAGCTGAGGCCGCTAATACGCGAGAAGAATTCGATCTCGGCAGCAGTATGAGCTTTAATCGTGACATCCGGGTATGCTTGCTTTAAGCGACGAATGCAATCAACGTAATACTCAAAAGGCAGATGAGGGTTATGCCCCTGACTAATATGGAATTCCTTAATTTCAGGGTTAAAATTCTCAGCGATATAATCTAACATCTGATCTGGTGTTAAGGTATAAGCACCTTCTTGACCTTCGTCGCGGCGGAAATGACAAAATGAACAATGCTCCTCACAGACATTCGTGAAATATAAGCTCATATTTTGTACAAAATACACCTTGTTCCCATTCAATCGTGTATTCACTTTATTCGCTAATTGACCGATGGTTAAAAGATCGTCAGATTCATATAAAAACAGTCCATCTTCCATGGTCAGACGTTCGCCGTTCTCAACTTTGTCAGCAATCTCAGCCATCCGTTTGATCGGGTCTACTGTCGTAATACTCATGCTCCATGCCTCCTATGAAAATAAAATAAACCGCATAATGAAACGACGCAGCCAGCAGTTAGGACTAGGTGCGTTAGGTGGTGTGAGTTGCTCGCGTACCTGTCAACCAGTTCGGTTAAGGAATTCACAACCAGATTTATATCGATACAAGCTATCCATCTCTCTTATTATAAACCTCCTACTTGGGAGGGGCAACATCAGAACGTTGAAGATAAATCGACAATCTTATCCATGACCTATATTTTTTCGATGAAATCGGCGAAATGTTATTCCCAATATTAACAAATTCCTGTATACTATTGCAATGTGATTACGTAAGGGCTAAAGGTGATAATAATCGTGCTACCATTATTCGTGACCGAACCGCAGGAACGACTTCATATTAAAATTGAACAACTTCGAGGCAAAATGGTTAGTTTAGGGACCTCGCATGGTTTCCTTCATCCTGACGTGCAGAAATGTAGTCGAGATCTGGACCAGTTACTATTGCAGTATTATGCCACAAGACGTTCTAAACAGTGAACAGCTGCCCTTGAGCATCGGATGGATTAGGAGTATACTTATAGCAAGCACTTCGTAATACCAATGCCAGTTTTCCTTAATTTACAGGGAAAAACCAAGGAGGGATTTCCATTATGATTAATATAAGTGAATCTGCAAGTGAGAAAATTAAAGAGCTTTTGGCATCGGAAGAATCACCGAATCTTTTCTTACGCCTTGGCGTGAAGGCTGGTGGTTGCAGCGGCTTTTCTTATGGAATGGGCTTCGACGATGATCAAAAGTCTGACGATAAAGAATTTACCATTCACGGCGTGAAGGTTGTCGTGGATGAAGAGAGCGCTAAGTATTTATACGGCGTCCAAATCGACTTCGAAGACAAAGGCATGGGCGGCGGTTTTACCATCAATAACCCTAATGCTGTAGCATCCTGTGGGTGTGGCTCTTCCTTCAAGCCAGCTGATTATGAAGGAACACCTGAGCCTTGTGATGAAAAGGTTGAGGCTTAAGTAAGGGGTTACGGGGGATTTGAGCGGATTTATCGCTTGAATATTACACCTTGTTAATGAGAACAATGAGAGTAAGAGTAGATTAAGGATTGCAAAAGAATTTCAACAATCCGCAATCATTTAATTGAATGTACGCAACCTTCTAAGTTTGTGTGTTGATGTTAAACACATACTTAGGAGGTTTTTTTGTGCTGAAGAAGCCAAGACTATTACAAAGCTAAGTGAAGTTGTTTCCTTAGTTCAGAAGGTTTTTTGTGTTCTGAGAAAGGGAACTAGGATACGCTATTTTCGAATAATTCAACGAAATGAGCATCCAAGGGGAACGACAGTGCCCTATTTTGGCCAGAAACACCAAAGTCCTCGGAAATAAGGGAAATAGCGAATCTTCGTTCCTCTTGGTATATATTTCAAGTGATTTCGGCGAAATAGCGCATCTACGTTCCCTTTTCAAAGTAAACCAACGACACTTACACCGTTAACCACCAAACACCCGCACATTCAGGCAACACACTCAACTGCTCACTAACAACCTTGTTAGCTATCGCGTCGCCAAAGAAAAATCGCGTAAGCATCTCGGCCTCATCTACGCTCTCAAACGTATAATCGGTCCGTATCCACGTATGAGAAAAACCATACTCGGATTCAAGCAGCCTATAATAATTCATCAAGAAGTCAGGCGGATGGGGTGTTTCGGAGCCGGTTCCGAAGTTCTCGATAATAATGACCGTACCGCCTGGCCGCAGAACTCTTCTGATTTCGCCTATAATTTGGTGAATATTGGCTTCCCATTGATCGACATCCGAATTTCCAAGGTAGCAAATACTCCAACCGGATACGATTAAATCTGCACTGTGACTGGCGGCAGGTAAATGCCTATGGTCAGTAACTTGTGTTCGCCAATTGTGCAACTCAGCTTTCCCAAGATGATCTGCGGTAATTCGCAGCATAGATTCAGATTCATCTAAAGCTACAATGGACTTTGCTTGTGGAGCGAGAATACGGGTTAATCTTCCAGCACCGGCTCCCATGTCGATAATGTCTAGACCTTCAACGGGGATGATGGTTTGAATGGTTTCATATAAGCTTGCTTGTTTGGAAACGAGTCGTTCATACATGTCTGCTTGATTGGCATAAATGTCTGCATGATTAGGCATGTGGTAATCTCCTCCTTAGGGGTATGTTAAACAATGTCATCATAATGTGTAACGTAAGGAGAAGGTCAAGACATCGTTTTTTTAGGGTTGAATGGGAACTGCATAGACGATATATAGCAAATCGTTGAGTTTCGTATGTTTGGTAATATAACCATTTTCGTCAAACCAAGTTAGCAGGGAAGAGCAGATGGCATAATGCTGATCTTGCAGGGTTGTGAGTAGATCTGTTCGCCCGCTCGCTGTACATTCGTGCATGTATTGTTCCTTGGCTGATTCATTTTCGAACATTAAATCCGCTATGCAAATTCTGCCGTGAGACTTGAGTACGCGGCGCATTTCATCTAGAGCCAGCAATTGCTGTTCGTTCGTAATATGGTGAAAGGCAAACGATGTAACGACAAAATCGAATTGGTTATCCATGTAGGGAATGGCCAAGAAATTCCCGAGTTTCATATCCATTTGCGGATGTTTACTTTGACATTGCTTGATCATTTCTTTGGACTGGTCTACGCCAGCCATGTGAATGCCCTTTTGCAGAAATCGCCTTGCTAAATTACCTGTGCCTGTCCCAAGATCGAGCCCTTTCTCCCCAACCCTCGGTTTTACCCATTGAAGTGTTAGATCGAGAACTTCCTCGTATCCTTTATACTCGTGGTCATTATGTAAAACCCGTTCATCATGAGTCAAGGCTTGTTGATCAAAGTTCCATGTATCCTTCCAACTTTTGCGCATTTCTCGAAGCCGTTTAGAACCTTCCGCGAGTGTGAAAATATCATCGATCGGAAGTGAGTTGTTCTGTTTCAGAAGATCAATCATGGTATCCGTCGTTTCAATGATTTGCTTGAACTCCAGCCATTGAGCAAAAACAACAGACCGTTGTATTTCTAAATAGTATTGAAGCTGCTCTTTATCATCGGCATCAACTTCTTGTAAGGCTTTTTGAATATCGGCAACAGACATACCGGATTCACGAAGCGAAATAATCGTTTGCAGCCGCCATATTTCTTTTTCTGTAAATGTCCTATATGAATTATTTTCCTGTTTAGACGGTGAAATAAGCCCTTTATCTTCATAAAAGCGGATGGCTCTTGGAGAAATATTCAATTTGTTTGCAACATCTTTAATTTGCATGCTTTCACCCTTTCTCTCACTTTAAATAAACATTAACGTAAGGGAAAAGTAAAGTTGCAAATAGCGTGGACTAGCTAGATAGGAGTCGTCTCTCATTACCAAATTGTGGAATATACTATGATGATAGTACTAGTCTTTGTTTGAAAGGAGGGAGTCAAATGGCAACTAGAAAGGATTTCATCGATCTCGTTGCACCGATTGCTTTGAAGCTTCGTTTAGAAGGCTCGCCAATTTTCCCTTCTGTTCGAATTGCACAAGCAATACTAGAAACTGGGAGTAAAATAAACGCTTGGAATAACTTGGTTGGATATAAAGTTGGAAATGGCGCACTAACGCCTTATTGGCAAGGCGATCGTGTATCTGTAAGCACATGGGAATTCATAAATGAGAATCACGTGTTTGATGTACCGGGGGATTTTCGGGCATACGGCTCCATTGAGGATGGATTTCGGGATCAAGATTTATTATTTCAAGCTGCGCGTTATTCGGCAGTTCGGTCAGCAAGCATTCCACAAACTCAAACAGCTGCACTACAGAAGAGTGGATACGCGACTGACCCTGCCTATCCAAGTAAATTGAATGCAATTATAGCGACGGAAGGGTTAATCTTCTTCGATGAGGAGGTCATACGGATGTTAGAGAACTTACAAGCCCAGATTTCAGAATTAACAAGTAGAGTGCACTCACTCGAAGAACAGGCCGCTTTGACGATCGTGCCAACATGGGCCAAGTCAGCCGTTGATGCGGCAGTTAAGGCTGGCTTGATCGACACACCTGAGAAAGGAAGCTATGATTTCTATCGCTTATTAACTGTGTTACATCGCAAGGGCATTATTTAAATGTGGAAGAAATCATAGGGGCCGAAAGGGGTATTGATGAGGTTAGTAAACCATTCGGCCTTTAATTCTTACGTTTTCACCATATTTGGCTTGCATCAACTTCGTTTGTTCCTGCATATAGGCATAAATTTCTTTCAAACGGTTCTTGCGAGGTTTGATTGTTTCTTTAATTTCTCCATTTAACACGATATCGTAAACGATCATACTCATTCAGCTCCTTAGATTTGTTTGATTTGTTGTTCTACTATCATTGTAGACGATGAATATTAACGGACGATTAAAATTTCTTTTCAATTTTGTGAAATAGATGAAGGTTATGTTAAATAAACGTTAAAAATACCTAAATTAGTGATCATTTTTTTTTATCAGCAATTTACAAGTTTTGGATGTGTATAAGTTTATGCACAGTATCCCCCTATACTTTGATAGCCCTTATGGTACATATTAACAATTTACCCACAGGATATGCACACTTATCTGTGGATAACGGAACGCTTGTTCTATCAAAAACCCCATGATACTATTAGTTTAAATTATAGAATATGGGTGATTTCAGTGAGACAAATTAGCGATGAGACATTGATCGACTCTTATTACAAGGCACTAGATTTACGATTAGAATCGGATTTTCTTGAACTATTGCTCGCGGAAATACAGAGACGCAAATTAAAACTATCCGTGTTGGTTAAGGACGAGGCACCACTTAATTAAAAATTCAACTCAGCACGTATTTGCAAGGTAAAGCTAGAATGACAGTCGGGGCAATTCAAGAGGTGAAGGCAGAGCTCTGGCTCATCGCCTTCCTGGTTAATCAAGGAAGTGTTTATCTCGTAAGGCGAATAAGGACCGAGCAAGTCACTCAGCTTACCATGGTCACACATACGCTGCGAGCACACAGGACAGTAGGTCTGCAATTCTTGCATGCCGTTACAAACTGGACATATAGATGACAAAGGGGTATTCCTCCTTATCCGTAGATTAGGTTAGAATACCCCTTTTCATTTCTAAACATTATAATTTCATGTTCGAACTATGTCCTGGTGAAAGCTTGGCACTTGGGTCAATGTAAACTTTGGCATTGTTAATTGCCGTAGGTGCTTCACCGAACCCAACAGCAATCAATTTCAATTTACCAGGGTATGTCGTAATATCGCCAGCAGCGAAGATACCCGGGATCGTTGTTTCCATACGGGAATCAACAACGATTGAGCCGTTTTCGATGTCAAGACCCCATTCAGAAATCGGTCCAAGAGAGGATACGAAGCCGAAGTTGATAATAACGGCATCGACATCGTGGATGCTTTCTTCGCCGGATTTAATATTTTTAAGTGTAATTTGCTCGATACGATCTGTTCCGTGAAGTTTTGTGATCTCAGTGGGTGTAACAATATTAACCTTCGAATTCATTAAGTTCTCTACATTGTGCTCATGCGCACGGAATTTATCTCGACGGTGGATCAAGGTTACTTGCTCAGCAATCGGCTCAAGCATCAATGCCCAGTCAACTGCGGAATCACCTCCACCGCTAATAAGTACTTTTTGACCGGCAAATGCATACAGGTCACTTACGAAGTAATGTAAATTTTTCTTTTCGAATTGCGCTGCTTCCGGTAATTCAAGACGGCGCGGCTCGAATGCGCCAACACCACCCGAAATGATAACAGCATGGCTTAGGTGTACACCTTTGTCTGTTGTAATTTCAAAAAGACGTTCTTCTTTCTTAACGACATTATGTACTTTTTCTTCCAAACAAATATGAATAGGAAAGTGTTTCATTTGAGCATATAAGTTATTTACAAGCTCTTGAGCTGTAATTTTTGGGAAGCCTGCAACGTCATAAATGTATTTTTCCGGATAAAGAGCTGCAAGTTGACCACCAAGTTGTGGCATGCTTTCAATGATTTTCACAGATGCTTGACGCATCCCTGCATAAAATGATGCGAACATGCCAGCAGGGCCGCCGCCAATTACGATAATATCAACGATGTCTTGACTGGTTTCTCTTTCGTTCATGATAGAACCTCCGATCAAACCCATAGTGTAACACAGTGATAATCATACTAATTATAAACGTCCCTTTTATTGAAGGAAACAGAAAATTATAAATTTCACATATAAATTGCTTATAGATAGGATAAGTAAATGCTTACATGGATTGGATAGGCTAAAACGCCTAGAATACAAGATTTTTTATGCAAAATGACACTTGATATTTACTTATGAAAATTATATCATATCATGAGAATCGGTTTACCATGTTGTGACGAATTTCCACCTGTTTTATCATAATTCACTTCGAAAGCGTGCAAACTAGTAGCAGTATACTACTTTTGAAGCTGTTTGTGTAATTTTTCACAAGATAGAGAGACCATGGGACAAAATACGGATATGGAAGTGAGAGAGACATGAGTAGAATACCAAGAATCGTTATATTAGGAGCCGGTTACGGCGGAATCCTTGCTGCAATTCGGTTGCAGAAGGAATTGAACTACAACGAAGCTGATGTTACGCTTGTTAACAAGCATGACTATCACTACATTACAACACATCTCCACATGCCTGCTGCCGGGACAGATAATCCTGAAAATGCACGCGTGAACATTTTGAAATTGATTGATGAATTTAAAGTTGATTTCGTGAAATCGACAGTTACGCAAATTCGTCCACATGAGAAAAAAGTTATTTTGGAAGACGGAACACTTTCCTACGACTACCTAGTAATCGGACTTGGTGGCGAAGCGGAAACTTTCGGAATTCCTGGTCTGAAAGAAAATGCGCTGAATATTCGCAGTATTAATAGTGTTCGTTTTATTCGTGAGCACATTGAATATCAATTCGCGAAGTTTAAGCGTGAACCAGACCGCAAAGATTACCTAACTTTCGTTATTGGTGGCGCTGGATTTACGGGTATTGAATTCATCGGTGAACTTGCTGATCGTATCCCTCTTCTATGCAAAGAGTTCGATGTGGATCCTTCCCTTGTGAAGATTTATAATATTGAAGCTGCGCCAACAGCATTGCCAGGTTTCGATCCTGAGCTTGTTGAGTACGCGATGAAAGTTCTTACGGACAAAGGTATTACTTTCAAAATTGGTACAGCCATTAAAGAATGTACGCCAGAAGGCGTTCTGATTGCTGGCGATGAGTTCATCAAAGCTGCAACAGTTGTGTGGACAGGCGGTATCCGCGGAAACCATATGCTAGACGAAGCCGGCTTCGAAACGATGCGCGGTAGAATTAAAGTTAACGAGCACCTTCATGCTCCAGGCTTTGATAATATTTATGTTGTGGGTGACTGTTCCATCGTGATGAATGATGAAGGCAGACCATATCCACCAACAGCACAAATTGCGATGCAACAAGGTGAAGCTGTAGCTCACAACTTGATCGCGTCAATTCGCGGATCGCAGATGAAAACTTTCAAATACTCGAACAAAGGTACAGTAGCTTCCCTTGGTAAAGGTCAAGCGATCGGTATCGTAGGTTCCCGTAAATTGAAAGGGAATGTTGCTGCTATGATGAAAAAAGTGGTTGATATGAGATACCTTTACATTATTGGCGGAATTCCACTAGTTATACGTAAAGGCCGTTTCTAGTCAAGGAACGCTAACGGGGGGATTGCCATGCGACACTGTAGTGTCCAAGTAAGAGGACTTCTTACCCGGGATGAACTGGATCGTTACAATGCCTTGATCGAAGTCGGTCACTTCTTAGAGATTGAGAAACGTTACGATCATGTCGCTGTTGTCCAAAAGGAAATTGATATCCTCATTCTTCCTGCGATTGAACGTCTGAAGGAAAAGAGCCGTCAGCGTGACCGTGATACTGAAGCGTATCTAGCACGTAAAACTCAGATGGAAGCTGAATTAGCAGCTGCTCTGCGTGACGACGAGGATGAAGAATAGATACCAAAGAAGCATTGCTCTATATGAGGGCAGTGCTTCTTTTTTCTATGTAAAATCAACAAAAAAGAGCAGAGAACCGAAGTCCTTTGCTCTTAAGTCATTATATTTGAATGAATGACGCGAATTTCTCAGGAAGCATAACGTTCCCAACGTAGAAATCTCCGAACTCACCGAAACGTGCGCTGACTTCGTCAAAACGCATTTCGTACACGAGCTTTTTGAAATGAAGAGGATCATCTGAGAATAGTGTAACGCCCCATTCCCAATCATCCAATCCAACAGAGCCTGTAATGATTTGTTTTACTTTACCAGCGTATGTACGACCGATCATACCATGACTGCGCATCATCGTTTTACGATCTTCTGCAGGAACCATGTACCAGTTGTCATTGCCTTCACGACGCTTGTTCATCGGGTAGAAACAAATATGCTTGGATTTCGGAAGAATCGGCTTCAAACGAGCTTGAAGCTCAGGATCTTGTGCAGGATCAACACCTGGCTTCGCCAGGTAACTGCTCAATTCTACGATGGAGACGTAGGAATAAACGGGTATAGTAAAAGCAGCAAAGCTAGACTTGTTAAAAGCAGTTTCAAGCTCATTCAGCTCTTCCAATGTTTCACGCAGTTGCATGAAAACGAAGTCAGCCTTCTGGCCCACGATGCTATAAACGGCAGTACTGCCTAGTTTATCGTTCTCAATTTGTTGCCACTGGGACAAGAAGGATTGCAGCTCGTCCGCTGCATGCTTACGTTCTTGTGGGGTTGCAGCATGCCATGCATTCCAATCCATTAGACGGAAATCATGGAGCGCATACCAGCCTTCCAGCGTTTGTACGGCTTCACTCATTTTTTTTCCTCCATTCAAGGGCTAATATCCCCTACATTGTATCCAATTCATGGAGAAAGGGCAAATGCATGGAGGGGTGAAGTATAGGAAATGTCCAATTAATTGTTCAATTTGTGTACACTTTACCTGTACCTTTCCGTAGATTACAATAATAAGAGCTATAGAGGCCAAAACTAGGAAGTGCTTCTACATATATAAGGGGGAACTATCGTGCTGCAAATGGTTATCGCCACGGTCTTAATGATGGTGTTATTCTTTGGGATCGGCTTTATTCTGAACATGCTAATGAAAACAACGTGGTTTCCACTTTACGCGTTCATTGCTTTAGTGATTGGGATTATCATCTATGGATACATGGGGAATTCTTCCTTTATGTCAAGTGACGAGAGTTTCACCATTGTTGACGTGATTCCGGCAATCGGCGGCTTAGTCGGTGCAATTTTGAGCGGTTCGGCGATTAAAGCACTGCGTATTCGCGGTTTCAAAATGTTCTAATATTACTGGGGCAATTGGGTCAGGCTAAGAGAAGTTACTTAAAGTCACTTACGGGGGAGACACGATCCGTGCCTTGGGCGAATGTGAATGGAACATCACTGCATTATGAGATAACGGGACCAGAATGGGGCGCACCTATAGTCTTTATTCATCCTCCGCTGCTAACCTTAGAAGCGTTCAGGTATCAGAAAGAACAACTAGGCGCCCATTTCCGAGTCATTACATTTGACATTAGAGGTCATGGCGGAAGTGCGAGTTCGAAGCAGTCACTAAGTTATCAACTGATTTCGCAAGACATGATAGGGCTTCTTGATTTCTTAGGGATCGAGGATGCCTTTCTTTGCGGTTACTCAACGGGAGGAACGGTCGCCTTGGAGGCACTGCTTACGCATCCCCATCGATGGGTGGGGGGGATTGTCGTCAGTGGCATGTCAGAATTGACAGATACGTACAATCGAATCAGAATTTGGCTTGCGATACGAATGGCGAATCCAAGTCGAATTATGAATTTTTTGATTAGAGCGATTACGTATGGCAATGCCGATAAAAAGACAACGTATCAGGCGTTAAAAGACCATGCTTTGCAAGATAAAGCAGACAATGTAAGATCCTATTTCGAGCAATCCTTGCGTTACAACTGTACAAATAGTCTCTCAGAGATTAAGCAGCCCGTCTTATTGATCTATGGTGAAAAAGACGTTGACTTCCATCCCTATGCTCAAATTCTCCATACGGGGATACCGCATAGCTCTCTTTTTTTCATCAAAGATGCGAAGCATCCTGTACCGATTCAAAGCGCTGCACGCATGAATGACATTATTCATCTATGGGTGGACAGCCTCCAGAAGAAGGAACAGAAGGAACGTTGGAAACTCGATCTAACTATCGCACAGAAGCTTAATCCTCAAATGTATGGGAATGTACACGAGTATTCGAGTGATGATGAGTCCCCAGTTTATACGTAAGAATAATGACGCCAAAATGAAGATTCCATTGCTAGTCAAATTGCGATGGAATCTTTTTCTTGCCCGAAAGGTAAAATTATCTTTTCTCTTGTAGATACCAAGATTGTCGATTTTTGTGGTAGACTAATAGAGAGAGACTGAGACATGGGATAGCTAGATTATGAGCGATCTTTCAGTCGAGCTGAGGCAGGATGGTGCTGTAACGGGATGAGAATGACGAATATGCTGCATTTCACCGAGAATCACAGGTTTTGCGTGAACCGTGAATTTTCTTTGAGCAGTTTAGACTATAAAATGCTAGCGATGATGTATCAACCGATGATAGGCGGTTTGGCCATAAGCTTCTATCAAGCACTCTATCAGCAGATGAGTGCAGAGAAAGTGGGCTTTTCGCCGATGGAGCAGCAACGCAAGTTGTTTCTTCTGCTAGATCTCGAACAGAATGAGCGAGGTCGAAAGTATATTATTGAACAATCCTCCAAGCTAGAGGCGATTGGTCTTCTTCAGACGACTCGCAAGTTTGTACCCGAGGAAGAAGACTATGTTTTCGTCTATACGCTGTTCGCGCCTTTAGGGCCGAATGAGTTTTTCCGAAACCAGCATTTAACGCTGCTGCTGCGCGACAAGGTTGGGAAGTTCATGCTGCTTTCGCTGCGTGAAGATCTGCTCTCACCTGAACCAGAGGAGTGTCGTGAGGCGGTCGAGGAGAACTTGTCGGTTCCTTTTTATGAGTTATTCCGCCTGAACACACAGGTTGTGGACTATGAGCTGGAACAAGCCCTCTATGAGGCGTCTGCAAGCAAGCAAGGGGAAGCACGGATGGACGTGACGACCAAAGGCTTCAAGTATGCGGATATCATCATGAGGTTCCCGCGTGGAGCGAGTAACCGCGTGTTCGTTGAAGCGCTGAAGCACAAGCCGGAGCATATGGTTGCCATTAATATTGTGGCGAAGAAGTACAATCTGTCCCTGCAAGAAACGTGCCGCTTGCTTGATGAGGATGGCGTGTTCACCGAAGAAGGTGACCTTGTCATGGATCTCATGCAATATAATGCGAATTTGTTCTACAGACAGAGCAAGAAGCGGGATGAGGAACGGGAACGTACGATTACGAAATCTGAGGATGAAGTGGAAACTTCGGAAGAGCAGTCCGTTGAGATGGCTTATTATTTAGAAGTACCTCAGCAACTGCGCGGCGAATGCACGGATCATCAGTACAACTACATCATGCGAAATGAGCCATACACGGCTGTGTTGAAAATGTTTTTCACACAGGGTTCGATACCTGATGGCGTACTTAATATTTTCGAGAAAATCGATTTGAACTATAAATTAAAAGAAGAAGTTATTAATGTGTTGATTCACTTCTTGCATATTGATCGGCGTTCTTGGGCCAAATCTTCGATTGAGGCTGTAGCATCCGATATGCTAGGCAAGCAGATTAATTCGTATGAGCATGCCGTTGAATATGTACGTGAGAAAATCAATTACAAGCAGAAAGCTGCTTCTAAAGTGGAATCTGCGAAAGCTGGCGGAGGCTCTGCTACGCGTGGACGTCAGGGCAAGACACAGAAGCCTCATATCCCTATTGTATTGCCTGATACGGGGACTACAGCGTCTACTAGGCTGTCTGCAGAGGAGCTAGAGGCGGCAAGACGGATGGCGCAGAAGCTGGATGAGCGTTTTAACCGAAAAAGTTAGTAAGTGGCTTATCTACGGACTGAACGATGGAACTGTTAGGAGGTGCCGAATATGATGGAGTCCTTATCGCATTTACTCAAATCATTGCCGGATACAGAATGGAAAAGAAAAGCTGAATTGAAAATTCAAGGCGTTCTTGCGGATCCTTTGATTGCTAAATTTCGTCAGAAGTATCCTTTTGTGGATGATTATGCGATTAAAATAAATATGAATAAGCTGTATCAGCATGTTTCGGAATTTAAAACTTGCTCAAATTGCCCGGGTCTTGAGAACTGTCCGAATGATATGACAGGACATTATACAATTCTTACAGCCGAATCGGTGGACGGGCAAACGCCTTTTATTCATGAGGAGAAGGTAGCTTGCAAGAAGTTTATTGCCAAAGGCCAGCAGGACGCCATCTCCAGCCGAATCCGCACGTTTCACGTGGACCCACGAATGATTTCGCGTAGTTTCTCCTTTGGAGATATCTTGGAGACGGATCTCGATCGTGCGAAAGCGGTAATGCAAATTAACGACTATGTGAGTTTAACCATTGAAGAAGGTCTTCAGACGCGTGGGCTATATTTATCTGGATCGTTCGGTACAGGGAAAACGTTCTTGATGGGTTACATGCTGCATCAGCTAGCGAAGGTCGGTATGACAGGTGCCATCGTCTATATGCCAGACTTTGCTGAGGACTTGAAAGGGATGTTCCAAGAACCTTATAAGCTCAAGGAGACGATTGACCTTCTCAAGGAAACGGATTTGCTCGTATTTGACGATATTGGGGCAGAGAATTTGAACCCTTGGCTGAGAGATCATGTTATTGGCGCTATCGTGAATCATCGGATGAATCGCAAACCAACGTTCTTTACTTCGAATTATGCGCTATCTGGTTTGGAGAAGCATTTCAGCTTCACGAACAAAGACGGCGACGAGGAGTACAAGGGGCAACGAATCATGGATCGGATACGACCATTCGTTGATGTGGTTGAGGTAACGGGGACGAACAAGCGTGGAAAATAAAGCGAAAGAAAACCTAGCCGAAGATGGCTAGGTTTTTGTGTTACAATTGCGGTTACTTGCTATAAAGCATGCAAGTATCATGTAAGCATGCAAGCGCCACGGATTTGGAGAATAACTGGATTTCCTCCATCTAAATGAGCCCTTGTAGCAGCTTTTGATGGATTAGTTGTATTTCCTACATTTATTTTTCAACATTTTAGTCAATTCTTCAAAAATCCACCAAATTAACTGCATATTTTCCAGTTATTTATGTAAAACCAACTGAATCACGAAAATTAACTGTAGTTTATACAGCTAATGACTAAGGCAGCGCAAGAAAAAGAAAAAAGCCACTTCGCAATTGCCTGCAAAGCGGCTTTAACTTTTGATGTTTCGTTTACTTCATCACTTGGATGACGGTAGCAATGACTGCAATGACGAACAATGCGCCAAAGAATGCGCCAAAACCTATGCCTACATCCATGAAATCATTACGCGGTTCTTCGTACACGTGATGCTCAGGGTGTTGATTGCTCATGTGGTTACCCCCTAACGTCCGACATTCGTATTTGTAAGCCTAGTATACCCAAATTCGTCGAAAGTTGTAAAGCTAATCAAAGTGACAATTGTGCAAACAATCGCAATATAGAGCGAAATGGGTAAAATACTTCTTGACTCTGACATTAGTGTTATGGTTTACAATAAAGACATCCCTCCAAGCATGTGGGAATAGAAAGAAGTGACGTCCATGCGGATTAGTGAGTTATCCAAGCTTACCGGAGCAAGTATTCGGTCCTTGCGCTACTACGAAGCCAAAGGGCTGATCGCAACACAACGTGAAGAGAATGGCTATCGGGTCTACAATCAAATGGTTGTTGAACGCGTTAAGACCATTCAGTTTTACTTGAGTCTCGGCTTTACGACGGAGCAGATTGAAAGCTTTCTGAACTGTGTGATGAAGAATCAAGAATCACAGTGTGATGATTTGCTGCCTCTGTACACCGAGAAGCTGCAAGAAATCGAGAAACAAATGGAGATGCTGCAACTGCTCCAAGCGAATCTCAAAGACCGTATATCCTATATTGAGGAACAGCGACGCCAAGGGCTGCCTGTTGGATTACCCTCGATATAGACCAAAGGATACCCCGTTTGCTAACTTATGGCTTGGTTGAAAAGGCATATGAGTGTGGTATACTTTGTATGTTGACGTGATGCGAAGCAAGTTAAGTGACGAACTTAATCTTACTTTTCACCTTATAAATCAAATTCATTCTTAGAAGGAGGAACTATCATGGCAATCGTGAATGTTTCTGACAACAGTTTTAAAGCAGAAGTTGAAGGAGAAGGTACAGTACTTGTAGACTTCTGGGCACCTTGGTGCGGACCTTGTAAAATGATCGCTCCTGTATTGGAAGAGCTAGATAAAGAAGTTGAATCTTTGAAAATCGCAAAAGTAAACGTGGATGACAACCCGGAATCCGCTGCTCGCTTTGGCGTTATGAGTATCCCTACGCTAATCGTTTTCAAAGATGGTCAACCCGTTGATAAAGTGGTTGGTTTCCAATCCAAAGACGCGTTGAAAAACGTTGTTTCACGTCATCAATAAGATCTAACCGTTACAAACTAGAAACAATTGTTCGTGAGAAAAAGCTCTTTTTCTGCTATGCTGAGAAAGAGCTTTTTTTTCATTCGCGATGATTTTTTCTGGAAGGAGATTTAGGTATGACTGAGTTTGAGCAAGAGGACGCAGACGTCCGCGAACAGAGCCTAGAAACGATTAGGCACAAGCTATCTTTACTCCCGGATAAGCCGGGCTGTTATATTATGAAGAACCATCAAGGCACAATTATTTATGTAGGCAAGGCTAAAGTGTTGAAAAATCGTGTGCGTTCCTATTTCACGGGGAGTCACAGTGCCAAAACGCAAAAGTTAGTCAGCGAAATTCGCGACTTTGAATATATTATTACTTCCTCTAATATGGAGGCACTTATCCTCGAGTGTAATCTGATTAAGCAGCATCATCCGCGGTATAACGTACTTCTTAAGGATGATAAGACGTTTCCTTATATCAAAATTACACACGAAGAGCAGCCGCGTCTAGAAGTCACGCGGCGGGTGTACAAGGATAAGGGGAAGTATTTCGGCCCTTATCCGAATGCATTCGCTGCCCAGCAGACGAAGAAGCTGCTGGATCGGTTGTATCCACTGCGCAAGTGCAAGACCATGCCCGATAAAGTATGCCTATACTATCATATGGGGCAATGTCTTGCGCCCTGCGCACTAGAGGTATCCGCGGAAACGAATGAGCGGATGGTGCAAGAGATCAGCCGTTTCCTGAACGGGGGACACGACGTCATTAAGGAAGAGCTGACGACCAAGATGTTGGCGGCAGCTGAAGAATTGAACTTCGAGCGCGCGAAGGAGCTGCGCGATCACATCATGAGCATCGACGCGCTCATGGAGAAGCAGAAGATCACGACGGCCGACGCGCTGGACCGCGATGTCTTCGGCTATGCCGTCGACAAGGGCTGGATGGCGGTGCACATCCAGTACATGCGCCAAGGCAAGCTCATCGAACGGCACGTCTCGCTCTTCCCTTACTACGGCGATGAGTACAACGATTTCATGACGTATGTCACACAGGTGTACAGCGACAATCCAGCATTGCCGAAGGAGATCTTCCTGCCCACGATGCCAGAGCCAGAAGCTCAGCAAGAGGCATTGGGGGATGGGGTAAGACGCACCGAGGCTGACGAGAAAGAGATTCGCGAAGCCTTGGAAGGTTGGCTCAAGGTGAAAGTGCACATGCCGCAGCGCGGGCTGAAGAAGCAAATGGTCGATATGGCCAGAGACAACGCGGTGAACGCTTTGGATGAGAAGTTCCGACTTGTTGAACGCGACGAGCGTCGTACAACGAAGGCTGTCGAGAACCTCGGTGAGTGGCTGGGCATTGGCACGATTCGCCGAATTGAGGCATTCGATAACTCGAACATCCAAGGGACGAATCCCGTGTCGGCCATGGTTGTATTCGTGGATGGGAAGCCAGATCGCAAGGAATACCGTAAATATAAAGTGAAGACGGTCGTTGGACCAGATGATTATGAAACGATGCGGGAAGTCATCAGACGGCGCTATGAGCGTGTTCTGAAGGACAATCTCACAATGCCTGATTTGATTGTTGTCGATGGGGGGAAAGGGCAAATCTCAGCTGCCATAGACATTCTGGAGAATGAACTAGGCTTATATATTCCGATTTGCGGGCTTGTGAAGGATGCCAAGCATAAAACAGCCCAGCTGATGATTGGTGATCCTGCCGAAATTGTTCCACTGCCGCGTGACAGCCAAGAGTTTTATTTGCTGCAGCGTATTCAAGACGAAGTCCATCGCTTCGCCATCACGTTTCACCGGGAAACGCGGGCCAAGTCGATGGTCGTCTCACAGCTCGATGCCATTCCAGGCATCGGTGAGAAGCGCCGTAAGGCGCTGCTGAAGCATTTTGGCTCCGTGCGCAAAATAAAAGAGGCCGAAGTCACAGACTTCAAGCCTCTAGGTATTGGTGAAAAATTAGCGAGTGACATTATCAAAGCACTTCAAGGCGAGGCGGCGGCTCCCCAGGAATAGGGGGCTTTCGCCTTTTTCCATGCAGCCAAGCTAAGCCAAGCCCAACGAGTCCAGGGAGTGCAAGATAGAGAATGCCAGCGAGTACATCGCTGATGTGGCCTAAGGAGAAGAGGGACAGCCCCATCAGAATGCTATCCATACAAGCATGGACGAATATCGCGGTGATGAATCCATATTTCAGGAACACATATCCGAGAATGATACCGATAATKGTGACCTCGATTAGTCGGGTGTAGACGGGATAGATCGGATATTGCGTATGACTTGCTGCCCAGATCACACTCGGGAGTAAGATGGCGATGAAATTGTTGCGGAACAGTTTTTTGAAAAGGATAATGCCTAGGAAGCGGAAAGTAGCTTCTTCCGAAATAGCAGCAACCCACGCCATAAGCGGGAATAATTGAGGCTTGAGCATATTGAGTACCGAATCGGCAGGGTCATTGACCGACCACACATCGAATTTCACTTCACCTGTGTAAAATAAGACCTGCTGGATACCTAAGATAAAGAGTGCGAGTAAATAGCCACGACCCATTCCATCGTACACCTCTTGGCCAAACTTGTCTTCTTTCCAGGCAGTCCATTTATTAAGACTAATGGATTTCCACAATCCAATACCGGCGACTAAAGAAAGATAGAGCGATATCCCAAGTAGGATAGTGACGACACTCATGAATACAATGGTAAACCAAACGGCTTCACTACTGTTCGTATCCCCACTCATAACTCGAAAAGCTGGATACATATTCACATTGTTCATGATATAAATCACGAAGAAGATCGTAGTTAATAACAAACCCCTGCTGAATTTGATAAGTTTCCTATATATAATGGCAAAAACAATCGCAGCAAGCGTCATCAACAGCGTGAAGCCCATGGAAATCCAGGTCATGCGTGAAGCGGAATCATCTTGTTGGGTAAGCCAATTCAGGTGAGAATCAGGCAGCCCAAAGCTTACATTGAAACCGGTGAGATTCGTTTGATCGAAGTTTACTTGAACGTTTAGCTTTGCTTCACCGATGGGTTGCGTGCGTTTTTCGTATTGAAGCGTCATTTGCTCTTCAGGATAATCATTACTTGCATGGTCGAGTTGGCTGAAGTCCTCCGGATCAAAGCCCATTTGACGAATCTCCAGCTTCGCTAATGTATCTGCTTTGGTTTTACTCATGAGCGACGTTGACTTCGTTTTCGTCATGGCCAGATTTTCGTGCCAGCCGATGATGCTTGAATTCGTATAATTGACATCAACTTCAAACTGACGTTTGGTAGTGGCATCCTTGACGCTGACTTGATAATAATCAATGGGGAACTTTTCGCCATATTGCTTCGTATAAGCTTCTAGTAAATGTTCCTTTTGAAAGTAGCCGCTTCGTTCTTTTTTAGATTGATAGACGACATAGGTTTGTGGGTTATGCAGCTCATAACGCTGACGAATGAAGGCTGCCGCACTATCGGCTGCTTGCTGCTTCGTGATCGAGGGCATATCCGCTACGGCAGGTTCCTCATCACGCAGTCCATACAACATCGAAACCCCGAGGTAAAGGAACATGCCAATACAAGCCAAGAGGAGCAGGAAACGATTAAATTTCAGCCTTTGCATAGTCAATTCCCTTCTGAATTCACGATTCTCAATCATTTCTTTACGTTATCATAGTTTAAAAAGAAAGCCAATTTGCTGGTAAACATTCGGAAACAATTATATAATACCTTTTGAATTGCTACTTGGTGGAATTTCTACAAATGAACGGGGAACTCTATCGGTATATCCAAATGGAATTTAACTTATTTACTTACATAATGCAGGAGGCGCAATGAATAAAAAACTGAATATTTGGCAGCTTACACCTCCGCAGATCCTAGTTTTAGGTTTCGCTGTTATCATTTTCATAGGAGCGGGACTATTGACGTTGCCACTCTCATCGGCGACAGGACATTCCATACCTTTTATTGATGCCTTTTTTACGGCAGTCTCTGCGACTTGTGTAACAGGGCTTGTTGTTGTGGATACCGGAAGTGCATATACGATGTTTGGGCAGATAGTTATTGTGTCTTTGATTCAAGTTGGCGGGCTTGGATTTATGACAATGGCGACATTAGTCGCTTTTGCTTTTCGTAAAAAAATTACTTTAAAAGAAAGGTTAGTCTTACAAGAAGCTTTCAACCAAGGCAGTATGGAAGGTATTGTCCGTTTGATCCGTAAAGTTATTATCTATTCCCTGTCCATTGAAGCCATTGCTGCTGTTATCTTTACAATTCGGTTTTCTTTCGATTTTGGCTTTACTAGAGGTCTCTATTACGGCATCTGGCATGCTGTCTCCATGTTTAACAATGCGGGCTTTGATTTGTTCGGTACTGTGGATGCACCTTTTGTTTCTCTAACCGGATATGTCGGTGATTTTGTTGTTAATTTTGTTGCAATGATGCTGATTATTCTTGGAGGGATTGGATTTATTGTCATCTCCGATCTAATGGAATTTCGTAATAAGAGAAAGCTTTCTTTGCATTCAAAGGTCGTTCTAAGCATGAGCGGTTTACTCTTGTTAGTAGGTGCAGTTGGTATTTTTATATTCGAGTTTACAAATATCAGAACCCTAGGTTCATTAGATTTTGGCGCAAAAGTATTAGGATCCTTTTTTCAATCTGTAACAGCTCGAACGGCAGGGGCCAACACCGTGGACATTGGTGCGCTTCGTCAAGCTTCCCAATTTCTGCTCATCATTCTTATGTTTATTGGAGCTTCGCCAGGTTCAACTGGTGGTGGGATCAAGACAACTACGTTTACCATTCTGATTAGTGCAATCATCACGATGGTTCGTGGAAAAGAAGATATCGTCATTTATCGCTATCGCTTAGCGAAGGATCGTATTCTCAAAGCAATTACGTTATCCATGATGGCTTTATTCTTAGTCATTATCGTAACAATGATTTTATCCACGACGCAAGATTCATCATTTATCAAAATTTTGTTTGAAGTCACATCCGCATTTGGAACAGTAG
Source organism: Paenibacillus sp. 2RAB27 (assembly GCF_052115445.1). Taxonomy (NCBI): domain Bacteria; kingdom Bacillati; phylum Bacillota; class Bacilli; order Caryophanales; family Paenibacillaceae; genus Paenibacillus; species Paenibacillus sp. 2RAB27. Next base: position 256,766 of record NZ_JBFRGR010000006.1, read on the forward strand.
GCCTTTCGATGGGATTGACACCAGAATTAACAACGTTTGGGAAAGTGCTTATCTGTATAACGATGTTTGCTGGACGACTTGGTACAATTACACTTGCTTATGCCTTACAGCCAAAGCAGGAAAAAGAATTATTTAGATACCCTGAGGGGAAAATTACGATTGGATAGGTGTAAAACAAGATGAAGAAGAAGCAATACGTTGTGGTAGGATTAGGCAGATTCGGGTCAAGTCTTTCTAGAGAACTTATGAAACTTGGTCATGAAGTTTTGGGGATTGATCTGGACGAGGAAGTCGTGAACGACATGAGTGATGAACTAACACATTCTGTTGTCGCGGACGCAACGGATGAAGATGTACTGAAATCGTTAGGTATTCGAAATTTCGATTGTGCTGTCATCGCCATCGGGGATGATATTCAATCCAGCATTTTGACAGCGATCGTAATGAAAGATTTGGGTGTAAGTCAAGTCGTTGCCAAAGCATTATCCGAGCTTCATGGAAAGGTGCTGACGAAATTAGGTGTCGATCGCGTCGTTTACCCGGAACGGGATATGGGCATTCGCGTGGCGCATCAATTGGTGACCCCTAATCTATTGGATTATATTGAAATTTCCAAAGACTACACAATTGTAGAGCTTTCAGTGCCAAAGCGGTTGTGCGGGTATACGATTCAACAGTTGGATCCACGAGCTAAATATGGCTGCAGTGTTGTGGCGATCAATAAGCAGACAGGGGTTATCATTGCGCCGCAAGCAGGTGATGTTGTGAATGAAAATGATATCATGGTGATCATCGGAACCAACAACCAAATTAATGAGTTTGAAAGTCAAGTTATCGGCTGATCCGAACACATACCAAGTCCTGCAGCAAGGGAATTTTCATATGAAGGTGGACAACGCATGTATAAGGTACTCATGATCGAAGATGATGCGATGATCGGTGATATGGTAACGTTGTATTTGAAGGAAGAGGGCTTCCATGTTATCCGAGAGGAGAATGGGACGAGTGGGATTGCCGCCATACCGCAATTTCAACCTGATCTGATTCTGCTGGATTTGGTGCTGCCAGATATGGACGGGCTAGCGATTTGTCGCCAAGTTCGTGAGACCTCAAGTGTGCCGATCATGATAATTTCTATGAAGAATAAAATCGTTGAACGCGTCAACGCCCTAGGAGCGGGCGCAGATGACTTCATGTGCAAGCCATTTAGTATGCATGAATTGATTGCGAGAGCTCATGCGCTTATTCGCCGCGCTCAGAGATATCCAACCATGAATCAGTTTCCTGTGGCACAGTCGATACAAAAAGTACAGGAAGAAGTAAAACCGGCTAATCCAACTGTACTTGCGGCTATCATGGACAAGCAGGACAAGATAACACTGAATACGAACACACGTTCCATGAGTGTGTATGGTGAGATTGTTGAGACAACGTATTCGGAATTCGAAATTATGAGATGCTTTATTAACAACCCGGGTCGCGTGTACAGTCGTGAAGATCTATTGCAAACCGTGCGTGGATTTGATTCTTTCGTGACTGACAGGGCTATTGATGTACATATTGCAAATCTTCGGAAGAAGATCGAAGACAACCCCAAAGAGCCGAAATGGATTCGAACCGTTTGGGGTGTTGGATATAAATTTGTGCACATGTAAGTGTATGGTTCGGGCTAGCGGTGTTTAGCAAAATAGTTGATTGCCTGGGCGACGAATTTCATGGATTCCGCATTATCTGCCGAGTGATCGGAGTAGATGAGTGAGGTTGTTCGTTTCGTTTGTTCCAATTCTTGGAGTTCTCTTAAAATTAGTTCATTATTCTGAATTAAATCTTCACGTAAATAGGATTTGGGCAATAAGGTTGCCGTCTTACAGGTAGAGACGAGCCGAATGATCGCTTCGAAGGAATCGATCTCCATTTGAACATTAGGGAATATCGTGAAACGATTGAATAGCTCGTCCATCAGAATGCGATACCACGTACCTTTGGAAAAGAGGATCATCGGCAAATCATTCAAATCCTTCATCGTAATCTCCGCACGATCGATCAAGGGATGTCCGGATGGGAGCACCAAGCTGAGATGGTCGTCGAACAAAGGCTCACAGTGTAGGCTTGTCGCATTAATTTGAGAGGCAACGATGCCGATATCTACTTTGTTGTCTTTCACCAGGGAGACAATTTCATGTGTTTTGCCGGTAAGAAGCTTGATATCTGTGAGTGGATAGTCACGTAAATAATCCGTGATGAGATCCGGCAGCGTAGACTGGAGTGTTGTTAGAGAGGCTCCAATGGTAAGTGATGACAGGCTGCCCGCGGCTTTGTAACTATGAAGAGCTTGCTTGAATTTCCGCTCCAGATGGCGTTTCTCTAAGGCATGGTCATAACAAATTTGCCCCGCTTTCGTTAACTCCAGTCTTTTCCCCTTTCGGATAAAAAGCTCCACGCCAAGCTCATCTTCTAGCTTCATAATTTTTCGCGATAGGGCAGGCTGTGAAATGTTTAACAATTGTGACGCTTTATTAAGGCTGACTTGTTCGACTACGATGGCGAAGACTTCTAAAAGCTCCAAACGTTTCCCTCATCTCTATATGTGAAATAGTTATAAGTAGATATAAAAAAACGGCACTTCCATTATAAGCGCGAAAGAGGTACGATGTACATGTCACAAATTATCTATATTTCGTGGACCTTTGTGTATAATCATTGACTGAATTGGCAAAATAGGCGTGGATGATTATGGGTTGACGCTCGTTTGCGGCGAGAGTACAATGATATGTGGCTTGTTTTGTCAAAACTTGTCGGATGTTTATTGAATTTTGTTGAGGGGGGAATTGGTTACATTATGAGTAATTCGTATTACTTTCGAAAGATCCACTCGTTACTAGGTGTCATTCCGGTGGGCTTCTTCCTTATTGAGCATTTGCTCACTAACTATGAAGCTACGAAAGGGCCTGAAGCCTTCGTGGATCAAATTAACTGGTTGAACGGTTTGCCGTTAGTATTGCTCATGGAAATCGTGGGGATCTGGCTTCCGCTTCTTTATCATGCCGTTTATGGACTTTATGTAGCGTACCAATCACGTAATAACGTATCAAGCTACGGGTATTTCCGTAATACGATGTTTATGTTGCAACGTGTGACAGGGGTACTTACTTTCTTGTTCATTGCATGGCATCTATTCGAGACTCGTGTTCAGGTTGCTTTAGGCAATGTGGCACATGAAGAACTTGGTAGAACGATGCATGATATTGCAACGAATCCAGTTATTTTCACGTTATATCTAGTTGGGATTGTTTCTGCAACATTCCATTTCACGAACGGCCTATGGTCATTCCTAGTGAGCTGGGGTATTACAATTGGACCGCGTGCGCAACGCTTTTCGACAATCATTACAATGGGCTTGTTCGTTCTAATGACGGTGATGTTTATCATGTCATTAACTGCGTTTACAGGTACAGAATTTTCAGTTCCAGTAGAAGCGCATACGGGGCATTAAGGGAGGGTGAACAGAAGTGGCTAATTCAAAAATCATCGTCGTCGGCGGAGGCCTTGCGGGACTCATGGCGACAATTAAAGCAGCAGAGGCCGGAGTACATGTACAATTGTTCTCCTTAGTTCCTGTGAAACGTTCCCACTCCGTATGTGCGCAAGGCGGCATTAACGGTGCGGTGAATACGAAGGGTGAAGGTGACTCCACGTGGGAGCACTTTGACGATACAGTATACGGGGGAGATTTCTTAGCGAATCAACCTCCTGTTAAAGCATTATGCGACGCAGCTCCAGGCATTATTCATTTGATGGACCGGATGGGCGTTATGTTTAACCGTACACCAGAAGGTTTGCTTGATTTCCGTCGTTTCGGTGGTACCAAATATCACCGTACAGCGTTCGCAGGAGCAACAACGGGTCAACAATTGCTGTATGCGCTCGACGAACAAGTTCGTCGTTGGGAAACAGCGGGTCTCGTAACGAAATTCGAACACTGGGAATTCCTGGGTTCGGTTATTGATGACGAAGGCGTATGCCGTGGTATCGCAGCACAAGATTTGCGCAGCATGGAAATTCAAACGTTCCCAGCTGATGCGGTTATCTTGGCAACAGGCGGTCCTGGTATCATTTTCGGCAAAACAACGAATTCCGTTATTAACACAGGTACGGCAGCAAGTGCGGTTTACCAACAAGGTGTGAAATACGCGAATGGTGAAATGATTCAAATTCACCCGACGGCGATTCCGGGAGACGACAAGCTGCGCTTGATGTCCGAATCAGCACGTGGTGAGGGTGGACGTATTTGGACTTACAAAGACGGTAAGCCTTGGTACTTCCTTGAAGAGAAATATCCAGCCTACGGTAACCTTGTGCCTCGTGATATTGCAACGCGTGAGATTTTCTCCGTGTGTATGGATCAGAAGCTTGGTATTAATGGCGAGAACATGGTTTACTTGGATCTTTCTCATAAAGACCCGAAAGAGCTTGATATTAAGCTCGGCGGTATTATGGAAATTTACGAGAAGTTCATGGGTGATGACCCGCGTAAAATTCCAATGAAAATTTTCCCAGCGGTTCATTATTCCATGGGCGGCATGTGGGTTGACTATAACATGATGACGAACATTCCAGGCCTATTCGCAGCAGGTGAGTGTGAGTATCAGCATCACGGTGCAAACCGTTTGGGCGCGAACTCTCTCGTTTCCGCGATTTATGACGGCATGGTTTCTGGTCCTAAAGCGGTTGAGTATATTCGCGGCTTATCCAAGCATGCGGATGATACGTCCTCCATCATTTATGATCGTGAGAAGAAACGCCATCAAGATCGTTATGAGAGCTTGCTCAAAATGAACAACGGTACGGAAAATGCGTACGTGCTTCATAAAGAGCTTGGCGACATGATGAATGCTAATATGACGGTTGTTCGTTACAACGATCGTTTGACTGAAACGATTGGCAAGATCAAGGATTTGAAAGAGCGTTACAACAACATCAACATCACAGATACGGCACGTTGGAACAACCAAGGAGTTGCGTTCACGCGCCAACTTTGGAACATGTTCGAGCTTGCAGAAGCGATGACAGTTGGTGCGTTGATGCGTGATGAGAGTCGTGGCGCGCATTACAAGCCTGAATTCCCAGAGCGTGATGATGATAACTTCATGAAAACGACAATCGCAGACTGGACGCCAGATGGTCCTAAGATTTCGTATGATGAAATTGATGTATCGTTGATTAAACCTCGTAAACGTGACTACTCCACGGAGAAGAAAAAGGAGGGATCCTGATCATGGCGGAGACACTAAGCGCAACGAAAACAGTGAAGTTTATCGTGACTCGTCAAGAGAGTCCGGATTCCAAACCGTACACAGAGGAGTTTGAAGTTCCTTACCGCGCGAACATGAACGTGATCAGCGGTTTGATGGAAGTTCAGCGTAATCCTAAGAATGCGAATGGCGACAAAACAACACCAGTTTGTTGGGAATCCAACTGTCTGGAAGAAGTATGTGGCGCTTGTTCCATGGTTATCAATGGGAAGCCGCGTCAAGCTTGTTCCGCGCTTGTAGATAAGCTGGAGCAGCCGATTCGTGTAGCACCAATGAGCACATTCCCTGTTATGCGTGACCTTGTTATCGACCGTGGACGCATGTTCAACGCGTTGAAAAAGGTTAAAGCATGGGTACCAATCGACGGAACCTACGATCTTGGTCCTGGACCGCGTATGGCTGAGTCGAAGCGTCAATGGGCTTATGAGTTGTCCAAATGTATGACATGCGGCGTGTGTCTGGAAGCTTGTCCGAACGTAAACGACAAAAACTCGTTTATCGGGCCTTCCGCACTTTCCCAAGTTCGTCTATTCAATGCTCACCCAACGGGTGAGATGAACAAAGACGAGCGTTTGGATACGCTGATGACAGACGGCGGTATCGAAGGCTGCGGTAACTCGCAGAACTGCGTACGCTCCTGTCCGAAGGGTATTCCGCTTACGACGTCAATCGCAGCTTTGAATGCGGACACGACGAAGCACTTGTTCAAGAAATGGTTAGGCGTGTAAGCGACGCTGACTGATAGAAAGGCCTAGCACCTCTGGTGCTGGGCCTTTTTTTGGTTTTTCGGGAGTACTTCCGATAACTAGAAGTACTGTGCAATTTGTAATTGCATCGTGGAAGAAAAAAGGGAAATACTACTTGCAGGTGAGAGCTATGACAATTTCAAAACATAACCTAGCAAATCCAGAGGAGGAAGGGGTTGGTGGAAATATTTTTTATAAAATATAAAATGGTGAAATTAATTTACAGAATGGCGTTTTTATGATAATGTTGATCTTGCCAAACATTATAAACATTAGGAGGGGAATTCATTGAGATTAGAAAAATTCCATGGAATCATACCAGCATTTTACGCATGCTATGACGATCAAGGTGATATCTCAGAAGCCCGAACCAACGCATTATGTGATTATTTGTATGAAAAAAAAGTCAATGGGGTTTATGTCGGGGGAAGTTCCGGTGAATGTATTTACCAAAACCTTGACGAACGCAAAGCGGTGCTTAGCTATGTGGCAAACCGTTTGAAAGGCAAAATGACGTTGATTGCCCATGTAGGGGCACCTTCTACTAGAGACAGCATTGCATTGGCGAAACATGCAGCTGAATTGGGATATGATGCTCTATCTGCGATCCCGCCTATTTATTTCAAGCTGCCAGATAGTTCTGTTTATAAATATTGGAATGAAATTATCGATGCAACTCCACTAGACTTTATTATATATAACATTCCGCAAACGACAGGTTATACATTAACTCCGGCGCTATTTGAGAAGCTTCTTGCTAACCCGAAAGTAATCGGTGTGAAAAACTCCTCAATGCCAACGATGGATATCGAACGATTCAAAAGAGTCGGCGGAGACAACGTTGTTGTATTCAATGGCCCTGACGAACAGTATGTCGCTGGAAGAATTATGGGAGCTGATGGTGGAATCGGCGGCACTTACGCGGCTATGCCGGAATTATTCTTACAAGCTAATGAACTCTTCCTTCAAGGTAAGTTTGAAGAAGCGAAACGCATCCAAAGCTGTATTAATGACATCATTATCGCGCTTTGCTCACAGAATGGATCCATGTATGCCGTTATTAAAGAAGTACTGAATCGCAGAGGCGTGAACATTGGCAGCGTTAGAGGGCCGTTAGAAGGCATCAGCAATGAAGACTTAGGACGAATAGATAACATTGTGACAATGATCGATGAAGCGATTCAGGAATTTTGTAAACGATGAAAAAAACCATTGTATGCTTTGGGGACTCCAACACATGGGGCTACAATGCAAAAACGGGTTCAAGATTCGATGAGGAGATGAGATGGACGAGCCATCTCGCCTTCACATGTAGGGAGTCGTACACGGTTATAGCAGAGGGGCTCAGTTGCCAAAGTTTATACAAAGTCAGATCGCATCTAGAATAATAGACAAGGGGTAGATTTATGATGAAAATTAAACGCTTTCCAATAGCAGTTTTGGCTCTGACGATGTTGACTTCAATTGTCGCGGGATGCACTAGCAGTAATAAAGAAGCCACTAGTACTAGCAATGCAGGAGAAGCTACTGGGAAAAAGGTAGAGCTTAAAGTTTGGCTGACACCACAGTGGAAAGGTGTTCTGGATTCTACAGAGCCTGGCGCTGATTACGATAGCTTCTTGAAAGCGGCAGCTGATAAATTTACTGCGCAATACAAAAAGTATGATGCGAAAATCAAAGTTGAAGTTATTGCAGGCGACCAACGTGATCAGCTTCTCAATGTCAACTTAAGCAGCGGAACGGCGCCAGATGTATTTTTTGAAAGCGTTTTTGCAATGGGCGATTATGTTCATCGCGGTGCTTTAGTGCCGTTAACTGATATTGTGGATGATGCATCCAAAACCGACATTGCCAAAAACTTTTGGGATGCGGTGACTTTCGGCAAAGATGTTTATTTCTACCCGTTCCAACATAACCCAGGAACCTTGGTCTATAACGCGGATATGTTCAAAGCAGCCGGTCTAGAGAAATACATTGGTGGACCTAATGATATTAAGACGTGGACACTAGCCGAGTATGAGCAAATTCTAAAAGGTCTGAAAGATAACCTGCCGAAAGATAAGTATTCCAATGCTTATCCGATGTCACTTTATGCTGTAAATAATCAAGGGGACACATGGAACCTTGCCTATATGAGAATGTTCGGTAATAAATTCTTTGACGATAAAGGAAATATCGTGCTTGATGATGCGAACGGTGTTAAAGCTGCGACTTGGTTGAAGAAAATCAAGGACGCAGGCTACACGAATCCGGGTCCTGAATCGGTATCGTCCAATGATGCGAACGGCATGTTCCGTAATCAGCAGTTAGCGATCAGCTTTACGAATCCGATCTTGTTCAACAACACCAAAGCGGATATGGCTAGCGGCAAGAGCGCGAAGTTCGATGTACGCCTAGCTAATATTCCGTCTGAAAGCGGAGATCCATTGTCCTTTACGTACGTAGTGGGCGCGAGCGTATTCCAAAATAAAGACAAAGCGAAAGTCGAAGTAGCTAAAGATTTTGTTAAATTCTTCTCCACAGATCCTGAATTGGTGAAGTCTTCGAAGAATGGTATCCCAGTAAGAACTTCAGTATCCAGAGAACTCAAAGATGTGAACCCGCTCTTTGCAGCTTACGATGCAAATTCCAAGTATCTATTTAACTTCAGCGGTAACGTTCCAGGCTATAGCCAATTACGAGAAGTGCTTTACCCTGAGCTTCAAGCCCTATATACAGGTGCCAAAACTCCTGAGCAGGTTGTGAAGGATTATCAGGCCAAAGGTAATAAGGTTATTCAAACGAATAAAGAGAGCTCAGTTATCTATCAAACGAAGTAAATGAATCATCAATAACCGATTAATAGCCTTGGGATCCGAGTGATCCTAAGGCTGCTAATTAGAAAGGAAAACCGATATGAGAATACGCAGTCAATCCCTCAAAGATAGTATCACCGGTTACCTATTTATTTCACCACAGATGCTGATTTTCTTAGTTTTCTTGGTATATCCGATTATTGAAGGTATAAGACTTAGCTTGTATCGGATCAATTATCAATCTGAAAAGTTCGTTGGACTGGATAATTATGTGGCGCTGTTTAACGATCCTGTATTTTTCAAAGCGCTCATAAATACCGTTGTGTTCGTCGTGTTTATCGTTATTCTTACGGTCGGTTTCGCACTGTTTGTAGCTTCCGCTGTATTTGACAAGAATGCCAAGTATGTTTCATTCATTCGAGGTAGCTACTATGTACCGGTAATGGTCTCAATGGTTGTCATGAGTATGGTGTGGAGTTTCTTACTGAATCCTGCGAATGGGTTAATTTCTTATTTCTCTCAGGAAATGGGTTTGGGTAATGTTAATTTATTGGGGAAAACAACAACGGTTATGCCGGTTATTATATTCGTAACATTCGCAACAAATGTGGGACAAGCGATCATTCTTTATATCGCCGCGATGCTGGGCGTATCGAAAGATCTGTTTGAAGCGGCGGAAGTGGACGGGGCGAGCAGATGGCAGGTCATTTTCAAAATATTGATTCCTTCTGTCCAATCCACGACTATTTATATTGTGATCATTAACATCATTGCTGTTTTGAAAATATTCGTAGTCATCCAGCTCTTAACTGGTGGTGGACCGAATAATGCTTCCGTAACACTGATGTACTATCTCTACAATAACGCATTTAAATATAATCAACTTGGTATGGCTTCAGCTGTTGGGGTAATCATGTTCGTGATTACATTATTGTTGTCCGTGCCTCAGTTAAGAAGCTTAGTCAAGGAGAAGTAAAGGGGGTATTCAGCATGTCGAAATCAAACAGCAAGAAGAAAATGGAGCGGATTGATATCATATCTAATGTGATCATTTTCATCTTCGCGATATTTAACTTGTTTCCTTTATATTGGCTCTTTACAAGTTCACTTAAAAATAGCTCGGATGTTGTGAAAATGCCGCCTGACTGGTGGCCAACCACGATTACTTTCTCTAACTATGCGGACGTATTTCAAAGTCAACCAGCTCTGAGATGGGTATTCAATAGTGTGTTCGTTTCTGGTGTCACCACGGTGCTTGTAATCGGTGTTGGGGCTATGGCCGCTTATGCCTTTTCGAAAATTAGGTTCAAAGGCAGTAATATCATCTTCATTATTTTTGTAGCGAGCTTGATGATTCCGAAAGAAATCATGATCGTTCCGCTATTCCGGATCACGCAGCAATTCGGGATGGTGAACAGTTATAACGGCATGATCTGGCCGAACGTTGCCACTGCATTTGGTGTGTTTTTGTTAAAAGGGTTTTTCGATACAGCACCAAATGCTTTAAGAGAAGCGGCGAGAATTGACGGAGCTAGTGAATGGAAGACTTTCATGCAAATTATGCTTCCGATTGTTAAACCTGGTATTGGTGCACTATTTATTTTAAACTTTGTACAAGTATGGAACGATTATTTATGGCAGTCCGTCGTTGGACAAGAGAAAAATATGAAAACACTGATGGTAGGTACGGCAACTTTGATGCAGGATCTTAATCCGAATTTTGCCTATAAAATGGCAGGAGCCACGGTTGCTGCAATTCCAATGCTGTTAATATTCGTTTTGTTCCAACGTTATTTTACCCAAGGCATGACGGCTGGCGCAGTGAAGGAATAAAAATATAGGTGTGGAGTGGGGAACGGATGGATACAAATAAGACAATTCTGGAAATGATTAAAGGGAAATTGGTTGTTTCCTGCCAAGCATTACCTGAAGAACCGTTGCACAGTCCATTTATTATGGGGAGAATGTCCTATGCGGCTTACTTAGGCGGTGCTTCGGGAATTCGAGCAAACAGCGTAGCAGATATTCATGAAATTAAGAAACATGTCGATTTGCCGATTATCGGGATCATCAAGCAAGTGTACGATGGATCGGATGTTTTCATTACGCCTACCATGAAAGAGGTCGATGCGCTTTGTCAGGAAGGTGTAGATATGATAGCAATGGACGCAACCGACCGCATAAGACCGGATGGCTCCACGATTTCAGATTTATTTCCGCAAATTAAAAAGAAATATAAGAATCAGCTCTTTATGGCGGATTGCTCGACGTATGAGGAAGCGGTCACGGCAGTTGAACTGGGTTTTGACAGTGTGGGTACAACATTATGCGGTTATACGGAAGCAACGAAAGGCAAGCCTTTGCCAAATTTCGAATTGGCACAGAAACTCGTTGCGACATTATCCGTCCCCATCATTGCTGAGGGTGGCATCTCGACACCTGAAGAATTGAAGCGATTATTTGATCTAGGTATCTACTCGGCTGTTGTAGGATCTATCATCACGCGACCGATGGAGATTACCAAACGATTCGTTAAGGCGATCCAATAGCTTATGAAAATTTTAGCGGCAGATATTGGTGGTACCAACACGAAGATGGGGATTTGCGATGAACGAGGGAATGTCGATCAATATAAGGAATATCCCACTGAAAGCCTCAAGGGAGGCCCTCATGTCATAGAGAAATTGCTTCTCCAGCTTGCGGTGTATGCGGATTACGATGCTATTGCCATAAGCACAGCTGGACAAGTCAATTCCGAAGAAGGGTATATTGTTTATGCAAATGAGAATATTCCGGATTACACGGGAATGAAAATCAGAGAGATCGTTGAAAATCGATTCAAGAAGCCTGCTAGAGTTGAAAATGATGTCAACGCGGCAGCATTGGGAGAGGCCTATTTCGGCGCAGCGCAATCGTTTCAAGATTTCTTATGTCTTACGTTCGGAACAGGTATCGGCGGAGCGATCGTTATCGATCGTCAGATTTACCGAGGAGCTAAGGGTGTAGCTGCGGAATTCGGTCATATCATTACGCACCCATTACCAGACGCGCGCGGTGGAGAGAGAAAGCCTTATTATGAAAACTATGCCTCAACGACAGCATTAGTTCGAATGGCGCAACAGGTGGATCCGGAATGTGTGGACGGCAAGGTTTTTTTTGGTAAAATAAGATTAGGAAACGAACCATTGCAGCAGGTCTTGCATGCTTGGGCGGCAGAAGTAGCCGTTGGCTTAGCTTCAATTATTCATATTTTTAATCCCTCGGCTATTATTGTAGGGGGCGGTGTGATGGAGCAAGAGGAACTCGTTCGTGCAGTCGAGGCCCAAACRCAAGATTTGATCATGGAAAGTTTTGCAGACGTGAAAATTCTTAAGGCTTCTTTGGGAAATAAGGCTGGTCTATTGGGCGCGGCCTCATTATTCTTACGCTGAAAGAGGCGCATTCGCATTATTGTTGCGCATCATGTCTGAATCTTGAGGCTAAGAGGGTGATCGTGTGCGCACAATCAATATTTTTACAACTATTCATTCTAAATATAACAACCTAACAACGACCGAGAAAAAAGTAGCGGACTATGTCCTGGAGAACATAGACAGAGTTGTCTACATGTCAATTACAGATCTTGCAGATGTTTGCGGGGTTGGCGAATCTAGTATATTCAGGTTCTGCAAGTCCTTGAGCTACAAGGGCTACCAAGATTTCAAAATTGCACTGGCACATAGCATTACCGTGGAAAATGAAATTCCGCAGCTTACCGAGAAGGTATTGATGAATGATTCCATCGCACAAGTTGCATCCAAGGTGCTGTCAACCAACATAAGTGCGTTAAACGAAACGTTCAACTTAATTGATAGCTCCAAAATCGATGAAGCCATTAATTACTTACTTCAAGCAGAAAAAGTCATATTTTTCGGTGTAGGCTCATCTTTAATGACAGCCATGGAAGCGAAAATTAAATTCATGCGCATCACCAACAAAACGGAATGCACAATCGATTCACATCTTCAGATGATGTCGGCAGCGTTGATGACCAAACGGGATGTGGCTGTGATCATCTCGTATTCGGGCTCAACCAAGGATACGATTGAGGTGGCCAAAAAGGCGAAGGAATGCGGGGCTACCGTCATTTCGATTACCCGCTTTGTCAAGTCGCCATTAACTTCGTATTCTGATCTTACGCTGTTATGTGGAGCCAATGAAGGCCCTCTGCAGGGAGGTTCCTTGTCGGCGAAAATTTCGCAGCTCTATTTGTTGGATGTCTTATATGTGGAATACTTCAAAAGATCCTACGAGGAATCGATTAGGAACAAGGAACATACAGCGGAGTCCGTGGTCGTGAAATTGCTTTAAAGGATTACACATGTGCAATGGGGGAATAGTCCATGATTTTAGGTACAATGTCATTGTGGGAAAAACAAAATAAATTTGAGCATACAGTTATCGTAACGGCCTTAGAGGAACTTAATCTACTGCTTAATGGTGACGTGCCTGAAGGTCGAGTAGAGATCAAAGGTGATCAGATGTACGTATCGTTTATGGAATTTGATGCTAAGCCGATGGACGAGCAGCTAGCTGAGAAGCACGAGTCGTATATTGATATCCACTACTTAATCGATGGAGAAGAGACGATCGGTTGGTTTGCGGATCGGGAAGATCTCCGTGTTGTAAAAGCCTATGAAAGTGAACATGACTATGCATTATATGATCCATCGGCAGACGAGATTTTGCTTCATCTCAAGCCTGGCATGTTCGCCGTCTTTTTCCCTAACGATATTCATAGACCTGGCATGGGGCAATCATCGAAAATCAAAAAAGCGGTAATTAAAGTTCATGTGGGGCTGTTACAGCCTTAGTTCGATACTTGTTTGTTCGTCACTTGTAAAGTATAGATAACAGTTAGCTGTCTATAGACAAAGGCCCCATTCGCAGTTTAAGCGAAGGGGCTTTTTGGTCATGATGACATGAGACTCGGCGAGCTGAACAGGCTGTTTATCTAACATCTGAAGGCGGAATAGAATTGAATATATTGCGGTACCCCCGTCAGGACTGTATTTATGTCATGTAACGTTACGCGAATAGCGATTTCAAACGATTTAAAATTAACTATGTTATATATGTTGACATAAACGAACAATCTAAGTATGATATAAACAAAAGTAAGACAACGAAGTAACAACCGCATAGCAAACTTGTTTTCTAGGGTTCCGCGATAGAATGAAGGCTATCGGTCAGGTCCAAGAGAAGACACACGGTGAGCTTCATCGTGCACACGGAGGGATAAAAGCCCGGGAGGATATCAGGATATGATATCATTCCGGGCTTTTTCCTAATCATTTTATACAGAGAGGGAGTTCGGGGAATGAGACAAAAAACTATATTTCTGATGTTGGCGGTATTATTAACTTTTACAGTAATCAGCGGGTGTGGAAGTAAAGAGGCGAGTACGACAGCAGGAGGCAGCAAAGAGCCAATCAAGTTGGCGCTTAGTCCATGGCCGGGTTGGTTCGTGTGGTACCTTGTGAAGGAGAAGGGCTTTTTCGAGAAAAATGGCGTGAACGTGGATCTGGTCTGGTTCCCTGTGTACAGTGACTCCTTATCCGCACTCGCTTCAGGTAAAGTGGATGCAAATAGTCAAACGTTGAGCGATACACTAGTTCCAGCAAGCAAAGGCATTAAGTTGAAAGCAGTGCTGGTGAATGATAATTCGAATGGCGGCGACGGTGTTGTTGTGAAGCCTAGTATCAATTCATTGAAAGATTTGAAAGGTAAGAAAGTCGCAACTGAGCTTGGAACTGTCGATCATCTTCTGATGCTGACAGCGCTTGAGAAAGCCGGATTAGCAGAGAAGGATGTCTCTTATACGAATATGACAGTCAACGATGCAGGGCCAGCGTTCATAGCGGGTAATCTGGATGCTGCGGTACTTTGGGAGCCTTTCTTAAGCAAAGCCATTCAAGAGGGGAAAGGGAAGCTGCTCTTCTCATCCAAGGATACACCAGGATTGATTCCTGACTTGCTCGTATTTAAAGAAGAAATTACGAAGAATCGTCCAGACGATGTGAAAAAAGTCATTAACGCTTGGTTCGATGCATTGGACTACTGGAAAGCGAACCCAGAAGAGTCTTTGAAAATTATGGCTAAAGCGGCAGAGACGCCGATTGATGAATACAAAGCTGGCGTGGATAGCGTGAAGATTTTCCAACTGGAGGATAACGTCAAGGCTTTCGCCAAAGGGGATTCCTACGAATCGCTAGCCTTTACTTCTGTTAAGACGGCCGAATTCTTAAAAGGCTTAGATATGCTGAGCACAATACCGAAAGCGGAAACCTTCTTGGATGGCCACTTTGTAGAGGAAGTCATGAAGGAACGCAAGAAATAAATTAAAGATATAAAGGCTGAGCAGGAGGGCTGCAGATGGAAACGCTGGTGAAAAAAAGACGCAAGTCCACATTGTTTGCCATACGTGGTGAAATTAGCCGTAAATCATATTTGTCAGGTGTTGTGCTTATCATTGCGATTCTGTTATTGTTCTGGAGCGTAATGAGCTACGGCAACTTGGTTAATCGTACATTCCTTCCAACACCGGATCAGGTGCTCCGGCAGTTTGGGATTCAATTACAGAACCCCGTGTTCTGGCAAAATGTTTGGATCAGTATTTTCCGAGTGGGCGGTGGATTCTTGCTCGCTTGTATCATCGGGATACCGCTAGGGATCCTGGCAGGTACGTATAAGTTTGCGGAAGCTATCCTAGTACCTCCTACTGAATTTATTCGGTATATGCCTGCGACAGCGTTTATTCCCTTGATCATGGTGTGGGCAGGGATTGGCGAATGGGCGAAGGTCCTCGTCATCTTCCTGGGGTGTTTCTTCCAATTGATGCTGATGGTTGCAGACAATACAAGGTCAGTCTCCAATGATCTACTGCAAACCTCTTATACGTTAGGTGCGAAACGCTGGCAAGTGATCGAAAAGGTGCTGATTCCTGCACTGCTTCCAGATTTGATGAATACGCTCCGCTTAATCATTGGATGGGCATGGACGTATCTGGTTGTAGCTGAGTTGGTTGCGGCTAGCAGTGGTCTTGGATTTTCGATCATGAAGGCGCAGCGGTTCTTGAACACGGATCAAATTTTCGTAGGCATAATTGCGATTGGTTTGCTTGGCTTACTGACGGATCGCACATTTGCTTATTGTCATAAGCGATTTTTCCCATGGTTGGAAGGAGGACGTTAAGATGGAAGCATTAAACTTAGATTATAACAACGTACCTTCTGAGGGGACTATTGCGAGTGCTGCTGTACGAAAAATTGAGGCGGTCGATGTTACGAAGGTGTACAGTACGAAGAAGTCGCAATTCGTAGCTTTGGATCGAGTGTCCTTTCATGTGGATGCGCATGAATTTGTCAGCTTTGTCGGGCCCTCAGGCTGCGGGAAGTCTTCCTTATTGCGGATTATTGCTGGATTAGAGCCCTTGACGATGGGGGATCTGAGTATCAACGGGCATGAGATTGAAGGTCCTGGCGCTGACAGAGGCATGGTCTTCCAGAGCTATACGTTATTCCCCTGGCTATCCGTGAGAGAGAATATTGAGTTCGGATTGACGTTGAAGGGTGTTCCTTTGTTCGAAAAGAGAGCCATATCCGATCACTTCATGGAGCTAGTCGGGTTGCATAAGTTCGCGAAATCATTGCCGAAGGAGCTTTCGGGCGGGATGAAGCAGCGGGTGGCGATCGCGCGAGCTTTGGCGAATAATCCGGATGTGCTGCTCATGGATGAACCGTTCGGCGCGCTGGATCCGCAAACGAAAAATGCCATGCAGGAGCTGCTGCTGCGCATTTGGGAAAAGGAGAAGACGACGGTTGTGTTCATCACGCACGATATCGAGGAAGCTATCTTCTTATCGCAGCGGGTATATGTGATGCAGGCGCATCCAGGCACGATCCGCAGTGAAATTGTCATACCGCGCGGGTTGCGGCAGGTAGAGGATGTGAAGGATTCCGAAGCTTTCATGAAGCTGAAGAAGCAGATCATTTCGTTGATTGGGCATCACGACGAGTAAAGGCATAGGGGCACCATAGCAGATGATCTGCTAGTGGTGCCTTTTGTGTTTGGTTGTGACTGCATCAATTGTGCATTGGGGGAGATGGGGGAGATGGGTGAGATGGGTGAGATGCGTGAGATGGGTGAGATAGGTGAGATAGGTGAGATAGGTGAGATAGGTGGAATAGATGAAATAGATGAAATAGATGAAATAACTGGAAAACATCCAGCTATTTTGAGCCATTTTGCTCAAAAACCGCAGAAGTGAGTAAATTAGCTACATGAAATCCATCTAATTCTGATTTTGAACCAAATAGGGAGAATTTAGATGGAGGTTTTCCAGTTAATCATTCAAAACGCCAAAAGAGTAACAGATATCCTATCCCATACCGCTTAGTCAGATTGTGGAGCCGATGCTAAGACGGGGAAAAGCCGCCCCTTAAGGAGTTCACCTTCCTGAAAGCCAGAGCCTTGGGTGAGCTCATGATTGCTTTTGCTATTAAAAGTGGCATTCTCCGGCATATAGACGATGGTCAAGACTCGGCGTGGTTTGTCAGATTTGTTGGCATGCGCATAATGAAAAGTGAGTCCATGATGAAGTGTGAAGCTGCCGCGTTTGAGAGGGACGTTGATAGGTCGGCGGAGGTTTGTACCACTTTCCTTGGTGAGCTCGAGTAAATCGATGGGATGGAGGAAGTCGACATTCGTTAATTTCCCTTCCTTATGAGAGCCTGGGATGAAGGACAAGCACCCATTCACATCATCCACATCATGCATCGGCAGCCATAGGGTTAGGACGTTCGATTCATGCATGGGAAAATAAGTGGCATCCTGATGCCAAGGTGTAGGTTTGGAATCTCCGGGCATTTTCCAGAAGGCTTGATCATGGAACAAGCGGACGCCGGTTGAACCGGAAAATTGCCTGGCAATATCCGCAAGTTTGGGACTTAGCACGTAAAGGGCTATACCTGCAGAATCCCGCCATGTATTCATTTTGCTGTTGAGAATTTTGAAGTAGTCGGAGTCCTTCTCCACACTTTGTGTATGTTATCCTTCAATCGCCATGACCTCGTCGAGGTAAGCGCTCAGCTCATTGATTTCCTTTTCCGACAAGACATCCTCTAACTGGACAAAACCATTCTCTTCATAAAATGCGATTTTCTCTGCTGGCACTTGAAACATGGGGGTCACCTCTTTGTTCAAATTGGGTATGGCAAGTGAAGCGGGAGTTTCAATTGAGTTCATCATACTCTGATGCTTATTTTTCTGTAAGTAGTGATGTCTAAGAATTGGTAGAAATGCTAAAGAGCAGAAGCGCTTTTGGATTATTTGCAAAAAAGACAGAGATTTGACGAGCAATCCCCTTCTAGCTACAATGAGTTTAAGCGTTTCAAGAATGAGGGCATAGGATGAAAAAAAACAAACAAGCTACCATCGTCGATGTTGCCTCTGAGGCAGGTGTGTCCATTGCGACGGTGTCGAATGTTATTAACCGAAGGWAGGTTCCGATGTCTCCGGAAACCATCCGCAAAGTGGAAGAAGCGGTTGTCCGACTAGGTTATCGCCGGAACGTCATGGCAACGAGTTTAAGTCGGCGACGCTCGAATGAGTTAGGATTGATTCTCCCGCATTTTGGCGGGTATTATGGCAGATTTGCTGAGAAATTGGAAAGAAGGTTTCACAGTTACGGCTATCACTTATCTGTATTCTCAGCGGCAGGCATGGATCCTGAAGTGGAGACGAGGCATATTGAGCATTTGCTGCAACGACGAGTGGACGGATTAGTTTCCCATGGCTTGGCGATCAGCATGCATTCCACACAGCAATTAGTGGGTGAAGGAACGCCGCTTGTCATCTTTAACGGGTGGGGGTGGCCGAATGAGATTACGAAGCTGGCTGTGAATTTGGATTTTGCCAAGGCCTCGAGCCAGGCCGTTCAGTATTTTCTGTCACATGGCTGCAGAGCTGTTTTCTATGCGGGAAGACGTAAGGGGATGGGCGCGAATGAGCAGCGCATCGAGGGTTTTCTGGCGGGGCTAGGTGACCGAGCGGAGACGATCGTGCATGCGCTTTTGGATGCAGGAGAGCTGGGTGTCGCTGGAACTTTGGAAGAGGCGCTGCGTGTGAGCGGCGGGCTCCGACCTATCGGCATCTACACGTTCAATGATGCGCTAGCGTTGGAATTGATTGCTGAATGCCATGCGCGAGGCATCCGTGTTCCTGAGGAAGTGCAGCTTATCGGTATGGATAATGAGCATTTTGCGAAGGCTAGCATTCCTTCCATTACGAGCTTCGAGATGCCAGTCGAGCTGCAAACGCGTTTAGTTGCGGCTTTCCTGATGCGGCAGATGGGGGAAGAAGTAGACGAGGAAAGCGCGATATTGCTGGATTCGTATCTGGCTCAGATGAAGGGGCATGAGCTGCTCATCGATATGGAAATGGTTGTGCGTAATTCGACGCATAACGAATAAAACCGTTAGTCACCTTGGGAGGTGATTAACGGTTTGCTTGTTTAAAAGTTAAAGGTGGTTTCCTTCAAGTTTGGTAGGTCTATGCTGGAGCGCTAGGCGCTTGTGTGGTTTTGTTGTTTCAGCTGCTTTTGCTGCCGCAGGAAATCTTTCCCGTATTCCCCGTGCGGATTAATGTCCGCGTGTTCGATTTGAATCGTGGCATGCTCGATGCCGTACTTGCTCTTTAACGTCTCATTAATAGCGAGAATGACACAAAAAGGCTGAATGTTAGGACTAATAAACACGTGCGCGGTTAGGGAATAATGGTCGGTCGAAACCGCCCAGAGATGCATTTCGTGGACATCTTCTACGCCTTCAACCTTCGCGATCACGGAGCGGATTTCGTCTAGATTAAACTTTTCAGGGACGGATTCCATCAGGATCATGAAGGATTCACGAATTATTTTGCTGCCACCTGTAAAAATAATGCCCCCAATCACGATCGAAATCAACGGATCGAACCAGAGAAGACCGGAATAATAAATAACAATGGCCGAAATGATCACACCCACCGAGCTAAGCAAATCTCCGAAAAAGTGCCAGAGCGCGCTTTGCACATTCAGATTGTCTTCCTCCTTGACGCTGTTATGGAGAACCAACGTAAGGACGAGGTTAACGACGAACCCGATCGAGGCAATGCCTAGCATGAGTCCCAATTGTATGGGTTGAGGGTGGAGGACACGTTGGACGGCTTCAATACAAATTCCCAAAGCGATGATGCAAAGCGCTAAGCCGTTGAGAAAAGAAGCGACAATTTCAAAGCGCAGGAATCCAAAAGTGAAGCGAGCATTGGGCTGGCGCGTAGCTAATTGGAGGGCAACCATACTCAGACCAAGCGCAATGACATCTGAAATCATATGAGCCGAATCGGATAAAAGAGCAAGGGAATTCGATAACACCCCACCGATAATTTCAACAATCGTGAAAAAGGCCGTTAATATGAGGGTAACCCACAGGGTTTTTCTTGACTTACTTTGTTCTTTCACATGGTGGAGATGATGATAGTCATACTCGACGCTCATAGGGTACCTCCTTATTTATAATTATTCTAATTAGTGTATACTTAGTATATGCCACTTGGGTAAAACGTGCAACTGGAAATGGGGAAGAATTTGAAGGTGAGGTGGATGGAGGCGAGGAGCAGGGCATTGCGGAGAGGGGAGAACAGAGAGCGGAGAACAGAGAACGGAGGACGGAGACAGCAAATTAGAATAGAAAGCGTTTTCTAATTTGTAACAGAAATGAAATATTCCTGTTATGGTTCCATAATGTTCACTTGGTAATATAATAAACAAGACCCCCTTTTTAATATAAACTTTTAGAACCCGGCCCCGTTGGCTGGGTTCCTTTTTTTTATGTCATGACCAATACCCCATATACATAATGGTTATCAACCAACCTCACAATCACACCCAACAATGGATTGAATTCGCATATATTTTACAATTTCTTATTGCCAAGATAACACTTCAAAAACACTCAATGACTAGAATGAGTATAGGACAACTGAACAGGCAAGGGTAGGAGACGCGGAGAAAACCCTTCATGGCAGCAAATGAACGGCTAGTGGAAGCTAGCTGAGGTCATTTGTATGCGTGAAGGGTTTTTTGTGTTCTCCAAAACAGATAGGAGGATTTGAAGACGATCGAAAGTAGGTTCATCTGTTTTTTTAACGAGTATATAACATGCATTCATCCATTTTCCAAGAAAGGGTTGATTCTATGAAACGATATAAAAAGGTTTTGAATAGTCTACTAGTCGCTGCACTAGTTACTAGCTTAGCACCTATTGGTCTAATGAATGTCCAAGAGGCTCATGCTGCGGAAGATGTAAGAAATTCTCTCGATGTGAGGAAGACGGTTAATGCCCCGGTGATTGATGGGGATTTGGACGAGTCACTTTGGTCAATTAACCAGAGGTTAACGAAACAAACAGGTGGTGGAACGTTTAAAGATAGTAAATTCGGCATGCTCTGGGACAATAAGTACCTGTACATTGKGGTTAAGGCAGATGATGAGAGCCTGACTGCAGCAGGTACGGGGAATTGGTTTGAACAGGATAACATTAATTTCTTCCTAGATCCAACGATGCATCAATCTGCGCCTTATGCAACAGATGATATGCAACTCGGATTTGTGTATCAATCGGATTCTACATCCCCTGAGTTTCACTTCGGGGCTGCGACAAATGGACAAAGCAGCAAGGATTCGAATAAGATTTTGCGGGCCATTAAGAAAACCGCAACGGGCTGGTCTTTAGAAACAGCGGTACCATGGGATATGTTGAAGATGGATCCTGTGTTGACGAAGAAGCTGGGCTTGGAAATTGGCGTAACAGACCGCTATGGGGCGGACGCTGCGCAGCAAAGAAATAGTTACTGGAGTGCGTACCAATCGAGCTCATTTTGGAATGATACCTCTGGTTTTGGTGTGATCAACCTCGTGGACAGTAATCCCGTGACAGATCCGGTGAATCCCGTGCTTTTGCAGGAAAATTTCGATGCGAATCCGACGGGCACGATTCCATACGGATGGATTTCTGATGTGAACGCGGGAAGCGCGCCGTTTACAGTTGTGCAGGATACATATGGCAATGGACGGATGACTTTTGATGGAAAGGCTTCAGGTAAGCAGGGGCGGATTATTGCTCCGGTACAGTGGGATAACTACACGGTTGAAGCGGATGTACGATTCGAAACTGTGCTGGATGCAGGAAGATGGGCAGCATTGATGTTCAGAGTGCCTTCTACGGGGAAAGTTCCTTACAATCAAATGGCTATCCGTCAAAATGGTACCTACGAATTCGCCTATCGCAAAGCGGACAGCAACTGGTATTCGCCAACTCCGATTTCGGGTTCTTGGAGAGCATTGACTTTGAACTCCGACTACACGATGAAGGTTCGGGTTTTTGGCAATAACGTCAAGGAGTATATGAAAGCAAAGTCAGATCCGACCTACACGATGGTGACGGACACAACGTTGCCAGCGACAGTCGTGATGGAGAAAGGGAAAGTAGGGCTGCAAGCGGATCAAAGCAGGGTTTCGTTCGACAACCTGAAGGTAACGCGAATAACGGCAGATCGGCTTGACCTCGTTGTACCTAACACGATGGAAGCATTGAGTGGTCCGATAAGTGTGACCGGCAGTGTGTATTACTCGGATGGTATTAGCGAAGACATTTTAAACAAATCAATCAAGTACTACTCCTCGGATGAGTCGATCATCAAGGTTTCGAATAATTCGTTTTATCCAATTAAAGCAGGAAGAGCAACAGTTAGGGTGATTTACGATACGGCCGAGTACTTGCAAGAAGTAACGGTAACACCGAGTACGGTGCCAGCAAAAGTAAATTCCCTCAAGCACGATGATGGTTACTTTGTAGCTACAGTGAATCAACCAGTACCCTTGAATTCAATCGTGTTTAAAGCAGATTTTAGTGATTTTACGTCAGGTACAGTGACAGGCAGCGATTTGACCTGGGCAACTAGCAGCCCTTCCGTTGTAGTGAATAGTACCAGTCTGAGCGTTCTCCAAAAAGGTGTATACTCCCTAACTGCTCAAAAAGACGGAGTTTCCATTTCAATGTTTGTTGTAGCGAAAGAAGCAACGGATAGTGAGTATGTGCTCTATGAAGAAAATTTTGATCAGCTTACGGAAGGAACGCTTCCCGCAGGCTGGACACGAAAAGAAGGGACGACTACGAGCAAAGCCGTTGTTAAAACGGGAGGATTCGAATTGGATGCGGCAGCAGCCCCAGATAATCCTTCTCGTGTACTTTTGCCTGATTTCCTAGGGGCTTTTGGCAATTATAAAATCGAAGCTGATGTGACGCACTTGCAAGCGAACGATAATGCTAGATGGCATTCCATCATGTATCGTATTCAAAACAATGATTATCCGTATTATCAAATGGCGGTCAGAAAAGACGCTACAGCGGCAAATGGTGTAGAATTTGCTGAAAGAACTACATCGAATGCCTGGAATGTCATGGATACCGGTGCTTTTACGGAAGCTATAGACCCTAGCAAACTGTACCATTATACGATCAAAGCTTTTGACAATCGTGTGATGGAGATGATAAACGACAAGGTTGTCGTGGATACGGACAATGCAGGTTTGTATGCAAAAGGAAGAATTGGTTTACAATCCAACGCCAGCAAAATGAGGGTAGACAATATTCGGATTACTTTACAACGGGATGCGCTGCCTTTATCCGCGACTCAGAAATATGTAAGTGTGACGGAGCCTACTACGAAAATTGCTATGGCTTCCACCGTTGTGACGGAGATTGCAACTGCCAACGATTTATCCAAACTGACAGGTACTTCCTTACCTGCTACCGTCATCTTACATGTCAACAAGGATCTTAAAGTGACTGATGCTAGCAGTCAAACCGTGATTGGGGACTTTGATTCGATCCTAACTACGCTCGGAACTTCAACGATGGCTGCCTTCTATGTCAAGGATGAGCAGACGGTAGATGCCTTGGTGCCGTACTTGAAAGTGAATAGTATTGAGGATGTATTTGTGATATCAAGTAATGGCGATTTGGTTAAAAAGGCCAGACAAGCGTATCCGATCATACGCGGAATCGTGGATTTTTCCGGTAAAACAATTGAGAACAACGATCAGTTGCTGGAAATTCGTCAGATAACCAATACAAGCCTCGCACATATTGCGGTGCTTCCACAGCAGGCTGCTACAAGAGAAAATACGAACTATCTGCAAATGAGAACGATCATGGTATGGGCAAAATCTGTTTCCACAACTAATGGGGAAAATCTTGCCTTGCATTCGCTGATTACAGCGGGAGTTAATGGGATTGTGACGGGCACGCCAAGTGCGGCTTTCAATGCTTTAAGTGTGTATAACAATAACACGACCTTGATACGCAAACCGTACATTATTGGACATCGCGGACTGCCGACGGCTGCGCCAGAGAATACGATTGAGAGTAATATGTTGGCGCTGGATAATGGGGCAGATTTCATTGAAAATGACGTTTATATTTCCAAGGATGGCTACCTCGTCATTCATCATGATGGTGATTTGAAGGGAACGACGAATGGCACGGGCAATATCGAGAATTACACATTGGCTGAAATTAAGGCACTCAATGCCAATAAGCCTCATCCGACGGACTATCCAGATGTGAAAATTCCGACATTGGAAGAACAAATTGACCTCGTTCAGCAACGKGGCAAAATGATCATGAACGAGATTAAGACATCCACACCATCGGCTATTGATGCTTTCGTTCAGTTGGTCCAATCTAAAAATGCCGAAGCTGATATCGACAACATGTCGTTCGTAGCCAATCAGATCTCGCGTATGAACAGCTTGATGCCGACCATGCCTTCAGGCTTGTTATCAAGTTTGTCCGGCGGAAACAACGTGAAAGGCATGCTGCGCACAGTACTTAGCTCCATTCAGCCTTTGAATGCTACTTTCAACAATGATTACCATGGTATCTCGCAAAACTTTATGGAGGCTGCTAAGCATCGTGGTATCTTGATTTCACCTTGGACAATTAATGATCGAACAGTGTTTAATCGATTCTTCATAAATGGCGCTTGGGGCATAACAACCGACTATGCCAACTGGGCTGCGGATATGGCGGCAGCGATTAAACCGGAGAAATCGGAGTTTACGTTCGAGAAGAATGAAACGATTCCGATTCAAGCCAGCGTGACAACGTACAAAGGGGATACAACAAGTATCGCACCTGAGATTGTTATGTTGGATGG
Organism: Paenibacillus sp. 2RAB27; assembly: GCF_052115445.1. Lineage (NCBI taxonomy): Bacteria > Bacillati > Bacillota > Bacilli > Caryophanales > Paenibacillaceae > Paenibacillus > Paenibacillus sp. 2RAB27. The sequence goes on from NZ_JBFRGR010000006.1 coordinate 281,915, forward strand.
GCAAAATTCCTTTGAAGTAAACGGCAATGAGGTTACAGCGAATGGTAAGGGTTCAGGTGTAGCGCATGCTTTGTTACGATACACCTACACGATGAATGATGGCAATAAGTATGACTTGTACACACAGCCAATCACGCTGAATGGACCAAGTGAGCCAAGTGAGCCAAGTGTACCAGATGACAGTGAGCAAAATGGTGGTAGCGTAGGTGGAGGTACGGAAATTAAGGATTCTCCGTTCAAAGTGACAGATGCGTTGATCCAAGCGGCCATTCAACAATCGGGAACGGACAAAAAGCTGATTGTTACCGTGCCATTGAATGAGAAGAAGGATCAAGCAGTTGCCATCCTGGCACCAGCTGCCATTCAAGCCGTGATGTCGGCTGCAAGCAATCATACCGTAATCATTCAAACAGAACTTGGATCCTATGAGCTGAATCTGTCAGCTGTAGATTTGCAAGCTTTGGCAGTGAAGCACGGAACATCACAAGATAAGCTAAACTTGACCATTCAAATTAAATTGAATGAAAAGGCTGTTGCAGAAGCAATTGCAACCGGGAAAGATGTCAAAAAAGCCATCGACTTTACGCTTACAGTGGGAACCGAAGAAGGCAAGAGCGAAGAAATTTCCAACTTCCATCAGTTTATTGCTAGATCCATCAAGTTGGACGCTGTATCGGACATAAAGGCATTGGCTGCTGTGCGTGTAGAACAAGATGCGAAAGGCAATACCGTGTATCATCCAGTTCCATTCTCGATTCAAGGTAATGACGTTCTCATCTACAGCCGTACGAACAGCACGTATCTACTGATGGCAAACCCAGTGACTTTCAGCGATTTAGAGCATCATTGGTCCAAACAGACCGTGGAATCCATGGCGAATAAAATGATTGTTCAGGGTGTAGGGGCTTCGAGCTTTGCACCTGATCGTCAAGTAACACGTGCAGAGTTTGCCGCTTTACTGGTGAGATCGTTTGGCTTATCTTCCTCACAATCGACTGTTACAAACTTTAAGGATGTTAAAGCTGCGGATTGGTTTGCGACGGCAGTTAGCCTTGCGGCAGATGCTGGACTCGTAAGTGGTTATGAAGACCACACATTCCGACCAGATGCACCGATCTCCCGCCAAGAAATGGCGGTCATGATTGACAGAGCACTGCAATTCGCAGGTTACAGTGCTAAGCTCCAACCAACCAGCTCGGTCACGTTCAGTGACGCAGCGAATATCGCCGAGTGGGCCAAGGATGCGATCCGAACAGCTTCCAAGCTGCAGATTATTAATGGCAGGGATGGCAATGTCTTTTCACCACTAAGTACCGGCACTCGTGCAGAAAGCGCAGTGATGCTAAGCCGCATGCTGCAAGCTCTAAACTTTTCTAACTAATGGCATGGTGAGCATCCCCTCTAAGAAAGGAATAGCGGAGGGGATGTTAATCCTGAGCAAACAAATATTTGTTATGGTTAAGGTGGGGGTGGGGGAGCATGTTGAAGAAGTACCCAATTATAGCATCGGTGACCAAAGACGATCAGCTCGCGAAAGTACTTGAAAGTGATGTGACCCGAGTTAATCTAATGACTGGTCATATTGGCAATTTGGAATCCATTATGGGGCAGCTTCACCAAGCAGGCAAACAAGTGTATGTCCATCTTGAAATGGTAGGCGGCCTTGGCCGGGACGCACATGCGGTAGGGTATTTAGCCGAAAAGTTTAAAGTGGACGGAATTGTTACGACCAAGTCCAATGCAGTTGCGGCAGCTAGACAAGCCGGTATCAAAAGTATACAGCGTATTTTTATTATTGATACGGCTGCCCTACAAACGGCAGTCCGGATGATCAACAGCACACAGCCGGACGAAGTGGAGCTCATGCCAGGCTTAATGCCGAGAGTGATCAAAGAATTGAAAAACACCATCAAACAACCGTTAATTGTCGGAGGTCTTATTCGATACGAAAAAGAAATTGTAGAAGCGCTAGAAAGTGGTGCGGATTACATTTCCATTGGAGATCCGAGCATGTGGAACGGACGTTAAGTTTACAAAATGACTAAATTACGATAATTTTCCGCTTACAATTATCCTTTATAGTAAAACTATGAATATCACACGAACTGAAACATCGGGTCGAGACCAGGAGAAAACCCTTGTCCAGGAAAATGTGAAAATAAGCAGGAGCATGCTTGTCATACTCTGAATTGGCTTGTTTTCGTGTTTTTTGGATAAGGGTTATTTTTATTGAAAGTGAGGCAGTACTGTGGCAGATACATCTAGATTTCCTGAACGTGGAATCGATGACAAGATTACTACCCAGCATTTTCAGCGAACACATTCAAGGAAAAGCAGTAAGGAGTTGCATTCATTCAAAGGCTATTTATTCGATTTGGACGGTACCATTTATTCGGGCAGTAAGCTTTTGCCGGGTGTATTGAGCACCGTGAGCTGGCTGCGTGAGCAAGACAAATCGGTGATGTTCGTTACGAATACGACGATTCGGACCAAGGAAAGCGTGCATCAGCGGCTTATCGAATTAGGCGTTCCTTGCGAAGTGGATGAAGTACTCACGGCCTTATGTGTGGCTGGGAAGTTTTTTCAAGAGCTTGAGCCGAATGCGACTGTATTGATGATCGGTGAAGCGGCCATGGAGCTAGAATTGGCGCGTAATCAAGTAAAGACGACAGAGAATCCGCTGCTCGCAACACATGTGCTTGTCGGATTAGACAGGCAGTTTACATTTGAAAAGCTAACGGCGGGCGTGAATGCCCTGCGAAATGGGGCTAAGCTGATCGCTGCTAATCCGGATCCCTTTTGTCCAATCGATGATGGTGTGATCCCGGATACATGGTCGCTTGTGAAAGCACTGGAAACAGCCAGCCTTCAGAAAACCGTCCATGTGATCGGCAAACCATCCGCTTACTATGCGCAAAAGGCCTTCGACCAACTGCATATTTTGCCATCGGAGTGCTTAATGGTTGGTGATCGGTTATCCACCGATATTCAATTCGGGAATTCGAACGATATGTACACCGCACTAGTACTGACTGGTGCTGACGCGAAGAACGACATCGTAAGGACAGGCATTGAACCTGATTATATTTTGCAAGAGCTAAGTGAAATTACATTTAATCAACTTTAGGAGGAAAAACAATGAAAAAAGCACTCGTATCATTACTAATGGTAACTCTGGTAGCAACAGCTTGCGCGAAGGGTGAGAGCAACACGGATACCAAGACAGCTGCAGCATCGACATCCCCGACGGCAAGCGCGGAAGCAACAGCGAACACGAAGCCAGTTGAACTGCAATTTTACTTTCCTGTAGCGGTAGGCGGTCCGATTACGAAACTAATTGATCAGCTAGCTGACGATTTCCACAAAGAAAACCCAACGATTACGGTTAAACCCGTTTATGGCGGCAGCTATCAAGATACGATGACCAAGGTTGCAACTGCTGTACAGGGAGGCAACTCGCCAGACGTAGCCGTGCTGCTTTCGACTGATTTGTACAGCTTGATTTCCATGAAAGCTATTGAAGATTTGACACCTCGCTTCTCTAAAGAGTATTTTAGCGGCTTCTATGAAGCGTTTATGGGGAACACCAAGTCAGGGGATACGGTATGGAGCGTACCGTTCCAACGCAGTACGATCGTGCTGTACTACAACAAGGATTTATTTAAAAAAGCAGGTCTTGATCCGGAGAAGGCGCCTGCGAATTGGACGGAACTGAAAGAATATGCAGCTAAGCTCACGACCAGTGACAAATCGCAGTGGGGGCTTGAAATCCCGAGCACGGGTTATCAGTATTGGATGACGCAAGCATTATCCCTTCAAACAGGCACCAATATTGTTTCGGCTGACGGCAAGCAAGTGTTCTTCAATAAGCCGGAAGTGCAGGAAGCTCTGCAATTTTACACGGATTTAGGTCGCAAGGATAAAGTTATGCCAGAAGGTACACTGGAGTGGGCAACCGTGCCTTCCGATTTCATTAGCGGGAAAACGGCTATGATGTATCATACAACAGGAAATCTGACCAAAGTCAAAACGGATGCGAAATTCAACTTTGGTGTAGCGTTCCTGCCAGCCAACAAAAAATATGGTTCACCGACAGGCGGCGGCAATCTGTATGTTTTCAAAAATATTCCAGATGACCGCAAAGCAGCATCCGTTAAATTCATTCAGTTCTTGACACAGCCAGATCGTGTAGCGCAATGGTCAATTGATACCGGCTATGTAGGCACGACGAAAGCTGCTTATGAGACAGACAAGCTGAAAAACTACATTAAGGATTTCCCGCAAGCGGCTGTTGCTAGAGATCAACTCCAATATGCGGACAGCGAGCTTTCGACATACCAAAACGGTCAAGTAACGAAGCTATTTAACGATAACATCCAAGCAGCTTTGCTAGGAACGATGACGCCGAAAGAAGCTTTGGATAAATCCCAACAGCAAGCGGATGACATTTTGAAAAGCTTTCAAAAATAGCAGCAAGTAAACGTACAAACGGCAGGGAAGCGTTCGGCTAACGGAGGTTAACTCCAAGTTAGTGGCCTGCGCTTCCCTGCCTCAGGCTTTCACGACTTGTGAGAAAGAGGGAATTTCCTTGATGCAACCGTCACTTCGAACAAAAAGGAAGATCAACTGGAGAGAAAATAGTTTCGCCTATGCATTGCTCATACCCTCACTCTTATTTTTAGGCTTATTTACGTTTTACCCCATCTTAAAATCGATCTATTGGAGCTTCTACAGCTCCGATTTCACCGACAAAACGTTTGTCGGGTTGGATCAATATGTGCATGTCTTTCAAGACGATATTTTTTTGAAAGTGTTAAGAAATAATGTGCTGCTTGCGATCGGCACGGTTCCGGTGAGTATTTTACTAGCTATGTACGTAGCCGTATGGGTCAATAATAAGCTCAGAGGCACAGGCTTGCTGCGTGCACTCTTTTTCTATCCGACGGTCATTCCGATGATTGCTATCGCCAATATATGGCTGTTTATTTATACACCTAGCTATGGCTTGCTCGATAAGTTTTTAAGTGTGTTTGGCATACCGACTCAGCATTGGCTAGGAGATCCGAATTGGGTCCTCTTTTCGATGATGCTGATGGTGATATGGAAGGAAACAGGATTTTTTATGATTTTTTATTTGGCTGGCTTGCAAAATTTACCGAAAGAAGTGTACGAAGCTGCGGAAATGGAAGGGGCACGCCCTTTTCAAACTTTCCGTAAGCTGACGTTTCCACTTTTAATGCCAACCACGCTATTCGTGATGGTAATCGCGACGACGAATTCGTTTAAATTGGTAGATCACCTGTACATTATGACGAAAGGTGGTCCGAATAACGCAAGTAATTTGCTGTTATATCATATTTATGAGACGGCTTTCAGCTTCTGGGATATGGGAAAAGCATCGGTCCTTACCGTCGTGCTGCTCGTTATCTTACTTAGTATCTCCATCTTTAATTATGCATTTCTGGATAAACGGATCCATTACTAGAAAGGAGTCAGCATCATGGTCGTAAGGGTCACTAATCGTTTGGTCATCGCGCTGCTGGCGATCGCTTTTGCTGTACCGCTCGTATGGGCTGTCTTTACTTCATTTACGCCGTCGAGTGAAGTCATTACCCGAGTAAACCCCTTTGCGGTTCAGCATCCCACCTTCCAAAATTACAAGACTGCTTGGGAAACCATCACCTTCCTTCGCTATTATTCCAATACGATCATCATTGTACTTGGTGTGCTGGCTGCACAACTGATTACGGCTACGCTTGCGGCGTATGCTTTTGCTAGATTAAATTTCATAGGTCGAGGCGTTATGTTCATGCTCTTTCTTGTCCAAATCATGATACCGCCTGACATACTCATTTTTCCGAATTACACGATCATGAAAGAGTTGGGCCTGGTTGACACGAAACTGGCGATCATGCTGCCGTATTGGGCATCTTCGTTTAGTGTATTCTTGCTTAGGCAAACGTTTAAGCAAATACCAATGGATTTAGACGAAGCTGCAAGAATGGACGGCTGTCGTTGGTGGCAAACGCTTTGGCACGTGTATCTGCCTTCAGCCAAATCGACCTATATCGCGTTTGGGTTAATCTCCGTCAGTGCGCACTGGAACGATTTCATGTGGCCGCTGATCATCACGAACTCTATCGAAACGAGACCGCTCACGGTCGGGATTGCGATTTTTGCCCAATCGTTTGAGACAGGCGCGCAATGGGGGACGGTAACAGCGGCTACTGTGTTGGTCATCCTGCCGCTATTAACCGCATTTTTCGTCTTTCAACGTCAGTTTGTAGAAAGCTTCATGCATTCGGGTATTAAATAATGATGGTTGGAAAACAACCAAGAAGCTGATTCATATCCTGCCTGATTGGTTAAATCTTCCTATAAAGACTTTACAATCAGGAGGGATGAAGCTTGAGTAAAAAACTCGCAAAGCGCAGACGCACACCTCTAGCCTTATATCTTGCAGCACTTACAATTACCGTGGCGATCAGTCATATAGAAGCAAAGAGCTAGCTTAAGCGTTTTTCCTTGCGTACTTATATGAAATAGAAAAAAGCCCAATGCATGGGCTTTTTTTGCTATCAGAGCATTATAGACACGAGAGAGTACTAGCCGCATGGATCTTTTCCCCTCATTTTAATCAAATTGAACTTCCTGATTCAAAATAATCTCTTTAGGCGGAGACTCCATCGGGCTGGCATACGGAATTAAGGCAAAATGTAAGCCCTCTAAGTTGTCAGGTAAACGCGGTGTGACAAGGTAGGTTATCTGGGTTTGCCCGCCGCCGCCGCTTGCGCCATTTCTCATGACACGATAGAGCTCAGCACCAATGATATCAAGCTGGAGTTGTGGCCGGAAGTTGCCAAAATGTCCATCGAGTTGTATGAGTTTGATTTCAACGTAGACAATACTGCTGTGTTGGTGCTGCATGGTATGTGTCAATGTATACGAAAAGTCACCGACGACGGTTTTCTTCATGATGGGCACGACGTGCTCCAAATCACCTGGTTCATTCGGCATAACAGGGTAATGCTCATTCAGACTGTTAAGGAGCCAGTTGATTTGTGGAATTTCAATACCGAATCGCGTTGACCATTCTTGAAGGACTTCCTTTTGCGGGTAAAATCGTCTGCCTTTGGCAATGGATTTGCGCTCCGTTAGCAGTTGCAGAAGCGATTCATCAATTTTCTTCATTTCATCATTGTATTCATTGGGTACCAAATGCATTTCGGACCAACCCATCGTCATGTACCTCCATTTTCCAATTGTATCCATGTATTATACCGGTTAATGAGAGGTTGGAAAAGTTTTGTGAAAAGTTCAGCTGTTCTTCTGGACGATTCCCCATGTTTTTGGGACGGAAGCCCAAGCAGGACACGTTCGAATGGTGCTACTCTTTAGGTAATCTTTTTATAAAAAGGAGCTGCCCAAACAATGAATTCGACGTATGCAAATCACGCCAATAAGGTATGGCAAGAAATGATGAAGGATCATTCCGGCGAATGGGGAATGGACATTCATCACTGGGACTGGGTGCCTGGTGTGGGTGTGATTGCCATGCTGGAATATTACGAAGCAACGGGTAAACCTGAAGTATTGGCTTATTTGCAGGCGTGGGTGAAGCACAATAGTGAAAAAGCGAAAGGGACGAAGGTGATCAATTCGATCGCGCCTTACGCCATTTTCCCAGCTTTGTACCGGATTACGGATGATGCTTGGTTCCGAGATGAAGCGGATCGGGTAGCGGAGTGGCTGATTAAGGACACACCACGAACTCGCGAAGAAGCCTTCGAGCATACGGTGACGGAAAATGTGGCGTTCGCTGAACAGGTATGGGCGGATACGATATTTATGGCTGTACTGTTTCTAGCGCGCACAGCGTCGTTGGTAGGCAGTAAGATGTATGCGGAGGAAGCATTGAAGCAGGTGCTTATCCACCTTCGATTGCTGCAGGATGAGGAGACGAATGTTCTTTTCCACGGTTGGAACTGCGGATCGGGTGATCATATGTCAGCGGCGCGTTGGACGAGAGCGAATGCTTGGATTGCTGCAGGGATTCCGATGATCGTGAAGGAGATTGATCAGCTTGTTGCCATCCCGGATGAGCTTAAGGAACGATATGGACGCTTAATGTCAGGACTGCTTGCGTACCAGCAGGAAGACGGACTTTGGAGTACGGTTATGGATCAACCACATTTTTATCGGGAAGTGTCGGGCAGTGCGGGAATTGCTTATGGCCTTATGAAAGGCATGGAGCTGGGATTAATCCCTCGTCTTGAAGAGACAGCCGCCTCCGTGGAGCTCGTATTTACTTCGATTGTGCCGTATATCACGGAGGAAGGTATCGTGAAGGGGGTATCCGGGGGGACGCCAGTGATGCCAACGATTCAGGCCTACCAAGATGATATTCCAACGTATCCAACGTTATATGGACAAGGCCTTGTGTTAATGCTCTTGGTTGAGGCACTGCGAGAGGAGAAGTAAGTGATGAGTAGTGAGCAACTCTTGGAGGCAATTATGATCTTTTATGCTATGGCGGTCAGGCTAATATTCAACGAGCAGTTGATATCCTTGAAGTTGTGATGGAGCGGCAGGATAAGGATTCATCGCGAGCCACATATGGCATTTGGCCCTACAATTATGAAGAATCACTGGATGAAATGGATCGACCGGACTGGAATATGGCGGATTTTCAAGGGAAGAAATTAGTTCTTATCTTGAAAAATTATGCGGAATCTCTTCCTGTGGCATTAGTCGAACTGATCCGTGAAGCTATTTATCACGCCTGCCAAGCGATTATCCGGCGAAATGTGGGACCGCATTATACGAACATTGCGATTATGGGCGCTTGGCGAGGTTGATGGCACGCTATCGGCGGTTGATATTCGACTTGGGGCCAATTCTGTGATAGCTACAATAGGTGCTCAGGAGGAGCAGATGTCGATCACGGTGCCGATAGCGCCAGGGAAGACGTGGGACTTCTACCGAAATAATCGTGTTCAGTTACCTCAGAATTTACTTGAAAGCGTATAGTAAGTAAGGTGTTAAAGAGGTGCAGGAATGCTTTCCTGCGCTTCTTTTTGCGCGTTCGCCATTTTAACTGGAAAATAGGCTGTTAATTTCGCCGAAGTTGCCATTAATTTCAATTTAGATGGATTATATGTAGCTAATCTAGCCGAATCAGGCGATATTGAACTATTTGGCCGAATTTAGCTGCAGGAAATCCAGTTATTTCCTAATTCGAGCGGAATCGGGCCAATTTAGCTGCATAAAATCCAGTTATTTGGCAGCAGAGGTGGTCATAACTGGCAGCAAGCGTTTGGTACTAGTTAGATTTAATGTTTCGTTTAAAAGCCTCACCCCTGTACTGCTTCGGCGTCAAGCCGGTTTCCTTTTTGAACACGTGGAAGAAATGCGACATGTCGCCAAACCCGACGGCAGCTGAGACTTCCGAGATAGCTAAATCGGTCTCCATCAACAATCGCTTCGCTTTATTCAGCCGATATTCAATCAGGAACTGTTTAATCGTCGTTCCGGTTGTCTCTTTAAACAACGTAAAGAGTTGCGAACGTGAGACCGGGAAATGTGTCACAAGATCTTCAATGTGTAAGGGCTCCTGATAATGTGCAATCAAATAGGAAAGCACATCACGGGCGAGATACTGGTCACCTGTAGTTAGCGTTGTCGTGTACTCATTTTGTAATCCAAAAGAAAAAAGGAAAAAGTCGGCGATGCATCGCAGCACAGCTAGCTCATAGCCCATCTCCTGCCTAACTAGTGCCTGTGCCAGTTCAGCAAGTAGGGTCTGGACACGATCTAACTGCGGGGCGCTTAGGAAAAAATGACTAGAATCCGGATGGCGCTCGGCAAGTAATCGAGGAATGGAGAGATCAGACAGTTTACAAATGGTGTGCAGTTGATCTAAATAGGATTCATCTATGGAAAAGACATAACGATGAAATTCTTTGCTATGTCCGTGGAATGGCCGATGAATGACATTCGGATGAATGATCGTAAGGCTGCCTGCATGAAGCGGATACAAACGATCACCAACGATATAAGTGCCTGTACCTTGTAAAACCAGATAGATCTCATATCCGTTATGCGAATGCAGTAACTGGTGCTCCTGATCAAGCGGAATCGTCCGAAATTCACAGTATATGGGATAAGTAGCCAGAAAATGATTCGTATAATCATCGATAGCGAAGTTAACCGGTTCATTTCCCATCCTCATTTAAACCAGCCCTTCTTCTGGAACCACGCAAACATACCGATGCCAATGCCAACCATGATGGCGAGTATGGCGAAATACCCCCAATGCCATTCTAGTTCAGGCATGTAAGCAAAATTCATCCCATACAACCCAGCGATAAACGTTAGTGGCATGAAAATCGTCGTAATGACCGTCAATGTTTTCATAATCGTATTCATTCGATTCGAGTTGAGCGAGATATAGCTATCCCGAATATCCGCTGTAATCTCACGGTTGGAGTCCACCATTTCAGAGAGCTTGAGTAGATGATCGTGAATATCCGTGAAAAAAACGAGATGCTCACGCACCTGTTCAATGCGATCTGTACTGATAATGCGATACAGCAGGTCACGCATTGGGACGATGGTACGACGTAATTTCAACAGCTGGGAACGAATTTCAAAAACCTGGTTCATCAACGCATCGATTGCTTCAGCATTCATTTTATTCTCCATATCATCGAGCAGATCTTCAATTTGATAGACACTAGGGAAATATTGATCGACAAGATTATCTAGAATTAAATACGCTGCATGGATTTGCCCCTGATTTCGCAGATTTTCTTGCTGGGACACCCGGGCCCAAGCATCTTCTATTTCTCTGGATTCATGCAAATGGAAGGTGACAATATAGTTGCTGCCGAGATACAGATCCACTTCTTCCGCATCCAGTGTCTTCGGATCGATGGCGTGCATGACGAAGAAATGAACGTCTTGATAGTGATCTACTTTCGGTCGTTGCATGAAATGAAAACAGTCCTCGATGGTGAGGGGATGAAAGTGGAAATGATCCTTCAAATTTAAGGCTTCTTTGTCATCTGGATTATAGAAATCAACCCAGTACCACCGAATTGTGGGGGAGGATAATTCCTCAAGAGGGAGATCGTGGATCACAGCATAATCGGTTGTGACGGCAAGCGTTCTTATCATATAGGACTCCTAGCAAATCATTTTATCGTAGGCATTTGCTTCATTTTACCATACAATGGAGAAAGATTAGAATGGAAAGAGGGATTGGGATGAAGCTCTCCGTTTGTATGGATGCGCTCTATAAAGGGCGTGATTTTCGGGAAAGTGTGAATGAACTGAAGGAGATCGGTTACGATACAATTGAGTTCTGGTCTTGGTGGCAAAAGGATATTGACGTTGTCGCGGCCGCTGTGACGGAAGCGGGAGTTTCGATTTCGACATTTTGCACGAAGTTCACGAGTTTGGTTGATCCAACTCAGCGTAGTGTCTATCTCGAAGGGCTCGTCGAATCGATCGCCGTCGCGAAGCGCTTGAATTGCACCAAGCTCATTTCGCAAGTAGGACAAGCACTCGAAGGCGTGTCGCGAGAAGCTCAGACGCAATCGCTAATTGAGGGGCTGCGGGCGTGTGTGCCTATTTTGGAAAAAGAGGGCGTAACACTGATGATTGAACCGCTGAATACGCGTGTTAATCATCAAGGGTATTTCTTAGCTTCATCGGAAGAAGCTTTCCATATCATCAACGAAGTAGGCAGCCCTTATGTGAAGATCTTGTTTGATATCTACCATCAACAAATCACGGAAGGCAATGTGATCGCTAACATTCGAGAGAATATCGGATTGATCGGCCATTTCCATGCGGCTGGCAACCCTGGTAGACATGAACTGGACAATGGTGAGCTTAATTATGAACAGATTTTCAAAGCCATTGATGATACCGGTTTTGATGGGCATATGGGGCTGGAATATTTCCCATTGGAGGAACCGCAGGTAGGGCTTCGAAAGCTGCTGAAGTGAGAATTATAGGGCGCGCGGCTTTCAGGTTGGAAACGAGAAAAATTTGTAACACAATTGGAACATTCCTGTTACAGTCCTCTAACATAGAAAGGGTATTATAATAAACAAGACCCCCTTTTTTAATATAAACTTTGGACCTGGCCCCGTTGGCTAGGTCCCTTTTTTTTATTCTCAAGAAATTGGACGTTTTGTGATTACTGATGCCAGATACGGTACAAGATGACGGCAGCCTAAGCTGCTCCTTCATTACCTATGATTGAATGCGAAAACGTTGCAGCAACAAATACCCACTTATGCTAGTGGTTCTTTTTTGATAGACGATTTTGAAATCGTCCAATAAGCAACCTAATGCCGTACTAAGCAAGCCATTTCTTACCAATGTTGCCCGGCAGGGTTGCGAACTACCAATGACACGAACCGAAGTAATTCTCCGCGGGGAACCTGCAACAAGAGGGTTTCTAGACCAACTGATCAAAACTAAGTCAGGTTGATGAACAGCTTTAACTTTTACACAAGCCATTCCAATCACCTCGTTTCTAGTTAGCATCTGTAACCCTATATAGAATGCATGCTAGATTAACTGTGTGCTGGACAAGGGCGGAAATAGAAACCATAGATAATTCCCTATATTCTTGGATAATATAACCAAATAGATAGGTGTAGTCCTGAAGGAGGATTCATAGTGAGTGAAATAACGTTATACGATAAGCTTGGCGGAGAAGGGGCGATCACGGCAGTGGTGGACTACTTCTATGAGCTGGTTTTGGCGGATGAAACCGTCAATCACTTTTTTAACAATACGGATATGGAGAAGCAGCGTAAGCATCAGGCGAAATTTTTTAGTTTTGCGTTAGGGGGGCCGAATCAATATACCGGGGCATCTATGGCCAAGGCGCATGCAGGGATGAATCTGCAAGAAGAGCATTTCAAAGCGATTGCGACTCATCTTCATGATGCGCTTGCTCATTTTAAGGTGGGAGCAGACGAGATCAATCAAGTGTTGGCGAAGGTGTCTACATTGAAGGACGATATTCTACATAAATGAGTGTTTGTTAAAAAGGAGGGATTCCCAATGGCTATCTATGTGGCKGGGGATCCTTTTTTTGCGAGTTAATGGACTTGGAGGAAGTCCGTTTGGTGAATACAGCAGTGGAAGATGCAGAAAGGCATCCTTTTTCTTCGAATTAACCTCTTTAGATGAAATACGTGCGAAAGTGCAACTATTTTTGCGGGCATTCCTACTATTGTCCTCTTTCGGCCCAAAAGGTTGCCTTTTTGCACGTATTCCTCCTGTTGAGCTGTTTTCCCCGAAAATAAGTGTATATTTGCATCTTTGACCGTAGGAGTGGCGTACACGAGGTCATTATATACGCAAATAAAGGGACCCAGCCACCAAGGCTGAGTCCCTTTCCTTTCCCTTTACCGCCTTACCGTTCCGAGCGATAAATCTCCTTCACTAAGCGATAGGCCAATTTCGGCTTGCGATACTCACTAAGCAATCCTTTATTATTGAAGCTCCGCGCGCGATCGCGGAAGTAAGGTCGGTCACTCCGCACATCGACACGAATGTCGGCGAAGTGCCAAATGAGCGTCCCGACGATGCGAGGGTCGTCGCGGAAGATTTTCAAAGCACGTGTGACGACATCCGCTTGGTAGTCTTCACTGAACAGGCGTGGCTCCCAGCCAGCATCGCCAAAAATCCCCGCCGCGCCGAACTCGCTCATGATCACAGGCTTGCCAGCAGCGCCTTGCTTCTCCGCATTGATGAAGTAGTCCTCCAGCATAGTACTAAATCCATCCACGCTGCCTTCATACCAGCCGTAATATTTGTTAATCCCGATGACATCAAAGTAGGAGAGCACGATATCTTCCACAGGTTGCATAGTGGCATAAGTGACGAGCCTGCTAGAGTCCATGCTGCGGATTTTGCTCACGAAAGCTTTCGTAAGCTCTAGTGCTTCTTGGGTACGCGTATCGATTTCGTTGTGCGCTCCCCAGAAAATGATGGACGGATGATGGTAGTCGCGGCTAATCATTTCGCCCAGCATATGAACGCCGCGCTCTCTGAAGATCGGACTTGCCAACGTTTCCACACTCATGAAACAGCCCCACATCGGAATCTCACTCCAGAGGAGCATCCCGTGCTCATCCAGCAGATCGATCCAGAACTGGCTTTGCGGATAATGGGAGCCCCGAACGATATTGCAGCCCATATCGGTCAAAATGTCCAAATCTTTCAGCATCAGCTTCGGCGGGAATGCAAATCCCCATTCCGGATGCTCCTCATGGCGATTTACGCCTTGGAGGTACAGCTTTTTACCATTCAGCAGGATATCACTGCCCTGAACTTCAACCGTACGGAAGCCAGTCCGATCGATAAGATCATCTTTACCAGCTTGGACAGTGAAGGTATAGAGCGCAGGTTGGCCGACATCCCAACGCTTAATATTTGCCAGACTGCCACTTAGGGTGAGGCTAGTCGTTTGACCCGCAGCAACCACGACATGATCAGCCGAGAGGGAAAGTCCTTCCGTACGAGCACTTACCTCAATCTGACAGTCTTCTTGGCTTAACGAACTGACTTGAATTTGCAGCTGAACATCCGCTGTATCGTCCTTCAATTGATAATCAATTTTCATGGAGTCGATGTAGACATCTGGCAGCTCCTGAAGTTCAACAGAACGAATGATGCCCCCGTAGGAGTGCCAATCGGCAATATCTGTCGGTAAAGTCTGCCAATCAACCGTATTATCAACGCGAATCACGAGTTCATGCTTGCCTGCACTTAGGTGGGGGAGAATCATAGAGAACTGTGTAAACCCGCCAAAATGGTAGCCAATATGCTGGCCATCCACGTACACATCAGCATGGTGAAGAATGCCTTCAAACACCAGTCGAATATTCGCGTCTTGCAGCGTATCAAAATAGGTGCGATACCAAGCGGCACCAATATAATCGTAAATACCTAATTCGTTATTCCAACAAGAAGGGACGACGGACTTTTTTGACCCGGCAGGGAAGGTTGACGCCCACCCCTCAGAAACACCTTTATTGTCAGGATCCGTGATGAAATCCCATAATCCGTCCAAAATTCGAGTAGGTCGTAAGTTATGCTGCTGAAAAGTACGTATCACGAGCATTAAGCCCCTTTCATGTATGTTTCGTAAAGCGTATCATAGAAGAAGAGTCCATTTGAATGGATAAACCTCATCTCTATTTGTCAAAATCGCTACAGGGTTGGTGAACAAAACCATTGAATAACCACCGTATTTATCATCATCGGCTTTCGTATGAGAAGCCACCCGATCCTGGTTGGAAAGATATTCGAAATACAACAGATGTGCACTCACTGTATTGGATTCGGAGTGGTGAAGGGGAATTTCACCATGAGATGAATGAAGTTCCGCTGCATGTACAAGCCGGGAGTTTGTTTTATTTGAAGCCTGGGTTTAAACTGAACATGACTTCGTCTACAGACAATCCGTTATGTATTAGGATGCTCCTTTTTGATGCGTTTGATATCCCATATGAGCATCTCAATTGGCTGAAGCCAGTTCCTGTGGAGGAACTGCGAATTCCCTTTTATAAACCGTACACGTTAGAGCAGTCAGATTGGCTGGAAGCGCAGTTTACTCGCTTGTGGTCAATGAGGGGAACCGACCCGCATGAACGCCAAGCGGAATTCCAATATGTATTATCACGATTAATCCAATTTATGAAGGATACGGATACGTCTAGCGATCCCTACATGAAAGCCTTTCAGCAAGCGAAGCTGTGGTTGGAAACCTGTTATCATCAGCCTATTCGGTTGGAAGAACTGGCGAAAGCCTACCATATCTCCGTGTCGCAATTACGCAAAATGTTTATGAAGTATGTGGGCATCTCGCCCAAAGCGTATTTAAATCAGATTCGGAATGAGCAGGCGAAGACGATGCTTTTACTGACAGATGAGCCCATGAAGGCGATCGCGGATGCTTGTGGATTTGCAGATGAGTTTCATTTTGGTAAAATGTTTCGAGTATGGAACGAGATTTCACCGGTTCGTTTTCGAACAATGAACAAATAGAGAGGGGCTAACCGACTTATGGGTGCCGAAATTGAAAGAAAGTATTTATTGCCCGCATTTCCTGCGGCTGAACTAGCAAATAATGAGTTGACGCAAGTGTCTAAACAATATATTTATCAGACGTATTTGGCTTTCTCGGACGATCAGGAAATTCGCGTACGCCAGCTAGTGGATAGTTCAGGAGAAGCACACTTTACGCATACGTTCAAGTCGGGACATGGGATGGTTCGAGAAGAAGTCGAATACAGCATCACGGAGCCTATCTACAAACAGCTGCTTGAGCGCACAGGATTAATTCCATTAGAGAAGATTCGTACGACCCTCGAAGCAGATGGGGTTACTTATGAAATCGATGAGTATAAACAAATTGACCTGCTTGTCGTTGAAGTGGAGTTTCCTGATTTGCAGACTGCGCAGCAGTTTGTACCGCCGAGCTGGTTCGGAAGAGAACTTGGTTCAGAGGAAGAGTTCCGTAATAAGTCGATGTGGGTTGCTTTACAGAAACGCTAATTCCTCTCCCAGATTCATTAGCGAAGTATGAGTAAAAAACATGCTTCCCTAAAAGTCTAGATAGAAGTTTTACAACATTTACTAGGTATCATCTAAGTATTGTAAGAACTTCTAAAGGGATTGCGAGGGGCTATTCATGAATTTAATCCACTATTACCGTCAACAGTTTGTCGAGTTAACAGCCCAGTTTGAGAAAGTGTGGGAGGAAGATTCGCATTATAAATTTGGTTTTCTTTGGCGTTCACATGTGAGTTCCTTGTATAAAGAAATGTTCCAAATGACACAAACGAGACAGGAACCGCTTTATTTGATGTATGCCATGGAGCTTCCTGAGTCTTATAAAAGAACGAACATTAGCGAGGTTATCAAAAATGTTGCTTCTGCTTACGAACTGTCCATGTATGTGTTCTCAAGTAAAATTATGTTGACATCATGTGTTTCCATTGAAAATTTACAGCAAACGTCATTAGGCTTTATTCACCAAGCACGTGCCGAGATGATTGATTTAGTCTTCTCTGCGATTAAACAAGTCGATTATGAAACCGTGTAGACCTTACACAATTCGACATCTATAATAGATGTAGATGGACGAGATTGCAATCCGATGGGGTGAGTACGATGTTGAGAGACTTATTAAACAATTTCTCGCTTGTTGCCGTATTTGTTTTTATATCGCTTCAAATTTTTTACTCCCCCAAATTACAAAAGGCAGCCCGATGGAAATTTCAGATTTGGGCAGGCATAACACACGGACTATTCGGAGTTATGCTTGCTTATACTGGAGTCCATGTGAGTGAACGGCACATTCTAGATTTGAAAGCGGTTGCAATTCTGATGGCTACTTTCATCGGTGGCGGTGTTTCTGGTTTTATAACGACGGTAGTCATCATTATTGGCCGGACGATGATCGATCCAGCAGTTTTGTTTCGTGTATCGCTGATAGGATTTATTATTTATGCGGGTGGTTTACTTATTCATTCTTACATCCGCGACTATTGGAAGAAATGGATGCTGCTCGTATTATGTCCTGTCATTGTGTTATTTGTTGATATGGTCCTTATTTATAAAGTTCCTGCTATGGAGCTTGTCATTCCGAATTTACTTTTGCATTTAGGGGCCGGCATGTTCGTTGCAGGACTTATTCGCTATTTCTTGCGCTCCGAGGAGCTTAAAAGGCAAGTACGACAGGTACAGCAAGAGCTTTCTGATATTTTGCGTTTTCAACCAGGGCTTATGTTTAAGCTCAAAAAAATACAGAATTCCATGGTGTATACGATCATTGATGGTCAATTATTGCATCAGCTCGGCATTAAACCGGATGACTTTTTCTACAAGAATGTGCATGCGATTCCATCGTATTCGGAAGACATTGCGCAATTTTTGCAATCCAAATATGAAGAAGCCTACCGAGGGAATCAAGTCGCCTATGAAATGGATGTACGTGGAAAAATCATTTTCACGACGTTACAGCCTGTTTTTGATGGCACCGAAGTGGTTGAAGTCATAGGTTCGGCGACGGATGTTACGGAGAAGAGTCTGGCAGAACGTCGGATTCAGGAAAGTGAAGAGCGGAATCGGATTCTCGTAGAGAACTCGCAGGAGGGCATTCTGGGTTTCACAACAGAAGGCGAAATTACGTCAGTGAATCAAGCGGCATGTCACCTATCACAAACCAGAGCTGAGGACATGCTGGGTCTTACAATGACTGCTTTTTTACCCGTATCCGAGCAGGAGCTTTGGGAGCAGCACTTTCAAGAAGTGCTAAGGAGTGGTGATAATGTGAGATTCGAAATCGCGATTCCGTCGTCGGAGGGGCCAAGAAGAGACTATCGGGTAACACTTTCAGCTTATCATCATGCCTCTGGTGAAGTGAAAGGGATTGTGGGTACGATTCACGATTTTACCGAAGCTTCTATGCGTCATGCAGCTGATCAAGCCAATCAAGCGAAGAGTCATTTTATTGCCAAAATGAGTCATGAAATTCGAACGCCTTTGAATGGGATTATCGGGCTGTCTCAACTGTTAGGGAAGACACCGCTCTCCGAGCACCAGAAGGATTACTTAACGAATATTACCTCTTCTTCGCATACGTTGTTAGGTATTATTAATGATGTGTTGGATTTTTCAAAGGTTGAAGCAGGTAAATTAGAGGTGGAACGAACGAGCTTTAATCTGGACGAGCTGTTGAAGGAACTTTCCAGTATTTGCAGTGTACTATCGAAGAGCCAGCCCATAGAGATTATTTTTAGTACACCTGCTGAGCTGCCTAGGCGACTTCTCGGAGATCCGCTTCGGTTGAAGCAAGTTTTACTGAACCTCTGCAGCAATGCCATTAAATTTACGCGTGCAGGTTATGTGAGGCTTCACATTGAGCTAGGCCCACAGACATCCAGTGAGGAAATGATGCTGCGATTTAGCGTCGAAGACTCGGGGATTGGCATTTCGGCTGATCGGCTTTCTTACATTTTCGAGCCTTTTTCTCAAGCGGATGGATCAACGAGCCGTGAGTATGGAGGAACTGGTCTGGGACTGCCGATCAGCCAACATTTGATCACGTTAATGGGCGGTGTGCTCCAAGCAGAAAGTATAATGGGAAGCGGGAGCCGTTTCACTTTTGCCTTACCTTTTCAAATCATTGAGCAAGACGATCCTGATGAGTGGGATATTGGAGAGGGAAATGATCCTTATCATGTGTTGGTTGTTGAAGATCATCCCCTTATGAGAAACAGCTTACAGGATACCTTAGAATCGTTTGCACTCATCGCAACGACGGTTCCTTCTTGGGATTCGTTGTTCAAACGGCTAGGCGGGAAAAAAAACGGGGCAGATGACTTCCATTGTCTCCTCCTGGATATGGAAAGCGATGATATGTATGGCCTAGAAACATGGGATGCTCTTCTCGCTTTGATTCAAAGAGATCGAACGCGCTTAATTTGTCTGACATCCTCAATGGGGAAGGAAGAGCTGCTTACACTCCCTGAGGAGATAAGGCCTGATGCGGTACTTGTTAAACCGATTAGTCGACTAGAGCTGTATCAGACGTTGGAATACTTGTTCCATCCTAAGCATGAGTCGCGGGTCGTGGAGCATGGATCGGTTTTGAATCCTTCTGCTAAAGTGGAAGAATGGKGGCACATTCTACTCGTTGAGGACAATGAAATTAATCAACAAGTGGCTATGGAGCTGCTTGAGGAGCGGGGCTACAGAGTCACGTTAGCGACAAATGGTCGAGAAGCGCTCGACAAGTTGGAAAAAGGCGAATTTGCCTTGGTCCTCATGGATATCCACATTCCAGTTATGGATGGTGTCGAGGCTACAAGACTTCTACGACTGAACCCTAGATTTCGTGAAATACCGATCATCGGGCTTACGGCTAATGTCGTTAAACAAGATCAAGAAGCATACGTCCGAATGGGTATGAACGATGTGATAAGCAAACCGCTGGATGTGAAGTTGCTGTTTCGAGTGATTCACAAATGGCTGGAACCCGAGAAGAGGAAGGAACGGGAGCGAAGCTTCAATGATCCTCAACCGGTTGATGGAGAAGAGACACCTTATTATCAAGGTATCCCCTCGATAGACTGGAAGGGAGCTTTGGCCCGAGTGGAGGGGAAAGAGAGTATTCTTCTCGTCATGCTGCAACTGTTCAAGAAGAATTATAGTGACTTCGCAGATCTGCTCCGGATCAATCACCGTGAAGGGGATTGGGTCGCTGCCAAACGAGCTGCGCATACGCTAATCGGTGTAGCAGGCAGCCTATCGGCAGAAGCGCTGCATGCGGGAGCTGTGAAGCTCCAAACAACAATTCTCCTGAATGAGAATTATGAGGACCAGATCGCCGAGATTGCAGCGGAAATTGAGCGGATTATCGTTTGTATTCCGGATGAAGCGTAAGCGTTGATGATGGAGTAGACTCATCGTGATCCTAGACGGATTTCCACTCTATAGCGTACGCTGTGCCCGTTAGCCGTTTCMCACATGTGTAGCCCGCCAGCCCATCACGCTAACGGCCACCACGGCCGTTATTTAGCTGAATCTAGCGGCCATCCTTGCTAACGGCCACCACGGCCGTTATTTAGCCAAATCCAGCACCCATCCTACGCTAACGGCCACTACAGCCGCTATTTCATCCAAAACACCTGATCTTAGCCCGATTTCCACTCCCTAGCGTACGCTGTGTCCGTTAGCGAAGCAGGAGCATCGAATTCAGCCAAATAGCGTCGCCTATGTCCGTTAGCCCGGCCACTCCCCACCCCGCTGCGCCACTCCAACAATCATAGCCTCAACCGAACAGGGGGAGGGGGAGCGAGCACATAGAACTAAGAGCACAAAGGATCAGCGGAGCGAGCACATAGGACTAAGAGCACAAAGGATCAGAGGAGCGAGCATGAACGATCAAGAGTAGCTACTCATCACACTAACGGCCACCATGGCCGTTATTTAGCACAATCCAGCGCCCATCCTACGCTAACGGCCACTACAGCCGCTATTTCGCCCCCAAACCCTGATTCTAGCCCGATTCCCACCCCATAGCGTACACTGTGTCCGTTAGCGAAGCAGGAGCATCGAATTCTGCCAAATAGCGTCGCCTGTGTCCGTTAGCCGGGCCACTCCCCGCCCCGCCGCGTCCCGCCCCACCGCGTCCCGCCCCGCCCCGCCCCACCGCGTCCCGCCGTGTCCCGCCGCGCCACAGCCAACAGTCACAATTTCAACTGAAATGTACGGTATCGCTGACGTCCTCCGACGACAGTCAAGAGTTGCTTCTCAACTAGTTGATGCAGCACTCGTCTTACGTGGCGGTCGGAGAGCCGAAGGTGTTCAGTAATTTCTATAGGCGTAATTGGCCGAAGCAAGCGACGTGCATAACGCACAACTTCTGCCTCTGCCCAATCCAAGCCAGCTGACACATCGGCTGAAAGGAACTTTCCGACGAATGACAAGATAAGTTGTTGGCATTGCTTCGGATCTTCTTTGATGGACAAGTAAGCAATTGGCATAAAAGTCCACCCATCAAGGGTTAGCAAGCTATGTCGCATGCATAAATCTTTAAATCGTCTAACATCAAGATCTCTGGCATGTGATCCAAATCCTTGTATTTCGATTCCTCCTTTTACGCCGCCAGGCATATAGGCAAGATCGAGATAGCGGTAGCCATTATTGAAATCACGTACCTCCCACTCGGGGTATAAGTGATTGAAATTACCGATGGCAGGAAACCAAATGCAACGTAAAAACTCAATTGTTCCGTGGCCCAACCCTTTCTCTAACAATTCGATCCTTCGATGATTTACGGTCCCAGTCTTAGCGTGCGCGATCATTGCCTGCATCCATTCGTTATATTTTTCCTCAAATGACATTCATCCCAGCCTCCTATTCATTGTAAATAAACAAACAAAAACCGTTCCACAGCATAGCTCATAATGAGCGTTATGCAATGAAACGGCGTGTGCTTCACTCCGTCTACCTTATTAGAATGAGTATAAAAGAAAAAGGCTCGGATTACTACACTTACCAGTATAATTAATCTAAACGCCCGAATAAGCCATAAATCCGCCATCCACTGGAATCGTCGTACCTGTAACGAAGCGGGACATGTCGGAATCCGCCAGCCACAGCAACGTGCCTAGTAAATCCTCAGGCTTGCCGAATCGGCGCATCGGGGTATGGGCAATGATTTTATGGGAACGATCCGTCAGCGATCCATCCTCTTTCATCAACAATTTGGCATTCTGCTCCGTCAAAAAGAACCCAGGTGCAATGGCATTAACACGAATGCCGCTTTCTGCCAAATGAACAGCTAGCCATTTTGTAAAGTTATCGATAGCCGCTTTGGCTGCGCTGTAGGCAGGAACTTTCGTCATGGGCGAAGGTGCACTCATGGAAGAGATATTGATCACAGTTGCACCGGTTTTGCCATGCATATGCTTAGTGAATACTTGCGTAGGAATTAAGGTGCCCACGAAATTAAGATCCAGCACGTTGCGGAAACCAGTGATACTTAGATCATAGAAGGATTGCACATCCGGATTCGCCACGTCTTCCATTTTGAAAATCTCATTCGTCGTATTCGCACTAGCATGATTACCACCCGCGCCATTAATCAGAATATCGCAGGTACCTAACTGTTCCGTCACGGAGGCCGCAGCCTGTTCTACACTTTCCGTTACAGTTACATCGCAAGCAACAGCAACGGCCACGCCACCAGCTGCTTGAATTTCGTTTACGACGGCTAACCCTTTCTCATGCGTACGATTCAGAATAGCAATGTGTGCGCCTTGTCTAGCTAATTCTAATGCCATAACGCGGCACAGAACGCCAGCGCCTCCTGTAATCACAACGACCTTCCCTTGCAGGGATGGAAAATTAGTTAATCCGCTCATTTGCAGTGACAGCTCCTTCTTGTAAAGTAGCGCTTTGGCGACACAACATGTCCCAAAGTCCCCATAAATACATAATACCTAATGCCCGATCGTACAGCCCGTATCCAGGTCGGCAACGCTCATCCCAAATATGTCGACCATGATCCGGACGGCAAAATCCTTCGAATTTGTTCGCATGCAGCGCCTGTACAATGCCAGACATATCCACCGTGCCGTCCTGCGTACGATGAGAGGCCTCGATGAAATCACCATTCTCAAACACACGAACATTGCGCAGATGGGCAAAAGGAACCCGATCCGCGAATTCATGCACGATCGAGACAATATCATTGCTCGGATTCGCACCGAGTGAGCCACTGCACATCGTAAGCCCGTTATATGGGCTGTCATGTAAGGCTAAGAAACGGCGAATATTTGCTTGGTTCGTCATTAATCTTGGTAATCCGAAGACGGACCAAGGCGGGTCGTCCGGGTGAATTGCCATGCGAATGCCGTGCTCGGCGGCCACGGGAATAACTTCATCCAAGAAATACTTGAGGTTCGCCCAGAGCTGCTCTTCGGTGACTTCCTTATAGGCGTCGAATAGCTCCGTCAAATGAGCGAGTCGTTCAGGCTCCCAGCCTGGCATACTGAAATCGGGGTTGGCATTAATCCGTCCAACATGCTCAGTGAGGTCGAGGTTGGCAATTTTACTCCTTTCATAAAATAGTGCCGTCGAACCGTCTTCTAGCTCCTTATGTAAATCTGTCCGTACCCAATCGAACACAGGCATGAAATTGTAGCAAATGACTTTGACTCCAACTTGCGCTAACGTGGCGATCGTTTTCTTATAATTAGCGATATACGTATCGCGACTTGGCAGTCCTAATTTAATATCCTCATGGATGTTGACGCTCTCCACGACCTGCATATGCAGCCCCACACGATCAGCCTCGGCTTTGATTTTCTGAATCTTATCCATCGGCCATTCTTCACCAGCAGGTACATCATGCAGTGCCCAGACGATACCTTCAACACCGGGAATTTGTTTAATTTGCTTAAGAGTGACCGTATCGTTGCCCTCTCCAAACCAACGGAATACCATTTTCATAGATGAACATTCGCCTCCAATATAATCAACCTATTTGAAATACGTAGGGAACTTCTCTTTTAATAATGCTTGATCAGCAATGCCAACTTGAAGATGCGCGCGTATCAATTTTTCTGCCTTATCTGGCTGCTGCTCTTGGATGGCATCCACAATCTGCCCA
Source organism: Paenibacillus sp. 2RAB27 (assembly GCF_052115445.1). Lineage (NCBI taxonomy): Bacteria > Bacillati > Bacillota > Bacilli > Caryophanales > Paenibacillaceae > Paenibacillus > Paenibacillus sp. 2RAB27. The sequence goes on from NZ_JBFRGR010000006.1 coordinate 306,135, forward strand.
TGTTGCGCATAGAGCTCATCCCAATGATGATCAGTCGCTAAGCGAAGCATACGGGTGCGGTTCAAATGCACATTAATTTGCCCAATGACTGCCCAGGTGTTCATTTTCTTGCAGCCTTCGAAGATCGTCCGATGAAACTCCTCATCAAGCTCAAACATTTTCTTGAAGTCTTGTTCATCCATACACACTTTCTGCGAGGCTAAATTCATTTGAAGCAAGCGTAGGGACTCTTCCGGAAAAGAGAGACAGGCCAAGCGAATAACGGCGCTTTCTAGATGTTCGCGAATGAAGCGAGCTTCATCCACCAGCTCCAGATCAATACGAGAGACTACCGTACCGCGTTGTGGATAAATATCCAGCAAGCCTTCCTGTGCTAATTGGACGAAGCTTTCCCGAACAGGTGTCCGACTCACGTTGAAGCTTACCGACATTTCTTTCTCCGAAATGGTTGCACCTGGAAGCAGGGCAAGACTCAGAATTTGAGCCTTTAGCGTGTGGTAAACGGCATCACGTGTCGAACTAATCAGTGGTTTTTTGAAATAATCCATAGGGATCTCCTTTGCAAAATGAAGCTTAAAACTTATACTACCATACTTGTATGGTAGTATGGAAGCGGAGAATTGATTAATGAATCTTCGTAGATTCGGAACGCCGCCTACCGTTTTGAACAAAATAAAAACACCGCATGCAGCTCGTGCTTTCCTCACTAGGAGTAACACGAATCACATGCGGTGTAGGTTAATTTTAACGAGAGACAGCGAAGCTTTGTACCGTTCTCCAAGCTTCTAATTGCTTCTCTAATTGTTTCACTAACGTCGAGACGTCTTGGGAGAATTGCTCTCTTTGTTGCTCATTCATCCCAATCTGTTCCTGCTGCAGCTCGCTAGAAGTAGGTGGAGTGGGAATCGTTTGAAGCAATTGCTGTAGTCTAGCTTGTAACAGCGATCCAGCAGCAACAGGTACATCAGCTTGCGATATAGCAGGATTAGCTTCTACTGGCAGCCCCACGTTGTTATCATCAATCCCCTGCGCAGCAGGTACGGCAACTTCTTGAACCTCAACTTTGATCTTCTCTGCTTTCGCAGGTGCCTTGGCAGCGATCGGCTTCGCTCGTTCAGCCCGATTGTTCTGGAAGGTAGACCAGGTTTCGATTAGTTCAGGCCCTGATTTATAGAGCAACTGCCCCTTGATTCGGTCAGAGATGTCTTTATCCTTAAACATCTTGGCAATTTTCTTCACATCACTGACTGGCATTTCATCACGTGCCATGATCAGGGCTAAGGGATCACGATGCTCCAATGGGAGATCCTTCAACGGCAGCAATTGATCTTCCGTAAGCTTATCTTTGCGAATCTCCGTGCCGCCTACGATGAGCTTCTTTACGGAATTCCCAAACTTAAGCAGTTCACACTTGTTTTTGATATACGTTTCAGGTTTGCCAAGCTTACCAGAAAGATATTTAATAGATGAGCTGAATTTCGCATCATGCATGAGCTTATKGAAAGCTTCGGCTTCCTCAATGGGAGAGAAGCCTTCCCGTGTTAGATTTTCAGCAATCTGCTCCAAATAGATTTCCATCTCATCCGTTACCGTGGACACGATACATGAAATGGTTGGAAGCCCGAGCATTTTGGTAGCTTTATATCTGCGATTGCCATAAATGATCTTATATCGGTTGTTGGCGGTTGTACGCACTTTGATCGGAGAGAGTAAGCCAATTTCCCCAATACTTTTCATTAATTCTTGCAGTGCTTCTTCATCGAACTGGTAGCGGGGCTGGTCCGTGTCCTCATCAATGAGATGCATAGAAATGTTATGTATGTCCATCTTCATGTCTCCATTCGTCAGGGTCATCTAGTCTAATTATATATCAAGGAAGGAAGTGTGGGAACGTCAATTCGCTAGAAAGGATTTGGTAGGGGGATTATGGACCATGCGTTATGGCATAGTGCTATTTACACGAGTAGTCTTTATGGCGAGACTTAAGTCCCAGAAAGACCAGGCGTTACCACGAAGTGCATAACTCATGTATAAACAAGCCCGGAGGCAAATAAATGTATTGCCAGTAAGGGAGAAGAGATGAAATAATAGTGAAAGTTGTCGAATTATGTTCCTGCTTCAAGTCAAATTTGGGAGGAAAGACCTATGAACAGAATGCAGTACTTCTTCTTATCCCTCATCTTTGTCCTTCTGTTTACCTCAACTGAATCGGTGCTCACTACCTATAAAAAATCGCTTCTGAATGAACTGCAAAGTACGGAGGCTGCCCAATTATCTGCCAAGCTGTTGCCTTACAGTCTGTCATTAATCGTAATTTTAATTTGATGCTAAGTTTAGAGGCCTTTGTCAGCGCCGGCTATTTGAAAGACAAAAGTGATCAAGAGATTCATGCGTATATTGAAGCGTTATATGCAGGTTCACAAGCGTCTGCCTTTAATGTTGTCATAGCACCACATGGGGTTATGAAGTTCGTTTATCCTTTGAAAGGGAATGAGGATATTATGGATTGGGATCTCCTGAAGGATCCTCGAGAGAATGTTCAGACGCAAGTCAATCAATCTCTGCAAACGAAAAAAATGACGACCGACGGTCCTTTTATGCTGCTTCAAGGTGTGCAAGGTTTGGTAGCTCGTAAAGCACTTTTTCAAGATGGCGTTTTCTGGGGCTTCGTCTCCGTTGCCATTAACATGGACAAGTTGCTTATTGAAGCAGGGATTGAAGACGATGCTGATGAAGGGCTGAGGATGGCCATTCGAAGTCCAGGCATGACAGCATTTTATGGGGGAAATACAACGTTCTTGCAGTCCCCATTGATCTCTGTGATCGATCTTCAGGATACGAAATGGGAACTAGCAGCTACCCCTCCCGTTAGCGCGGTAAAAACGATCAATATTCAAATGCTCATCATCCGCTTTTCCATACTTCTCGTTTTATTTCTAGGCTTATTCTTCATTATCTATATCATTCGACAACGTGATCGGCTCAGTGAAGCTGTGAACGAAAGGACACAGGAGCTGCAGATCGCGAATGAAGATTTGACAGCGGCCAATGAAGAGTTGATTGCGGGTCAGCAGGAACTACAGGAGTCTACGAAGCGGATGCAGGAATCGGAGCAAATGTTGTCCTATATGGCCTACCACGATGTACTGACAGGCATACATAACCGTGCTCATTTTCAGATGATGTTGAAAGAACAAATTACTTACAATCAGGTGAGGGGGACCTCACTCGTCGTCCTTTTCTTTGATCTTGATAATTTTAAAATGGTCAACGATTCACATGGGCATCATATGGGGGACTATATGCTGCAAAAGGTTGTTCAACGCATCCAGCAATCTCATTTGGTTTTCCATACTTTTGCTAGATTTGGTGGAGATGAATTTGCGATTTTATTGGAGAATTGCTCTAGCCAGCAGGAAATTCAAGCTTTCTGCGAACAACTTATTGCTGTCTTGAAACCGCCTTGTATATTGGCGAATCGTTCTTTCTTTATAAATGCGAGTATTGGCATTGTACAGTATCCATATGGCGGTGAAACGTGGGAAGCGCTGCTGAAAAATGCGGATATTGCGATGTATATGGCTAAAAAAGAAAGTGGCAGCTCCTATAGCTTCTTCAATCAACACATGGAGATGTTGTCCATTTCTAAGTTGGAAATGGAGAATCATCTCCGTCAATCATTGGATCGAAATGAGCTTGAGATTGTATATCAACCCCAGGTGGATTGCATGAAGGGGGCAATTACAGGCGTTGAAGCACTTTTACGTTGGAATCATACGACGAAAGGCTACATTTCGCCGTCCGATTTTATTCCAGTAGCGGAGGAAATAGGACTTATTGATGTAATTGGTGAATGGGTGCTCCGCGGCGCGTGTAGTCAGATGAAAGCTTGGCATCGTCAAACGGATGAACCGCTGATGATCTCCGTTAATATTTCAGTCAAACAACTGCATGATGAACGCTTTGTGGATAAGGTTATTGCGATTCTAGAAGAAACCGGGCTGGAAGCACGATACTTGGAGATGGAAATCACGGAAAATGTAGCGATGCAGGACGAACAGATGGGCGTTTTGAATAGACTTCGCCAATTAGGAATCTCTATCTCCGTGGATGATTTCGGTACGCATTATTCATCCTTAAGCTATCTGAAAAGGTTTCCGGTCACGAAGATTAAACTGGACCAGTCCTTTGTTCGTGGTGTTCAAACCGATGACAAGGATCGCGCTATGATCAAAGCGATCATTTCTGTAGCGAAAGCTTTTGGGCTGCAAATGATTGCAGAGGGAGTAGAGACGGAAGAACAGGCGGACTTCTTGGTGGCGAATGGCTGCCATCACATCCAAGGCTATTATTTCTATAAGCCGATGAAACCCGCACAGTTGCAAGCGATTCTGAATGATCAACTCCATGATAAATTGGCATTCTTAGGAGCAAATTCTGTTCATAAATATGATATATAAATACCAAAGAGGTGCCCCTTCACTAGGGCACCTCTTTAGTATGGAATAAGAAAAAGTCCGCTACAGCGCGACAATTTGCTTCTGTTTATTTTCGAAATAGACCCAATGCTGGAAGCCAATTTCCTTCAAAGTTTTCTGAACTTCTTCCCAATCGTCAGCAACGCGGCTAGGGACGTGGGCGTCAGAACCGAAAGTAACCTCGACGCCATAATGCAGCGCACGCTCTAGAATCTCATGCGAGGGGTACCAGCCGCCAACATCTTTCGTTTTGCCTGACGTATTAATTTCAATCGCAACGCCGGATTCTCCGATGATTTTCAAAGTCTCATCGACCTTTGGTGTCGCGATATCGGAAAAGGCAGGGTAGAACCCTTTCATCGCATCGATATGTCCTAGAATTTGGAACATTCCGGATTGAGCGGATTCAGCAATCAGACGATAATACTCTTCCTTGTGCTGAACTTTCTCAGCGTCATTCAACTTCTTCCATCGGTTACGATTGAAGATACTCACACCTCCGGATAGATGGACGGAGCCAATGATGTAATCGAACGGATACTTTGCGTATTCTTGCTTATAAATCTCCACGTGCTCTGGGAAATAATCAGATTCCACACCTAAGAGTACATTGATTTTACCTGCATACGCTTGTTTGAGTTGAAGTACTTCCTCAATATAGCGGGGAAATTCGCTTTTTGCCATGGCGATGGCAGGTTGTGCACGATCTTCCGAGCTTCCAAAGTAGGGGGAGTGATCGGAGATGCCAATTACTTGAAGGCCAGCTGCAATGGCTGCTTCAATATAGTCACGTATGGTATCTTGCGCATGTCCGCATCGCTCATGATGCGTATGTAAGTCGAATTTCACTGAAAGGCCTCCTATTCAGAACCGATAAATTGCGTTTCCGGCATTCCTTTGAGATCGCGAAGAAATTGTTGCATGGCAGAATTCAAGTATCTTCCTGACTTATATACTACGCCTACCGGATGAGTAATATCCAGTTCGTTCACTTTTACCATCTTCAATGAGCCATGTCGCAGTTCATCCGCAACAGACATTTTGGAAATGATCGCAACACCTAGATTTAACTCGACCATGCGCTTCACTTCCTCACTGCTAGACAACTCCATGACAATATGAGGCGAGACATCATAGGATTTGAAGATTTGATCGACGAAACGTCGACCCGCAGTTTCTGGGGAAAGCATAATAAACGGAATATTTCTAAGTTTCTCGATAGATAAATGCGTGAAACGACTAAGAGGATGATGCGTGGAGACGATGAGTTCAAAATTATCATAGTAAAGCACGGAAGTCTCTAAAGCTGGATTCTTCTCAAACAAATACGTGATCCCAATATCGATATGACCGTTTTCCACGGATGTCATGATCTGAGAAGAGGTCATGGAATGAATGGTCGTTTTAATCAGCGGGAATTGATCCTGGAAATAGGAAAGGACCCTCGGCAAGATCTGCATGGCAATGGAAGTCGTTGTGCCAATATGGATATGACCTTGAGGGGTTTGACTCAGATCGGAAAGACGCTGTTTCAGGTCACTCGTGATCCGTAATATTTTTTCCGCATGTTCCAAGAAAAGCTTTCCACTATCTGTTAAAGTAACAGGCTGATTACGATCAATGAGAATCGTACCGAATTCATCCTCAAGACTTTTTATTTGCGCGGAAACGGCAGGTTGGGTCAAGTTTAGAATTTCACCAGCTTTACGAAAGCTCATCGTCTTAGAAATCGTGAGCAGGGTTTCTAACTGGTTCATATTCATCAGATTACCTCCTGCAAGTTAGATGTAAGATCAAAGGTACAAATAAAATTTATCGAAATTGTAAAGGACATAAAAACCTTTTCTTACTTTATTATATGATAGGAAGTGCTAACTAGGCAACAAGGCGGGATAATTGCGGGTCTCTGAGCGTAAGCTACTGATGAATAGAAGCGAAGCGTATAACTGAAAATTATCTTTGCAAAATACTCAAATTTGAATATAATAATTTATGTAATTTAAAACATATCGATTAAGGAGACTCCACGTATGTCTTTATCTCGTAAATCAAATCCGACCGTGACGGTTGTAGCTTTGATGCTTGGGCTCTTGCTGGCTTCTCTAGATCAGACGATTGTATCGACTGCGATGCCAACGATTGTATCTAAGCTGGGCGGATTTAGCCAATTTGTTTGGGTATTCTCGGCCTATCTGATTGCCAATGTGGCGGCAATGCCCATCTTCGGTAAACTTTCGGATATGTATGGGCGTAAATTATTTTTCATTATTGGGATCGTCGTCTTTATGATCGGATCCGCGTTATGTGGAACAGCATCGTCGATGACACAGCTGATCATCTACCGTGCGATCCAAGGTATTGGCGGCGGTGCGTTGATGCCGATTACCTTTGCTATTATTTTTGACATTTTTCCTCCTGAGAAAAGGGGTAAAATGCAGGGCTTATTCGGCGCAGTTTTCGGTTTATCCAGTGTGCTTGGTCCTATTATTGGGGCTTACTTCACAGATCATGTGACGTGGGAATGGATTTTCTTCATCAATTTACCTCTAGGTATTATTTCTCTGATTATGATTATTTTCTCTTATCACGAGTCCGTGGAACATAGTAAGGCTAAGATTGATTGGGGCGGTACAGTTGTATTAACGGCAGCTATCGTTTCGCTCATGTTCGCATTGGAATTTGGCGGGAAAGAGTATGCTTGGGGTTCGATGCAGATTATTGGTTTATTTGCAGGGTTCGTTGTGCTGTTAGCAGGGTTTATTTTTATCGAGAAAAACGCTGCAGAGCCCATTGTACCGCTAGATTTGTTCAAAAATCGGTTATTTACTTCCAGCATGGGAGTAAGCTTTGCTTATGGAGCGGTTCTCATTTCGGCAGGGACATACATTCCTTTGTTTATCCAAGGCGTATTCGAAGGTTCTGCGACATCAGCTGGTTCGACTTTAACTCCTATGATGTTAGGTGTTGTTGTAAGTAGTGCATTAGGTGGTCGCTTCATCGGTAAATTCTCCTATCGGAATGTGCTTCTTGTATCCGTCGCTCTTCTTCTGTTGGCGACATCGCTACTTGGTGGCATTTCCATTGATTCTGAGAGATGGGTTATCACAACCTACATGATTATTCTCGGACTAGGTATTGGCGCATGTTTCCCAATCACGTCGATGTCTGCACTTCATAAAGTTGATTTCCGCCGCAGGGGGACGGTAACATCCTTGGTTGCTTTCTTCCGTTCTGTTGGTTYTGCCATTGGGGTAGCGATATTCGGGAGCATTCAAGTCAATGCTTTAAAAGACAACATTACCAAATCGTTGAATGACCCAGCTATGGCTGAGAAATTCCATGACGCGCGGATGTTGCTTCAACCCGAAGTGCGAGCGAATATCCCCAAAGAGGTATTGCATAAGCTTCTAACCGCATTAGCGGATTCGATTGCCGTAGTTTTCCAAACTACGATTGTTCTAGCTATACTAGGTCTCGCGTTCATTTTATTGATGGGAAATGCTAAACTAGAAGTTGGTAAAGCGCCTGTTAAAGGAGATGTACCAGTAGGACACTAGGAGGTTAACACAAATGTCGATGAAGCTGGTCATTCTCGGACTCTTAATGGAAGCCAATCGGCATACCTATGAGATTCGTCAAACGATGAAAGAACGAGGCATGGCGAATTATATGAAGCTGCAGGACGGTTCACTCTATTATGCCATGGATCAACTTCATAAAGATGGTCATGTGGAAGCGCTAGAAGTCGTGCGGGATACGAATCGGCCCGAGAAAACCATATATCAAATCACGGAAGCGGGTAAGCAAAAATTTCAAGAACTGTTGTCTCATCAATTGCATGAAGAGATCAAACATTATCATCCACTCTATGTGGCATTGCCTTTTACCGTTCATGGTGATCAATCTAAAATTGCAGATATACTTGAACATAAAATTTTGGAACAGAAAATGATCATGAATAAGATGAAAAGTTTGTACTACGAGCACTTAAACATCGTTCCACGCGTCGTCTTGCATATGATGGTCGGCAGCTATAAACGTGCTTTCACTGAGTTGAAATGGCTAGAAGAGCTGCAACAGGATGCCCGAGACGGTAGATTGCAGGAACGAAATACGGAGCTCGATGTGGATTGGGATCGGATCGATTGATGGAAGCCGCGGCTGCCCTTGGATACAAGGATGGCTACGGCTTTTATATCGTATTGTCACCTTTTCATCTGACGTTGAAATAAGAAGGTTACATATTTTAGTCGCGACTATCATTTTTTCCACACTCGCGGAAAGACGAAATAATGATAATCMGTTAGTAGCGGGTTTGGATATAACAAATGCACTCTTCTACATAAAACGGATATTGTTGGATTGAACGTTGAGCATTGATCAAGTTATAGTCATTCTGTGGGTTCATAACACCGACAAGATAATAGGGGAGTGGGATATTGATGAAAGCAAGAAGCAAATGGCTTGGGACAACAGCGCTTAGTTTATCGATTGTACTCGGGTTAACAGGTTGCGGACAATCGACAGAGCAGCCAAAAGCAAGCTCGCCGAATGCGGAAGCTACGAAAGAGGCTTCGAAAAAACAGGCGAATCTTGACTTCGTCTGGTTCTCGGACGGTAATGAAGGTGAAGTCATGAAAGGCTTGCTCAAGCAGTACGAAGAAAAGAATCCGAATATCAAAGTCAACCTAGTAGAGGTAGCTTTCGCGGATATTGGTACAAAGCTGAAGACGATGATCTCTGGCGGCAATCCTCCGGCGCTTGCTCGTATGACCGATACATCGACGTTCTCTAATCAGGCTTTGGACCTCACTCCGTATGTCGGTGATTTGAAAGCGTTTACCGGACAATTCATGGATACGTTGAAACCTTATTATGTGACGAAAGACAATAAAGTGATTGCGGTACCTCTTGACGTTACTGCAAATGGGTTAATTTATAATAAGACTCTCTTTAAGAAAGCCGGAGTATCCGTTCCGACCTCGCCAGATAACGTATGGACTTGGACTGAATTCGAAGCGGCATTGAAGCAAGTCATGGAGAAGGGCGGAGCTAAGTACGGTCTCGTTTGGGACTTCTCCACCCACAGATGGACGACGATGTTGTATCAATTCGGCGGCAGCCTGTTCTCTGCAGACGGTACGAAAGCTGCATTAAATTCTGACAATGCTGTTAAAGCAGTCGATTACTTTGCCAAATTGCACAAAGATGGCATCATGCCGACTTCGGTTTGGCTAGGCGGTGACAATCCCAATAACCTGTTCCGCTCCGGTACGGTAGCGGCTCACATGGCAGGCAACTGGGTGCTCGGCAACTATAAGACGATCGACACATTCGAGTGGGGCGTCACTTATATGCCGAAAGAAGCGACTCGTTCCTCTGTACCAGGTGGTAAGTACCTTATGGGCTTTAAKGGTTCCAAAGTAGAGAAGGAAACGGCAGATCTCATCAAATTCTTGTCGACGAAAGAAGCCAATGCCAAATATGCAACAGATTCGCTATTTATGAGCCCTCGGAAAGACAATGCCAAGCTTGACTATTCTTTTGGCAAAGATTTATTTGAAGTGTTCGCCAATGAGTTGGCCTCCACTCCTGCATCGGCGGGCGCAGACTGGTCGAACCCGCTGACGAATAAATTCCAAGCAGATTTGAAGACCGGTATTGTTGAAGTGCTGGGTAATAAGACAACAAGTAAAGCTATGCTGGAAAAAATGAATAAAACCGTTGATACGATTATTAGTGAAAATAAGTAGGCCTAACCGAAGGGGCTGAGCTCAGCCCCTTTCTCTTTTACGATAATAAGGAAGGAGACTGAACATGGATGGTATTGTAAAAAATGGGAAAAAGCTGTATGTTGGATTCAACAAGGACAAATTCAAGAGGGCAATCGCTCCTTACCTTTTCATTTTGCCGAACTTAATTATTTTCACAACCTTTATTGTGATTCCTGCGATATTCGGACTCATGTATTCCTTTGCCAAATATGACGGATTGAATCCGATGAAATATGTTGGAATGCGCAATTATGTCAAAGTATTTAATACTCCGGAATTTTGGAGTGCGCTTGGAAGAACAACACAATATGTCGTTGTCGCCGTACCACTTATCTATGTTTGTTCGCTCGCAATTGCAATGATACTTAGTCGTGAACTTGTCGGTAAAGGGTTCTTTCGTTCCGTCTTCTATTGGCCGACTTTAATCTCTTACATTATCGTGGGTTTGACTTGGAAGTGGATATTCAGCGATAGCTTCGGTGTCATGAATTATTTTTTGGGGTTATTAGGCATAGATCCCATTAACTGGCTTACTAATGCGTTCAATGCAAAAATGACAATTATCGTAGCGACCGTTTGGTCAAGGCTCGGTTTCTATATGGTAATATTTATTGCGGGTTTACAAGCGATTCCGCAGGACTACTATGAAGCAGCTATGATTGACGGTGCTTCGAAGACGAGATCATTCTGGAGTATTACATTACCACTGCTCAAGCCCACGAGTATTCTTGTCGTTATGCTCAGCGTAGTCGAAGCGTTTAAGGCTTACCCTCTGATGAAAGCTTTGACAGGCGGAGGTCCAGGGAAAGATACGACTTACGTCGTACAGTATATTTATCAGATTGGATTTGAGAAGCAGGACCTCGGATTAGCAAGCGCAATGTCTGTCGTACTACTTGTTATCATCGGAGTCCTTAGTATCATCCAATTGAAGCTGTCAAAGGGAGGAGCCATATCATGAAAACAAAAAGCCAGGTCCTCCTTTACGTTATGCTGATCCTACTTACAATCGTGTTTATTTTCCCAGTCCTATGGGTCGTTCTTTCCTCTTTCAAGGATAAGACAGATCTATACCAATGGCCGCCAGCTATTTTTCCAAGTCATTTTACATTAGAAAATTACGAGATTGCCTTTAACAAAGGTAAATTTGGGACTTACTTCTTGAACAGTATTTTTGTGACGGTCACTTCCACACTTTTGATGCTTCTCATAAACTCTATGGCCGGATTTGCGCTAGCCAAATACCGCTTTAAGGGAGATAGTATTCTTTTAGCTGGTTTTATCTCAACCTTAATGATTCCGCTGGAAGTGATTATGATTCCAATATTCAAAGTAATTAGCATGCTGGGGCTGTTTAATAGCTTATGGGGGATTATCATCCCACCGGCTGCTACGCCAACGGGTGTGTTCCTGATCCGTCAATATCTACTTTCTGTTCCCGATGAACTACTTGAAGCTGCAAGGATAGATGGGGCTGGAGAATGGAAAATATATTGGAAAATCATTTTGCCGCTTTCAAAACCGGTTTTATCTGTGTTAGCTATTTTCTCCTTTATGTGGAGATGGGATGACTTCTTGTGGCCGCTTATTGTCATCAGCGACCCTAGAAAGTATACAATTCAGCTTGCACTGTCCAATTTTATGGGCGAATACAACGTTGACTGGGGCAGCCTATTAGCCATGTCCGTCGTAACGATGATTCCGGTGCTTGCCGTATTCATTTCGTTCCAACGTTATTTTGTCAAAGGTATGGTTACTTCAGGTATGAAAGGATAAGATATTATGAGGCCCTGTTAATCTTGATTAAGGGTTGAAATATAATTAATGCACATTATACTAATGGATGGGACCTGCCTGCATAAGGAGGGACTATCCATTTTGTGATATTTAGATACGCTCTCTGAAATCGGGGTTGAGCTCATGAAAGTGCCAAAACGCTTTAATACGGTTTTCTATAAATTAATGTTTACGTACAGTATACTCCTGATCGTAACGATCTTCTTCGTTGGCATCGCGTCCTATTTCATTATTTCCAAGATTTTGAATGAAGAAGTAGAAAGAAGCGATAAGGAATTGCTGGCTTATGTAGAGACGATGTCCGAGCACACCGTATTCACAACAGTTGAGAAGCTGTTTCAAAAGCTTGTAATTCCCCATTACAAAACCGTTGATATGATGTCTTTCTTCAACGAAACTAATCTTGAGGACCGTATATCTGATGTCTACGATGCGCACCAATATTTGAAAGAAATCGTCGAGGGACAGTATAACGTGATTGACTCTATTGACTTTTACTTTAAAAAGAGTGATTCGATCGTTTCTTCCACACTAGCGCTTCACTCCATTCGCAATGATTTGGTGGACTCATGGATCAATGAAATTAGTCGTGTCAAGGATCAAACCCACTGGTTTGTAACGAAAGCCATTGATTCTAATGGACGCCAAATCAACGCAATCACTTATATCGGTGCATATCCCGTTGATGGGGAAGCAAACGCAAAAGGTTATATCGCCATTCATATTAATGAGATAGCGCTATCCAATGTCTTAAAACAATCAGTTAATCAGGATACACGTCAATTGTTTATTCTTACACCTAATGAAATCGTATCCAGGAGTGGGAATCTTCCCATCGATCTTTCCTTCATTGACAATATACGGAGCTACCCGGGCTCAGATGGACACTTGATTGACGATATTGACGGAATCAGCTCCATCGTTTCCTTTCATACGTTAGAATCGAGCGGATGGAAAATCGTACGGCTGACCTCTGTTGAGAAATTTTATGCGAAGAGCAAGTATATGAGAAATATGCTCATATTTATTGGTGCCATTGCTCTACTTATCGGCTATGGGATTTCAAACGTATTGACTTTCCGTATTTATCATCCCTTGAAGTCGATTGTGGACACGGCTCGTAGAATATTTGGAGATACTCCGGGAGTCGTGGCAGATACCGCAGGGTATTCCAATGAATACGCTCAAATTAATGCAATTATTAACAACCTATCTGTTAAAGTGACCAACTTGGAAATAACGCTTGAGAACAATATGCCACTGATCAAAAGCAAACTAATTCATGACTTGTTCCACGGAAATATCGACAACCATCAAGATCTAGCAGAGCGCTTTGAGCTTCTCAAAACGAATTTGCCAACAACACAGCAGTATTGTTTCGTGATTCTTGAACTGGACTATGAGTTCATGCATCATCTCAGCTTGGAAAATAGGCAGTTTATCATCTATAGCTTGATTGATTTGATCGAAGGATATGGTACATCCAAGGTGCATCATCTTGCCTGTGAATCATCATCACGTTATCGTATTGAAGTACTCATTTATTCGAGCGAGCCTGATCGAAATGAGATTGTAACATTAATTCATGAAATATCTGGTTATTTGGCTGCCAACTTTTTAGTGACCATAGTGGCTTTAGTAAGTCCTTGGCAGAAGGATCCACTGGAAATGGAGGTACTATATAAACAATCGGAGAAATTGTTTAAATACTCATACTTTCAACCGTCCCGGTCGGTGTTCTTTGTAGAGGAACTAATTGGCAGAGAGCAAAAGATTGGAGAAAACTTTGATGAGATTCTAGAGCAATTCGCTCGTGTGCTTAAAGGGAAGCGGCTGGAAGATGTCAAGGCTTCACTTCAATTATTCATGGAGATTGTTAAGACAGGAAGTTGTTCATCTGATTCCTATCATAAGTTGCTGCGAGATTTTGTTTATGTTTACTATCGCTTTGTAAAGGATATGAATTTAAGTACACGTGATATATTGACGCAGGAACTGTTCGCTGAATTCGAGAAAATCCGAAACGTGGATGAATTCGAAAGATGGAGCATAAACGTCATTGAAACGACGTTCAGCTTTATCGAAGTTAATACGAAAAGCAAGAGCTCGGATTTTATAAAAACGGTGAAAGATTTTATAACCACTCATTTGTCTGCAGAGTTATCTCTAGAGGCTGCAGCAGGTATCGTCTTCTTAAGTCCACGATATTTGAGTAAAATTTTCAAACAAGAGACTGGAGAGAACTTTGTTGATTTCGTGACGAAGGAACGTATGAACGCTGCAGCAAAGATGATTGTGTCCACAGACGAAACAATTGAGAATATCGCATTACAGGTTGGATATAGCAATCCGGCATATTTCACGAAACGGTTTAAAGAATCTTTCGGGGTTACACCGACGGCTTACCGAGCTCAACGGGAAATAAAGGATTAACGATTGAGAAAAAGAGGACAGGCTCGCAGTGTGTTCACTGTGAGTCTGTCCTCTTTAGCAACCAAGAGTAGGATTAGTTATCTCCATTCAGCTGCGCTATGAAATGCGGCAAATCCGTGCAGACCAAGTCCGGCGTCAAGCCAGCCGACGCCAGCTGCTCATGCACATTGTCTGGCGTCGCGACGCCCGTCAAGACAAGGGCAGTGCGGCACCCCGCCACCCTGCCTCCGCGGATGTCGGTGTGCACGTTATCGCCGATGACCCAGACATCGGCGGCAGGCAAACCGAGCCGCTCAATGGCATACGCCATGATGATCGGCGAAGGCTTCCCGATCACCACCGGCTCCACGCCGGAGGCGGCGGTGATCGCAGCTGCCAGGGAGCCAGCCCCTGGCATAAGCCCCCCATCCGACGGAAGCATCCGGTCGGGATTCGTTAAGACATAGGTCGCGCCATGCTTCAGATGGCGGACCGCTTCCGTCAGCTTCCCATAGGTGAAGCTGCGATCAATGCCTTGGACGACGTAATCCGGCGTCGTCTCGTCCAACGCGAAGCCGGCTGCGTCCAACGCAATCCGCAGGCCGTCTTCGCCGATCATATGCACGCGCCGGCCAGCGCGCTGCTCGGTCAAGTACTGCGCAGCCGCCTGCGAAGACGTATAGACGGCTGCCGCGGGTACCTCCATGCCGAGCGCTTGTAGATGCTCGGCAACCTGCTCGGGGGTGCGGGACGAATTGTTCGTCACCAAGAGGTAAGGCAATTGCTCCTGCTGGAGCCATTGCAAGAAAGCAGCGGCACCAGGGATTGGCTCGTGCCCTCTGTAAAGTGTGCCATCTAGATCGATTAGAAATCCGTTCATCCTGTTGCTTCTCCTTTAGATAGGTAAGTTGTTGTCGGCAGTGTGATCTCGACGATCGTACCCTCCGTAAGTTTAGAGCTAATGTTCATGAACCCACCGTGTGCTTCAATGATCCGAAAACAAACCATTAGGCCCAGTCCTGTTCCTTTTTCCTTTGTACTATAGAAAGGTTCTCCAAGCTTGGGAAGACGTTCAGGTGCAATGCCACAGCCCTGATCCACGAAACGAACAAGAATCTGATTGCCCGAACCTTTCAGCTCTGCATGAATGCGCAGACTCCCACCTTGCGACATCGATTCAATCGCATTTTTCATTATATTAATGAAGACCTGCTTGATTTGATTCTCATCACACATGACAGGGGGAAGCCCAGAGTCAACCTCTGCTTCAATTTCGATATTAGAGAGCAGTGCTTGTGGTTGAAGTAACTCTACCGTGCTCATGATGATCGTGTATAACGTACTAGTAACGAAGTGGGTAGCTTGTGGCTTGGATACAAACAAAAACTCATTCACAATGAATTCTATACGCTGCAGCTCTTTTTGCATAATTTCAATGTAATATTGCTCCTTGGCAGAGCTTGTCTTGAGCAGCTTGAGGAATCCTTTTAACGCGGTCAGCGGATTGCGGATCTCATGCGCAACACCAGCAGCCAGCTGTCCAACGGCAGATAGCTTATCTGATTTAATAAGCAATTCCTGCGTCTTCTTCAATTCGGTGATATCACTGAATGTAATGACGGTACCCAGCAACTGACCACCACCATCTAACATAGGACTGGACATGTACTCTACTGGAAAGCTGGTTCCATCTTTTTTCCAAAACAAATCTTCATTCATGATCGCGCCTTCACGTTGAAGCATCGTATTTACTGTCGCGTTATCCTCAGGAATGACCAAAGTTCCATCCTCATGAAGCGGCCGAATTAGGTTATGTATGCGTCTACCTAGCATTTCATCCACTTTCCAACCGGTGATGGCTTCTGCGGCTTTGTTCCAGAAAATAGTGCGTCCATTCGTATCAATGCCATAAATGCCTTCTGATACCGAATTGAGAATAAGTTGATTTTGCTTATAGAGCTTATCAATTTCTTTCTTCTGTTCTCTGATCTCGGTCAAATCTTTCAGAATAGCATACACCCCAATGATTTGGTTGCCCACCTTAGTAGGAACAAAAGTGACATTAGAAGGGATAGGGAAACCATTTTGATGTAAGAAAGAAGCATCGAAATTTTGGGGCGTTCCTTCTGAAGCTACTTGGAAATGGTGCAGCGTTTTGAGTAGATCAGGAGGATGGATCATTGGAAGAAACGAGGCAGATTTTGACGATTCTTCACCCAATCCGAGCAAGCTTTCAAGTCCATGATTCGAAGAAAGGATATCTCCATCCAAACTAAAGGAAATAATGGAATCAGGGTGGTTATCGAATAGTGATTTATATCGCTCAGCACTTTCCGAAATACTCGTTTCACGTCGCTTGAGTAACCGTATTCCTAATAGGATGAGTAACATAAATACGACGAACAAACCACTATCGATTGCGATGCTTGCCATGCGGTTATTTTGAAAAAAAGGCAGATGGTGCAAATAAATTAAATGAATACCGAAGATCGCTATGACGGCTATCAGGTAAATCGTGAATTTTTGGGTACTTGCAGGAGGGGGGTTCATCGTCATTGACTCTCATCTCTCCTTATTGGGATTCTCTTTCTTAGTTTAACAGGAATAGTTATTATTTTGTATAATTTACCATTGTTTTTGGATTTTAATTATTTGGAGGCATCGATACTAGGTTTCGACAATTTAAGTATGAAGGTAGAATTGTGGCATGTAACTGAGTAGATGGAACTATTTTTGTTAAATTGACAGTATACTTGTCCTAAAATATTATGTATAATGTTGAAAAAGGTCGTTTTTCTGTGGAACTTATTCACAAATGAGATCGGAGCGGAGCTATGAAGGCTGAGTACATTAATCCCTTTTTGGAGTCGGCTAGAATCGTCATCGAGCAAGTTGCTAACATTCGCCCAACGACAGGACAGCTCGGCATTAAAGACGTCAAATTTGTGGAAAAGTATATCTGGATCCAAATTGGTATGACTGGACAAATGGAAGGCGACGTCGTTTTCGGCTTGGCTGAAGATGTTGCTCTAAAAATGGTTTCTGCCATGATGGGCGGATTCGTCATCACTGAGATGGATGAAATGGGAAAGAGTGCCATTTCTGAATTGGGCAATATGATTAGTGGTAATGCGAGCACGATGCTCTTTAACCAAGGCGTTCGGGTCGACATTACACCACCGAAGTTAGTCCAATCTGCAACGGCAGCAGGATTTGTGCCGAAGAGAGCATTAACCATTCCTTTAATCATGGATGGCATTGGTGAACTAGACATTCAAGTGCTAATTACGTAATATAAGTAGAAACGTTGGAGTACCAGTATGATGGTAGCTCCATTTTTTTTGTGTATCGAAGGGGGTGGAATAAGTTGGAAATCAAGAACAAAGTCGTCTTGATTACAGGGGCTTCAAGTGGAATTGGAGCATTGATGGCGCAGCAATTTGCAGCTAAGGGTGCTATTCCTGTGTTGACGGCACGGCGTACGGATATGTTGAAACAAATTGCTTCGAGCTTGGCGGGGAAACACGCTGTCTACGCCATGGATGTTACACATACAGATGAGGTCAATCAAGTTGTGAGCCGCATCATCGCCGAGTTTGGGCGAATTGATATACTCATTAATAACGCTGGATATGGTATATTTGAATCATTTACGGAAGCGCCACTTGCTCATTTTGAAGAGATGATGGATGTGAATTATCTGGGGCTCGTGCGTTGCACGCAGGCAGTGCTTCCGCACATGTTAAAGGCAGGTAGTGGTCATATTGTCAATGTTGCCTCAATGGCAGGTAAAATTGGTTCAGCCAAATCAACAGCCTATTCGGCAACCAAGCATGCGGTGCTAGGATTCACGAATAGCTTGCGGATGGAACTAGCGAGAACAGGGGTATCCGTGACAGCGATTAATCCAGGTCCGATTGCGACACCATTTTTCGACAAGGCGGATCCGAGCGGTAATTATGTCAAGAACATCGCTTGGTTTATGTTAAAGCCGGACAAAGTAGTCAAAGAGCTCATTCATGCGATCGAGAAAAACATACCAGAGAAGAACCTGCCTTTTGTAGCGGGTGTTGGTATTAAATTATTTCATCTGTTTCCACGCCTTTTTAACAAGCTGGCATCCCATATCATGAATAAAAAATAAAGCGGCTCCCAATCACATTGGGGTCGCTTTTTCTCTGCCTTTGCTACGTTTCGGATGAATCAGACTTCGCTGCTTGCTTCGCTTGATTTAGTGCGCGGATTTCTTCGAAAATCTTTCGCATTTCTGCCTTGCCCTCAGGATGAGATTGATTCCAGTGGGAAGCGAGTGCGGGTAGTGCCTTGTGAACATGATTGAAGAAAGCCCATATTTTGATTTTCTCGATCATTTCTGGGGAAGTATCACCTGTAATAAGTTCTGCGGTCTTGGCGACCAACGTGTTAAAATCGTTTTCGAAATTGGTAGGCATGCACGTCATCCCTTCGGATGGAAATAGAATAGTTGGAGCACTTTTAGTTTAATAGATGGAGATGAGGCTGTCAAAATGTCGCGAAGTATTCTGCCTTCAAGATGTAATGCATCCTCGTGAAGGGAAAATTTTTCATGTTATTTTAACGGTAACGATTGTTTACTCCCCTTTTTTAACCTAAAATAAGGTAGATAACCGATGGGTCTTTTTACCTGTAGGCTAGGGGGGATAAAATGAAGTCACTGAGAGAGATATTTAACAGGGACTTTAATACATTAGATAAAGGGTTGCAGGAACAAATTTATAAAGAATTTTACTTGCTMGTTTATCCGATGATTAATTTTATTTTGAGAGATCACGCTGCCGTGGAGGACATTATCCAGGAAGCCTTTCTCCGTGCTGTTCACAAAGCCCCTTTATTAACGGAAATTGATAAATATGAGGGCTGGCTCAAGAGACTTACGCGGAACGTGACTCTCAATCATTTGCGCAAACATAGACGTAACCGTGATGAACTCGAGACAGAGGTATTGTTTTCCTTAAAGGAGTCAGCTCCAACTTCGGATTATTCGGCTGCGCCAGACGTAGAGGTTGAAATGAAAGTCATGAGAGAAGCCGTTATTGCTTATATCAATCAACTTAATCCTTCTTATAGACAGATTATCGCTATGAAATGGATTCATAATTTATCTTATAAAGATATGGCTAGTGAACTTTGTGTGACCGAAGGCGTTGTGCGACAAAGGCTTTTTCGTGCACGGGATGCGATTAAACAGAAGTTTTTGGACGAATGGGGATCAGATAGATAGAGGGCGGCGTCTGCATATTTGTTTGCTGAGGCACTCTAGCATATAATATGGGCATGAGGTTGGAAGAGAAAAGGGGTATATCGTATTGAGCACGAGTTTCGAACAGCTGCAGATTGCACAGGCTTATTTAGATAAATTACAAGAATTAGGGATTGGTGAGCCAACACCGATTCAAGCGGAAGGTATTCCAGTTCTCCTGCAAGGGAAAGATGCGATTATTCAATCCCAGACAGGAACGGGTAAAACCCTAGCTTATTTGCTGCCTGCCTTGGAGCGAATTGATCCAACACAGAAACAATTGCAAGTCATAGTTATTGTCCCTACGCGAGAGTTGGGCATGCAGATCATGCAGGAAATTGAGAAATTGACTAGCGGGGGGCCTATTCGTTCGCAATCCTTAATCGGTGGAGCGGCTGTTGCCAGACAGATCGAAAAGCTGCGCCTTCACCCGCATATCGTAGTTGGAACGCCTGGACGATTGTTGGAATTAATGAAAGTTCGCAAGCTTACGCTGCATCATGTGAAAATGGGCATTGTTGATGAAGTTGACCAAGTGTTTGAACTTGGCTCTATGCAGGATGTAGAAGCGGTACTCAAAGGTATGCTTCGCACGAGTCAAATGGTGTTTGTTTCGGCGACTATTCCTCAAAGTACGGAGCAAGCAGCAGGCAGGTGGTTGAAGGATCCGGTTATTATCAAAATAAACCCCTCCCAGCGTACGGCTGAAACGTTGGAGCATCACTATGTCGTGTGTCAGGAACGTGAAAAGATTGACACACTCCGAAGACTTGTTAGGATGATAAAGCCGACTTCAGCGATTGTCTTCATTAATGTAACTGATGATATTGCACAAGTCGTTGGTAAGCTTCAATACGTTGGGCTTTCTGTTGAAGCTCTATATGGAGAAGCGAGCAAGCAGGATCGTGCCAAAGTGATGGGCAATTTCCGTGAGGGGAAATTCCAATTATTGTTGGCAACTGACGTTGCAGCCAGAGGACTTGATATTGAAGGTGTGACGCACGTATTCCATCTGGATGTGGCGACGAATGCAGAGTATTACCTGCACCGTGTAGGTCGGACAGGCCGGATGGGCCGTGAGGGGACTTCGATTTCTATCGTGACCTCGAGAGAGCTCTTCATCATCGAGAAATTCGAGAAACAGCTCGGCATCACGATCGAGCCGAAGGCCATGTACGAGGGCCGGTTAGTTGACCCGGCCCAAGATCGCAGCGCGGCTACGATGCGCAGCCGCCGTGAAGCTGCGCGCCCAAGCGCAGCACCTTCGCGCAGCGGCTCCGCCGGCGCGCATGAGGCTGCCGCGCCTGCGGGCGCGGTGCGTGTAAGTGCCGCGGCGCCTGACGCGCGCGGCCAGCAGGGCGCTGCTCCGGCGAAGCCGGCAGCGCAAGGGAAGACGGCCGCCGCAGGCAAGGCCGTCAGCAAAGCGCAACGCGAGCGCGATCGCAAGAGCAAGGGCGCTCCGCGCTGGCTGAAAGAGAAGCAGCAGAATAAAGATGAGTAGCGCGCTTCCTCGCGAAGCCTACTACTCATGATCTGCGAGGTGTATTGGCATGCTGAAGAAAGTTACGATCACACTCCTGATGCTGGCTGTCATCGCCGCGGTGATGCTATTCATCATCATTCAGTATGTGAAACCAACAAAGTCGCTAGATCTACAATATAAAGAGATCGCCATAAGCAGCAAAATTGCAGAAATGATCCTCTCCCGAAAACTCGACGTGCGGCTTTCGGAAGAGGAAGTTAATCATTTGCTCAAAAAGCAGTTAGCCTCGCACAGCACACTGCCGCATGACTTTCGGATGGAAGGTGCAGAGTTGGATCTGCAGGGTGCTAGGGTTGAGGCGGATGTAAACGTAAGGTGGCACGATCGGATTCCAATTGGTGCTCACACGACATTCACATTGGCATGGGATCCACCTAACTTGGTCATTCAGCATGTGAATACTCAAATCCGGAATTGGCAACTGCCTAGCGAGTGGCTTCAACTAGCTCCGATTGAAATTCCATTGCAATCTTACTTACCTAAATTAATTGGCATTAAAAATGTTGTGTTTGAAGACAATGCGATTCTCATTCAACTAAAGCCATTTCAGTAAAACGAAAGACCCTTCAATTCCACCTAAGTGGATGTGAAGGGTCTTTTGCTTTTTGGATTGTTCTCCACCCACTACACCCCGTCTGGCACAGTAGCTGTAATTTCTACAGTTAATTTCACTAGTTTAACGGAAATTTAGCAAGTAGATGGATTTTATGCAGTTAATTTACCCCGAAAAGGTTAGATTAGTCGTTTTGGCGAAAATTACCTACATATTTTCCATCTAATTGGAATTTGGAGCGAAAACTTCAAAAAACAGCTGTAGTTTATCCAGTTAATTTGCACCCAACACAGGAGCCTGCCATCTACGTGTATACATAATAATGCCAAACACAACACACATGCTAATCAGTACAAACCAGATCGAGACACCTACATGGAAGTGATCCATACCCCAACCAACACCAAGCGGCAAGATAGCTCCGCCTAAACCACCAGAGGCAATGAGCGCACTCGTCGTTTGCTCTGTACGTCCTGGCAACAGTTGATTCGCATAAATAAGGGCAACGGCGAACATACCTGACATGAATAACCCAAGCAAGAGGATCACGGCAAAGCTACTCCAAAGATTCGTGCTAAAAACCCATACGATTACGGTGATTAAGCTTAAAGCGAACGAGAAAGCTAAGTATTTGAAATAGGTCATCTTCTCAGCTAGTGCACCCGCGAATAAGCGACCCACAACCATGGTTAACCAATAAGCGGTCACACCGAGTGTAGAGACAGAGCTTGAAGCCTGTAGCTGGTCCTTAAAGATCGACGGTAAGAAATTTACAATCGTATTTTCCATGCCGCAATACAAGAAGAATACGGTCATAAGTAAGCATAAAAAAATGAACGATTTTTTAGAAAGTACAGGAACTCGATCTGCTTTCTGCGAACGATCCGCTTTATGTGCAAGTAATTCATCATGCTCGCCTAAGGATAGCTTTGACCAAATGATGCCTGTTGCAAGAGCACTTAGTCCGAGCAGCATAAAGGCGAATTTCCATAGCCCATTTGCAATGAGTAAACTGGATACAAGCGGCATGAATAAGGCGCCAAGTCCAAAGAATACCTCAAGCTTACTGAAAGCAACAGCTTGTTGATCTTTGGCAGCCATGAGGACAAAGGTGCTGATACTAGACTCCACAAGTCCAAAGGAGATACCAGCAATGAATGTCAGACCTACGACCATTGGCCAAGGGGGCAACAACCCTATAGCCAGCATAGCGATAAAGAGTAAACAAAATGCCATTGTAATTGTGCTTCGACGACTGATGGTACGAATGAGTGTAGGCATAGCAAGCACACCAAGCATGAAACCTCCAAATTGCAAAAAGACGAGCATGCCGCCACCACTGTAGCTTCGTCCGTAATGGGCTAGTAGTTCAGGTAACACCGCGCCAAAAATTACGTGCGTGCAGCCTGTTAACAAGTAGGAGAGACAGCCCATAATTAATAATCTTTTCATAATGTGGCGCTTCCTTTACGTTCAGTCGTAAACTTTTCATTATAAGTTAATACATGGGCAATCGCTTCGGAAACAGAGCTCACCGTATTCGAGGCAACTTTTTTCACATCAGAATGAGCTGTGTGCATGGCGAAGCTATGCGGAGTAATACCGAACATTGAGACATCATTAAAGGAGTCTCCAAAACAAGCGATCTCTTCAGGTTTTAATCCCAAGTGGGCAAGAAGTGTAAGGAGGGAGCTGCCTTTGGAAACTTGGTGAGGCATGATATCGAGGCAATCTGTATCAGCCATATAGATATCCAATTGATCAGCGAGCTCTTTTTCTAACAGCGACTTGATCTCAAGTAAATCGTCTTCCTGCCCGAATAGTGAGAATTTACAAATCGGAAACTCATCCTTCAGGGATTGTTCCATCTCGCTTTTGACGATAAAAGGTTCGAACATTCTCTTCTGAATCTCGTCCGAAGCGGGACTCAAGCGCTCAATATAATTGGCACTTCCGGAGCATATAAACTTAACTACATCGAAAGATTCGATGAGTTGATACACTCGGTGGGCAATGGAAGGCTCAAATAGCTTCGCTTGCAGAAGCGCACCATCTATCAAATGGATGAAGGCACCATTTTGGGAAACAGAATGAGCTTGATGATTGATATCTTGAAGTACTCTCTGCATCTCCGAATTCATTCTACCAGAGGCCAGACAAAGCATTATTCCTGCGTCTCTCACTTGTTGTAGAGCTTTCAGCTCCCGTTCCGTGACTTTCTTATGATGGTCAAGCAGCGTGCCGTCCAGATCGCTTACGATTAGTTTAATCATGTTGTTCTTCTCCTCCTGCTAGTACAATTTCAACCTCACTGGCCAGTAAGCGCTCTTTCATTTCCTCGCTCAGCGCTTGATCCGTTACCAGAATATCAATACTTTCAAATCCTACGACACGATGGAACAGACGCTTGCCGAATTTCGAATGATCTGCGAGAACGATCACTTGATCAGCATGCTCCATCATCGCTCTTACTAAATAACAATCTTCCTCATTGGGGGCGGATAGCCCATTTTCGGAAATGCCGCAAGTGCCAATGAAAAGCTTATCGACGTGATACTCGTTTAACATTTCAATCGCCTTAGCCCCGTAGACACTATGTTGCTTATTATCTAGCACACCACCAAGCATATGAATCGTAATACCATCTTTACGAGTAAGGATAGCGGCAGTTTGAATGGAACTTGTGATGACAATGTTGTTTTTAGAGGCCAGGGCAGTAGCTGCATGCAGAACAGTTGTTGAAGCATCCATCATCAGATAATCGCCATCTTGAACGAGGGTTGCAGCTGTTTTACCTATCGTCAGTTTCGAAGAGGATTCCTCTTGAAGGCGCTGATCATAATTGCCGACCTCTTTAGAAAGTGTGGGAAGAATTGCACCACCTCGCGTACGAACGATGGATCCTTGCTCCTCTAATTTGACCATATCCCGCCTAGCCGTATCGCGAGAAACTTCATAGAGCTCACAAATCAGATCTACGGAGATACGCTTATTTGATTTTAAGTATTCAAGGATGGAAAAGAGTCGTTCTTCTTGAAACAAAGATGATAACCTCCTTTACTTAAGCGTTTGTAAGTGAATATAAGTATATTACTTATTGTATACGCATGTTGCTTGGCTTTCAATCCTTTTTTGAAAAGAAAAACCGTGCTCACTCGTTACTTGAACGAGGACACGGTCAATAATATCTATATGTCATTTAACGGCTGGTTTTTTACGTGTTTGAACATAGCTAGGATAAGTGATTTCGCCAGTATCCAGTTTGCGAATTTCCTCTTCATTCCAACCCGTGATCTTGTTGGTTCCTGTTACGCCAGTTAGTTTGATTTGATAACGAGTAGCTAAGTACGTTTGGAGCTTCAGCATGTCTTCGGGCTTAATTTCGCGAAGTTTCTGCTTGCCATGAAGCTGGCCCAAGATGACACCGATGGACTCTGCGGCCAAACTCGTGTTTGGCTGAATACGTG
This sequence comes from Paenibacillus sp. 2RAB27, assembly GCF_052115445.1. Classification (NCBI taxonomy): domain Bacteria; kingdom Bacillati; phylum Bacillota; class Bacilli; order Caryophanales; family Paenibacillaceae; genus Paenibacillus; species Paenibacillus sp. 2RAB27. Next base: position 331,437 of record NZ_JBFRGR010000006.1, read on the forward strand.
TGCTGCCGTATGCGATCGCGGAGGAACCAACATTTTTTCCTGCTGCTATGACATTTTCATAATTTTTCAGTAAAAAGCTGCGAAGCGGCATGCCGTATTTGTCAGGGCGTCCCATCTCAATTCCCCATTTGTTGGCACTCGTACCCTGGAGATCAAGCGGATAACCGCCAATACTGACATTGTCCCAGAACATCGTACCTGCGAGGAGATCAGATGGTTTAAGAGTGTAATCCATTTCGTAGTGATTATATTCTCGAATATAAGGGTAAGTTGGCAGTTCGCCTAGTTCAGCTTTCTCCCAGCCTGGTAATGTTTTACGGAAATGCTGCAAGATCAGGGCAGTTTCCTTATTTCCCAAATAGACTGCTTCTTGCACAGACGCCGGCTTGGCAGGATCCACAGTATAGACTAGCAACGCATTAATGAGGACTTCGCCATCACGTTGATTCACGGCATTCAAACCTCTAAGGAAAACACGATTATTAGAAGGATGATACGCCTTCGTCATGCCGCTAAGCCCAATAGCGAAACTATCGCTGACACTTCCACCTCCGAATTGCTTCGATCTGTCCTCTGGCTTTAATGCATTGAAGGTCGTATTGAACTTCTTCCAATCTACGTTTTTAAACTTCATCATCATGCCTGCGCTCATGTACTCAATATCTTTTTGCCCATAGAATTTCTCAAGACCTGGTAGACGTTTAGCATCCAAGCGGCTCATTAATGCGGCAAAATCACTGTTATCTACCCAATAGGAGGCCGTAATTTTCTTAATTTCATTTTTATTGGTTTTATATAGGATGGATGGGATTTTGTGCATAAAATCAGGTGTTTGAATTTGTTCAACCTCTTGAATCGTGATGCCTGACTCAATCGGGATATCTTTACTTAACTTGTCCATGTATGTCGTGAATTCAGAAAGTTTTCGGATCTTAGCGTTTCGGAAGCCATCGAATAGTTCTTTAGCGCGGCCCTGTACGAGTAAATGTCCTTGTTCATCTCGTGTTTCATCTAGAAACAACATCTGACTTTGAAGGATTTGACCGCCGAAGGCTTGATGGGGATCTAATATTTTCACTTTGAGACCTTCATCCATGGCAGCGCGGGCCAAATAGAGGCCTTCAAGCTCACTACCAATTACAACAACATCTACGTTTTCAGTTGGATATGTGGCAACGCTCGCTATTTTCGTATCTGGACTGGGTACGGCTGAAGGTACTTCGCTCACTTGAGGGGTATCTTGGTGGGTAACAGTTGGAACTACAGCGGTTACGTTCATGCTTCCTTGTTTGAACCAAATCTTGCTGAATGAGAAGGCTGATACAACAATTAGGAGTACAGCCAGAGCAATAACGAGCTGAACTCGCGGGTTTCGTAAGCGCATACATAAGCTCCTTTAGCGTTAAACTATATGGTCTAAGTTTAGCAGTTTCAGGGTGGATTTAATAGACTTTGCGAATTGATTCTGAAAGATTTACAACCTGCACCCCCAAAAACTGACAAGCATTGGCGAATCCTTGTAGCATAACCAGGAACCCTTCGCGAAGGCTCCATCTTAATCTTATGTATAAACCATAAAATGACTAAGGGAGAGATTTTAAAATGAAAAAAAACCTAATGAAAAAATTCGTAGCAACAGGTCTTGTTCTAACTATGGTAGCAGGTGGCGGAACTGCCGCATTTGCAAATGGAAGTAAAAATGATGATCGTGGTAAAGGTAACAATAACAATAGCTACACGCAAAAATATGATAACAATAAATTTGACTCCAAAGGAAACACAAACATTACCATTAACATTAATTTCAACGATATGAAAAATTCTCAGTGGGCAATGCGCTACATTGCAAGCCTAGCATCCAAACGTGTTTTTGAAGGATATGAAGATGGAAGCTTTAAACCAGAGAAAACAGTAACTCGTATTGAAGCGATTACAGCTGCTGTTCGTTTGATGGGATTGCGTGAGCAAGCCGAGTCCGATGCTGAAAAGCAAACAAAATTGAATTTTAAAGATGCGGATAAAATTCCAGCATGGGCAGTAGGTTATGTTGCTGTAGCTCTTGAGAACGACCTGTTCACAGAGAGTGATGACAGTGTTAAACCTAATGAAGATGCAAACCGTCTATGGGCGACTACACTTCTAGTGAAAGCATTGAAATTAGAAGCAGAAGCAAAAGCAAACATGACAAGCACACTTACATTTAAGGATGCGAAGCAAATTCCAGCTGGATCTGTTGGTTATGTGAAAGTAGCTGTTGATAAAGGCTTAATCGACGGTTTTGAAGACAACACATTCAAACCAAATCAAAGCGTAACACGTGCGCAATTGGCAGCTCTTCTAGATCGTACAAACGAGCAATTGCCTGGCGAAGATCAAAACTCAAACACAGGAACTGTAAATGCAGCTGTGTACAACAATGTTCTTTCCCTAACGAAGAACGGTACAACTACTGTGTATAACTTGCACCCAGATGCTTTCGTTTTGCGTAATGGCGTGAAGGTAGCTGCAACTGAAATTGCTGTTGGCGATACAGTTAAAGTACGTACATTCAACAATACTGTTGTATTTGTAGAAGTAACAGGTAATGCACCTGTAAACACTTCATTCGACATCTTGGGTACATTGACTTCAACAACAATTAACGCTCAAGGTAAAATTGCAACAATCACGATCACACAAAATATCAATGGCGTTGATCAATCAACTACATACAATGTGTCTTCGACTTTCGCTTTGACGGGGAACCTAGCTAACTTCTCAGCAGGTCATGTGATTCAGCTTAAAGGCCAAAATCAATCCGTTACTACAATTGACGTTAAATAAAGCTAATAAGTTGCATTCTTACTATAGATATATAAAGAGATGAAAAAGGTTAGATTCCCACAACAAGCTCCTTGCATAAATTCGCAGGGGGCTTGTTGTACATTAAATTGTATAAATTGGAAAGGTTAATGGGAAACTATGCTATATCAGGAGAGGAGATGGTTAGGATGGAAGAAAGTTTAATGGATACGTTCAAGAGGTATTATGCTGATTATCGAGGCGCAGAGGGTGTTGATCAAAGTTTTACGGATGCTTATCAGGCTATGGCCTTCCACGTCATTAATCAGACAGAGCACTATGTGCAGCAGGGTAATCTTCATGAGATTCAGAATCTAATTCGTGAGTTCAAGGAAATTGGTCTTGCGACTTCTCCGAGCAATGATTCATTGAAAGAGCAATTTGAGCAAGAACTTGTGGTGCAAGAGTTAAATCGATATTCTTTTTAAAAAGGTATTGCATTATCCAAATACCCATGGTATATTACTGGTCCGGCCAAAACGAGCCGCAAATTTTATCGGAATTTGTAGAAATAAAGCTTGCATTTGGTTGGATGAATATGCTATATTGTAATTCCTGTTCGTGAGAGCGGATTGGAAAAGAAAGAAATTGATCTTTGAAAACTGAACAACGAGTGAGTAAGCACAGTCGAGCAATCGACTATAAAAGAGATTGCAAAATCTCGCTAGCTTCAAATGAGCAAGTCATCTTTCTACTATGGAGAGTTTGATCCTGGCTCAGGACGAACGCTGGCGGCGTGCCTAATACATGCAAGTCGAGCGGGTTTATCCTTYGGGRTAAGCTAGCGGCGGACGGGTGAGTAACACGTAGGTAACCTGCCTTTAAGACTGGGATAACTATCGGAAACGATAGCTA